>DAOMNN010000071.1:0-16276 GCA_035443825.1 Rhodocyclaceae bacterium | reverse complement strand
CAGTTTCGGCGTGAAGCTGTGGCCCACGCTGATCTTTCTCCGGGACGGCGCCGAGCTTGCGCGACTGGTTCGCCCCGCCGACGGCGACGCCGTTGCCGAGGGGCTGGAGCGGATCAGGATCGCGCCGTGAAGGTTCAGTTGCGATAGGTGGGATCGATGCGATCGAGCTTGCGTAGCAGGGCGGGCCAGGCGAGCCCGCCGCCGGCCCCGCGCGTCACCTTTTCCCACTGTCCCTGCGCACCGTCGACGATCGACGGTTGAATGCGGCGCATTCGACTACCCCCGCTCAAGGCACGCACCTGGATCATGCACGCCGTTTCGAAGAAGTACATCGCCACAAAGGCCTCCGCGACCGACCGGCCGACCGTCAGCAAGCCGTGATTGCGGAGCATGAGAAAGCGCTTGTTGCCGAGATCACGGATGAGGCGCGGCTTCTCGTCTTCCTCCAGCGCGACGCCTTCGTAGTCGTGGTAGGCGAGCGATGACAGCACGAACATCGCGTGTTGCGACAGGGGCAGCAGACCCTCCTCCTGCGCGGAGACGGCGACGCCGTTGACGCTGTGTACATGCAGTACGCACAGAGCGTCTTCGCGGGCTGCGTGAATGGCACTGTGTATCGTGAAGCCGGCCGGATTGATGTCGTGTGCGTCAGCGGCCAGCTTCCGGCCGTCCAGATCCACCTTGACCAGATCGGACGCGCGGATCTCGTCGAACATCAACCCGTACGGATTGATCAGGAAATGGTGTTCCGGTCCAGGTACGCGGGCCGAGATGTGGGTGAAGATCAGATCGTCCCATCCGTACGCGGCCACCAGGCGGTAGCACGCCGCCAGATCGACCCGTTGGTTCCATTCCGTCGCTTCGGTGTGCGGACGTGTCGCGGTGGCTTGGTCGTTCATGGTGGCCTCCTTCGGGAAACACAGCTAAGATATAAAATATATAGACCGGTCTAGTTACGGAGGCAAGATGAATATCGATACCGGAGTCGGTAGCCGTGATCGCATGATCGAGGCTGCCATCGTACTGATGCGAGGGTCCGGGCTGTCGGGGGCAGGGATCAACGAGATCGTGCGCGAGAGCGGCGCGCCCAAGGGGTCGGTCTACCACTTCTTTCCGAATGGCAAGCTGCAGATCGTCACCGAGGCGCTCGAGATCTATTCAAGGCGGATCCAGGCGTTCATCGAGCAGACGCTGGCCACCGAAACCCGGGCGCCGGACAAGGTGAAAGCGCTCTTCGAGGCCTTCGCGCAGCGGGCGGAAGATGCCGACTTCCGCCGAAGCTGTGCTGTCGGGGCTGTCACGCTGGATCTCGGCGAGGATCTCGAGACCCTGCGCACGGTGTTGGCGACCTGTCTGTCGGAGTGGGTCGCGTCGATCGCCCGGCATTTCGACTTCGGTGATGCGTCCAGATCCGAATCGTTCGCCGGCCTGCTGCTGACGACCATCGAGGGAGCACATATTCGCGCGCGAGCCGAGCGTTCGGCACGCCCCTTCAGGGAGGCCGGGGAGTGGCTTGCCGTGCTTGCCGAAACCGGCACGCCGCTGCCAGGCTGTGAATGAGTATCGTGCCTGGTGATCGTGCGGCCCTCAAGTGCCTCGCCGCGATTGTTCCTGTTCGGCCTCAACGAGCATGCCGACGAGTGAGTCGAGACCCTCGGACTCGGCCGCTTCCGAGATTTCCTCCAGGCTCGCGCCGGCATCGATCAGTTTCGCCGTTGCGCTGGATGCAGGCAGTTGCAGACGAAATGCGCGCAGCCGTTCGGAGAGTGCACTGTTCACGCTGACATCAGGGTCCGAGCCCGGGCCGGACGCCAGGCCCTGCTCACAGGCTTCGAAAAGGGCGCCGGCCAGCGCATGCAGACCTTCCTCGGTTGCACACACGGAAATCTCCTCGGGTGGTGCCCCCCGATCGATTGCGGCCGCCGTCCTGCTGCCTGCCGGCAGCGTGCTGCGGAACGACGACAGAATCTGCTTGATGACGTCCATGCCGAATCTCCTCGCGAAAAAAGCGCTCGCTTCAATTGTAGATGGACCGATCAGGATCGGAGATTCTGGCACACCGGCGCAGGTGTTCAGAACAGCCCCATCTCCAGCCGCGCGGCCTCGCTCATCATCTCGCGGCTCCAGGGCGGATCCCACACCAGTTCGACGGTGGCGTCGCTGACGCCGCGGATGCTCAGCAGTTTCTCGCGCGCCTCGTCCGCGATCAACGTGCCCATGCCGCAGCCGGGCGCGGTCAGCGTCATTTTCACCGCGAGGCGAAAGGTGCCGTCGCTTCTCGGCTCGGCGGTGCAGGCGTAGACGAGGCCGAGGTTCACGATGTCGATCGGGATCTCGGGATCGTAGCAGCTCGAGAGCTGGGCCCACGCGGCGCGCTCGACCGCTTCCGCGTCGATTTCGCCCTCATGGTGCGGGGTGTCGGGAGTATCGGGCAGTTGCGGCTCGAGTCCGAGCGCGTCGGCGTTGCGCTCGTCGATGCGGTACAGGTTGCCGCCGCTCATGACCGTGATCGAGGTGCCCAGGCGCTGCGTGATCAATGCATAGCTGCCTTCCTCGAGGGTCTCCGGTTTTCCCCAGGGTACGCTCACTGCCGCACAGTCGCGGGTCAGGGTGCGGGATTCGGTTTCACCATAGCGCTCGCCCATGATCATTCCTCATTCGGTGCGCGCGGGGTCGTGTTCCCCGGCGATTGCGTTGTGCAGGGTGTGCCAGGCGAGCGTCGCGCACTTCACCCGGGCGGGAAACTCGCGCACGCCCGCCAGCGCGACCAGCTTGCCGAAGTCGCGCTCGGGCGGCACGTCGGTGAGCAGCGCATGGAAATCGCGGAACAGCGCCTCGACCTCTTCGACCGGTTTGCCCTTGATCGCCTCGGTCATCAGCGAGGCGGATGCGGTGGAGATCGCGCAGCCGTGGCCGACGAAGCTCGCATCCTCGATCACGCCGTTCTCGATGCGCAGGAACACGGTGAGCTGGTCGCCGCACAGCGGATTGTGGCCGTCGGCCTGATGGTCGGCCTCCGGCATCGGGTGGAAATTGCGCGGCTGGCGATTGTGGTCGAAGATGACTTCCTGGTACAGCTCGCGCAGGTTGCCGTGCATGTCGCTCATGAGGGGCGGCTCCTGGTGCCGAACATTTCCTGTGCCTTGTGGATGGCCGTCACGAGCGCGTCGATGTCGGCGGTGTCGTTGTACATGGCCAGCGACGCCCGTGCGGTGCCGGGAATGCCGAAGCGCGTCATCAAGGGCATTGCGCAGTGGTGCCCGGCGCGAATCGCGACGCCTTCGGTGTCCAGGATGGTACCGAGGTCGTGGGGGTGGATGCCATCGACGAGGAAGGACAGGATTCCCGCCTTGTGCCGGGCGGTGCCGATGATACGCACGCCGGGAATGGCGCCGGTCACTTCGGTCGCGTAGGCGAGCAATGCGCGCTCGTGCGCGGCGATGCGCTCCAGACCGATGCCCTGAACGTAGTCGATCGCCGCCGCCAGGCCGATCGCGCCGGCGATGTTGGGTGTGCCGGCCTCGAAGCGCTGCGGCGCGTCGGCCCAGGTCGAGCGCTCGAAGCTCACCGTGCGGATCATGTCGCCGCCGCCCTGCCACGGCGGCATCGCCGCGAGCAGCTCCGCACGCGCATAGAGGGCGCCGATCCCCGTGGGGCCGTAGAGCTTGTGTCCGGAGAAGGCATAGAAGTCGCATCCCAGCGCCTGCACGTCGACCGTCTGGTGAGCCACGGCCTGTGCGCCGTCGACCAGCACCAGGGCGCCGGCTGCATGGGCCTTCTCGATCAGCATGGGCAGCGGATTGACCGTGCCCAGCGCGTTCGATACGTGGGTCACAGCGAAGAGCCGGGTGCGCTCGCCCAGAAGTTCGTCGAAGGCATCGAGCTCGAGTTCGCCGGCGTCAGTGACCGGCACCACCTTCAGCACCGCGCCGGTACGATCGCACAGGAGCTGCCACGGGACGATGTTGGAGTGGTGCTCCATGGTCGTGAGCAGGATCTCGTCGCCGGCCCCGAGGCTGGCCTGCCCCCAGCTCTGGGCGACAAGGTTGATCGCCTCGGTGGTGCCGCGGGTGAACACGATCTCGTCGACATGGGCCGCGTTGAGCAGCGCTCGCACGGTCTGTCGTGCCGAGTCGTACAACTCGGTTGCGTCCTGCGACAACCAGTGCACGCCGCGATGGATGTTCGCGTTGGACTCGCGATAGTAGCGGGCCTCGGCCTCGATCACCGCCGCCGGCTTCTGGGTCGTCGCACCGTTGTCCAGATATGCCAGCCGTCGCCCATGCACCGGGCGTGACAGGATCGGGAAGTCGCCCGCGACCTGCAGACTCTCGGGTGCGAGATCGGCATGGGGTGTCGCGTTCACAGCAGTTCCTCCAGCACCTTGCCGCCGGGCAGGCGGGCGAGCAGGGCGGCCCGGGCGCGTTTGCGCAGCGGCGGAAGATCGATTCGGGCCAGGGCCTCGGCAGCGAAAGCGTAGGTCAGAAGCTGCCGTGCGTGGGTCTGGTCCAACCCGCGTGAGCGCAGGTAGAACAGGCTATCGTCGTCGATCTGGCCGACGGTGGCGCCGTGGGCGCACTTCACGTCGTCGGCGTAGATTTCCAGTTCCGGTCGTGCGTCGGCTTCGGCCTGCTTCGACAGCAGCAGGTTGTCGCAGCGCTGCATCGCGTCGCTGCGCTGGGCGTCCTGGGCCACCACGATGCGACCGGCGAAGACGCCGCGCGCAGTGCCGTCGACGAGTCCGCGGTAGAACTCCCGGCTGACGCCCCGCGGTTGCGCATGGTCGATCCGGGTCTGGTGGTCTACGTGGCGCCGGCCATCGACGTGATACAGGCCGTTGAACAGGGTCTCGCAACCCTCACCGTCGAAGCGGGTGCGAATGTCATTGCGTGCGAGCCGTGCGCCGAAGGACAGCGAGTGCGACGCGAACATCGAGCCGCGCGCCTGCAGCGCGTCGATCGTGGCGAGATGAATGGCCGCTTCGGCTTCCTGCTGAAGCTTCAGATGGGTGATGCGCGCGTCGGCACCGGCTTCGATGCGTGTCACGGCCGTGGTCAGCGTCGCGGCCTCGCCGCTGTCGGGGTAGTGCTCCACGACGGTCGCCTGCGCACCGGCGTCGGCGATGACGAGGTTGCGCAGATGGCGGCTGGTGTCCCCGGGGCCGGCGATGAAGACGAGGTGAATGGGTTCGGCCACGACCACGCCGCGCGCGAGGCGGACATATCCGCCGTCGGCTGCGAAGGCCGCGTTCATCGCGGCCGGACTGTCGCCGTCTTCGGCACTGCCGAATGCGGCTTCGATCCCGTCGTCTCCGGCGGCCAGGGCATCGGCGAGGCTGCCGATCCGCGCCCCGGCAGGCAGCGCACCGAGGGTCGACAGCTCGGCGCTGAAATGCCCGCCGACGAAGGCGAGCCAGTGCCCCGTGCCGTCGTCCTCCGCCTTTACGCGGGCAAGGATGGCGGCCGGGTCGGCGGCGCTGGCCGACGCGGCGAAGGACTGCTGCTCCATGAAGGCGAGCGAGGTGTGATTCCAGTTCTTGTGGCGCCGGGTCGGCCAGCCCTCGTCGGCAAAGCGTTCCATCGCGCGCCGGCGCAGCCCGGCCAGCCAGGGCAGTCGCGCACCCGGCAATCCGGGCGCCTGCATTTCGAACTGCGCGACCCAGGTGTCGATTGCACTCATGCTGTCGCTCCCGGGGCGTGCGGCACGTCGCCGCTGTCACCGATCCAGCCGTACCCGTGCTCTTCCAGTTCGAGGGCGAGTTCGCGTCCGCCAGAGCGCACGATGCGGCCCTTCGACAGCACGTGCACCTGATCCGGCACGATGTAGTCGAGCAGGCGCTGGTAATGGGTGATGACGATCAGCGAGCGTTCGGGCGAGCGCAGCCGATTGACGCCGTCGGCGACGATCTTCAGCGCGTCGATATCCAGGCCGGAGTCGGTCTCGTCGAGAATCGCCAGCCTCGGTTCGAGTAGGGACATCTGCAGCATTTCGTTGCGTTTCTTCTCGCCGCCCGAGAAACCCTCGTTGACCGACCGGTAGAGGAACTCCTCGCTCATGCCAACGGACTTCATCTCGGCCTTGACGCGGGCGAGGAAGTCCATCGCGTCCAATTCCTCAAGGCCGCGGTGGCGGCGCACCGCGTTGACCGCGGCCTTGAGGAAATAGGCGTTCGATACGCCGGGAATCTCGACCGGATACTGGAAGGCGAGGAAGAGCCCGGCGCGCGCCCGCTCCTCGGCCGGCATTGCGAGCAGGTCCTGGCCGTCCCAGGTGACGCTGCCGCCCTCGACCGTGAAGGTATCGCGTCCTGCCAACACCTGGGCGAGCGTGCTCTTGCCCGAGCCGTTCGGCCCCATGATGGCGTGCACCTCGCCGTCCTTGACGTGCAGGTCCAGTCCCTTGAGGATGGCCTTGCCGTCGACCGAGGCCTGAAGATCGTTGATGTCTAGCATGATTCCTTCTCCTTATCCGATGCTGCCTTCGAGGCTGACGCCGAGCAGCTTCTGCGCCTCGACGGCGAATTCCATGGGCAGTTCCTTGAACACTTCGCGGCAGAAACCGCTGACGATCATCGACACCGCATCCTCCGCACTGATGCCGCGCTGCATCGCATAGAAGAGCTGGTCTTCGCCGATGCGCGAGGTGGTGGCCTCGTGCTCCACCCGTGCCGAGGGGTTGCGTGCCTCGATGGTCGGGAAGGTATGCGCCGCGCAGCGGTCGCCGATCAGCAACGAATCGCACTGCGTATAGTTGCGCGCGCCTTCGGCCTTGGGGGTCACCCGCACCAGGCCGCGGAAAGTGTTGCTGCCGTTGCCGGCGGAGATACCCTTGGAGAGGATGGTGCTCCGCGTGTTGCGCCCCATGTGGATCATCTTGGTGCCGGTGTCGGCCTGCTGGCGATGGTTTGAAAGCGCCACCGAGTGGAAGTCGCCCACCGAATCGTCACCGCGCAGGATCACGCTCGGGTACTTCCACGTGATCGCCGAGCCGGTCTCCACCTGGGTCCACGAGATGTGCGAACGCGCACCGCGGCAGTCGCCGCGCTTGGTGACGAAGTTGTAGATGCCGCCCTTGCCGTCCTTGTCGCCCGGGTACCAGTTCTGCACGGTGGAGTACTTGATCTTGGCGTCGTCGAGCGCGATCAGTTCCACCACCGCGGCGTGGAGCTGGTTCTCGTCGCGCATCGGCGCGGTACAGCCTTCGAGGTAGCTCACCGAAGCCCCTTCTTCGGCGATGATCAGCGTGCGCTCGAACTGTCCGGTATCGCGGGCATTGATGCGGAAATAGGTGGAAAGCTCCATCGGGCACTTCACACCCTTGGGGATGAACACGAAGGAACCGTCGGAGAACACCGCCGAGTTCAGCGCGGCATAGAAGTTGTCGCCCGGCGGCACGACGGTGCCGAGGTACTTCTTCACCAGCTCGGGATGCTCCTTCACCGCCTCCGAGAACGAGCAGAAGATGATGCCATGCGCGCCGAGTTCCTTCTGGAAGGTGGTCCCGACCGACACCGAATCGAACACCGCATCCACGGCTACCCCGGCCAGGCGTGCGCGCTCATGGAGCGGGACACCCAGTTTCTCGAAGGTGCGCAGCAATTCGGGGTCGACGTCGTCGAGGCTCTGCGGGCCGTCTTTCTTCGATTTCGGCGCAGAGTAGTAGACGATGTCCTGGAAGTCGATCGGCGGAAAGCTTACTTGCGCCCATTGTGGCGAACTCATGGTGAGCCAGTTCCGATACGCAGCGAGTCGCCATTCGAGCAGGAATTCGGGTTCTCCCTTGCGTGCGGAGATCAGACGGATCACGTCCTCCGAGAGTCCCTTGGGAACCGAATCGGTCTCCAGGGTCGTGACGAAGCCTGCGGCATATTCCTGTTCGAGAAAGTTGCTGAGCGGGTCGGGGCGGGTTGCTGCATTCATGATGCTGGCCTCCAGGTCATGAGAGGGGTTGTTTCGCACGGCTGTCGGGGCCGCGTATGAGATGCACGCCGGTGCCCAGGGCCGCCGGGGACACCATCTCGGCGAGACTCACCTCTTCGAGTGCGCGGCGCACCACCGTGTTGATCATCAGCCAGTTGTCGCGGATGCGGCAGTTCGCTTCGAGATCGCACAGGCCGGTGGTCGTGCTGCATTCGGTCAGTCCGAACGGCTGATCTTCCAGCGCGTCGATGATGTCGGCAACGCTGATCGTCCGTGCCGGTCGCGCCAGCGCATAGCCGCCGCGTGCGCCTCTCAGGCTCGTTACCAGATCATGCCGGCCAAGGGCCTTCAGTACCTTGCTGACCGTGGGCAAGCCCAGGCCCAGCGTTTCGGCCAGATCTGTCGCACTGTGCAGGCGCTCGGGCTGCCCTGCCATGTGGGTCATGATCAAGGTCCCGTAGTCCGTGAGTTTGCTTATGCGCAACATGGTGATGTGCCTTTTCGCATGCTTGGACTAAAGGGTACTAAATTAGTACTATATAAGTCAAGTGCCCCTGAACGACCCATGTCGGAGCACGGAGCCATTGCAGACGAGGGTCGATGGCGTCCATGATGCGAACGACGCGGCACACGCAATCTTCGAGCTTGCTTTGTTGTCGCACGAGGGATACCGATGAAACCACAAGCCGACCACACGTACCTGATTCGCCTGTGCAGCGGCGAGCTGCGGCGCTGGCATTTCGACGGTGTCGATACGCGCGGCGTGGCGTGGTGGCGTGACGAGGAGACCGGGATGAGTTTCTCCGAGGCGAGCCTCATGTATGCGTGGGAGATCGTGGGGAAAGCCGATGAAGCGTGAAGTTCAGGCGATCCAGGCGTTCGGCGGGGAATGCTTCTGCGTCAGTCTCGATACCGATGCGCTTCGTCGGGCGCTCGAGTCGGAGATCGGGCAGGCCGGTCTTTTCGAACTGGTGCAGGAGCGCTGCCCGTATCTGTTCTCGGCGCGCCCGGTGCTCCTGTCACACGCCCACATCGCCCGCATGGCGGAAGTGGTGGAGGCCGTCGAGTCGGTCGTCGCCTTGCCCGCCTACCGCGAGCATGTGCTGGCGGTGTCGCCTGCCATCGCACGGCATGACCCCGGCGGCGCGAGGAGCGTTTTCTTCGGTTATGACTTCCATGTCACGGAGGCGGGCTTCGGGCTCATCGAGATAAACACCAATGCGGGCGGCGCGATGCTCAATGCGGTGCTGGCGAGGGCGCAGCGCGCCTGTTGCGCGGAGATGGCGAAATGGGTGCCCACGCTGGCCCGGGTCAGTGCCCTGGAAGAGAGCATCGTGGCAATGTTTCGCGAGGAGTGGTCGCGCTCCGGTCATGACCGGGCGCTGCGTACGATTGCCATCGTCGACGAACTCCCCGAAGAGCAATACCTGTACCCCGAGTTCCTGCTGTTCCAGCAGCTGTTCCAGCGCCATGGCCTGAATGCGGTGATCGTCGATCCCTCCGCGCTTGACCTGTGGGAAGGTGTGCTTCGCTACGGCGATGTGGCGATCGACCTCGTCTACAATCGTTTGACGGATTTTTCGCTCGACGCGCCCGTCAATGCCACCCTGCGCGAGGCTTATCTCGCCGGGGCCGTGGTCCTCACGCCCCACCCTCGGGCGCATGCCTTGTATGCGGACAAGCGCAACCTCGCATTGCTCAGCGATGCGGACCGCCTCGAGGCGCTCGGGGTTCCACAGTCCACCCGGGCGGTGCTGCTGGCCGGGATACCCCGCACCGAGATCGTGACCGCGGACAACGCCGAGCGCCTGTGGCAAGAGCGCCGCCGCCTGTTCTTCAAGCCGACCGCCGGATTTGGTAGCCGTGCCGCGTACCGCGGTGACAAGCTCACCCGGCGTGTGTGGCAGGAGATCGTGGCCGGCGGCTACGTCGCGCAGGCGCTGGTGGTGCCCGGCGAACGCATCATCCCCGACGAGGATCCACCCCGTCCGCTGAAATTCGATCTGCGCGTCTATGCCTACGACGGCAAGGTGCAATGGGTGGCAGCCCGCCTTTACCAGGGTCAGACGACCAATTTCCGCACCCCAGGCGGCGGTTTCGCGCCGGTGTACGAAGGACCAGTCGCGATACCGCACAGCAGTTCGTCCGCCAGCCAGCGCCCCAGCCAGCTCCCGACCTGACGGACTGCATCCGGGTTGTCGCGCGCAGCCTGCTCGCACGCATCGGCAAACCGCAGCCCGTCAATCAGGCGTTGCAGTATCAGGTGCTCAGCCGGCTCCAGCGTGCGGAAGTGCACCTGCAGGGCGCTTCGCCAGAACAGGTACGCCAGCGGCACCTCCAGGCGACGCGCCCGCGGGGGCCGAATTCCGTGATCGAGCGCATGCCACACCTCGAGCACGTTCCAGTCGAACAGCACAATCGACACGCTCGGGTGGAACGTGAAGCGCACTTGCGTCCATTCGGACTCTCCGAGTGTGGACATCTGGTCGGCGGCCAGCGGCGCTGCGTCGGGCGCATCGAAAGCGGTGTGGATGTGCCAGTCCATCGTTGCAAGTTCGGCCACGTCGGGATCGTCGGCGAGGGTGTGGCGCAGCAGATCGGGGAAGGTCTTCCCGTAATCGCGCAGGTTGGGGTGGGTCGAGCGGCTGGCGGCGATCTGGCGGGTGCACTGCGCGTCGAACGCTCCGTCCCCGAGATACGCCCAGGTACGCTCGAACACCGTCCCGAGCGCCTCGCGCAATCGGCCGCGGTAGGCCGAATGGTAGATTCCGAGCCTGCGCTCGCCCGGGATGCTGCCGCGTCGGGCTTCCAGCAGCGGCAGCATCTCGTCCACGGCGGTTCGATCGCCGAGCACATAGCGCTGCAATCGTTCCTGGAGATCGACCAGGGGTGTCCCCGTCATGATGCGCATACGGCGCACTCCGGCGCTGTATGGGTGACTGGCGTGCCGATTGCACGCACCCGGTCGAGTTCGGCTATCAGCGCCGCGAGTGGCGGGATGCGGTCGTCGCGCTCGATCATCGTGCTGACCGGGCCGAAGCGCCTGCAGGCGTAGCCGTAGAGTTCGAATACCGCTTCGATGATCGGCGCATCGTGCGTGTCGATGATGTATTCGCCCATGTCGGAATGGCCCGCGAGGTGGATCTGCTGCACGCGGTCGCGCGGAATGCCGTCGATGAATTCGCGTGGTTCGAAGGCATGGTTCACACCGCTGACGTAGATGTTGTTCACGTCGAGCAGCAGCAGGCAGTCCGCCTCCTCGGCAAGTGCGCCCAGGAACTCCCATTCGCTCATCACCGAGTCGGCGTAGGCGATATAGCTCGACACGTTTTCGATCACCAGGCGCGTCTCGAGTACGTCCTGCACTTCGCGAATGCGCCCGACCACATGCCGCAAGGCCTCGTCGGTGTAGGGAAGCGGATACAGGTCGTGCAGGTTCAGACCGTGCACGCCGGTCCAGCACAAGTGGTCGGAGATCCACATCGGCTCGATGCGGCGCGCCAGGACCTTGAGCTGCCTCAGGTAGTCACGATTCAGCGGTGCGACCGAGCCGATGGACATGGATACGCCATGCATTGCAAGCGGATAGTCGGCGCGGATTGCATCGAGCATCGCGAGCGGCTTCCCGCCCTGGATCATGTAGTTCTCGGAAATGATCTCCAGCCAATCCACCGGCTGCGGCCCGGCTGCAAAGTCTGGATAGTGCACCGGCCGGAGTCCGAGTCCGAATCCGGCGAAGGGTGCGCGCAGCGCACCTCCTCCCCGGGGGCAGGCAATACCCTCAGCCGACATCGCCGATCACGCCGCCGCTCGACAGGCACTCGTCGGCCTTCATGGACTTGAAGCCGTGCCCCTTGCACGCGTTCTGTCCCTTGCAGGAGTTGTCGGTGGTCTTGCAGTCCGATTCGCCCTTGCAGGCATGTACTCCATAGCAATGCACCGTGTCGCTTGCCGAAATCGCCTTGCCGGTCGAGCCGGCCGGGGGCTCCGCACCGAATGCCATCGAGGAAGCGGCAAAAGCGGCCGCCAGGAACGCGATGCGGGCGCCGTCGAGTGTCGTGTTCATGTCGTTTTCTCCTGATCTGTTGGTTCACTATTCTTCCCGGACAGGTCCGGATGGATCCCGGCCTGTCTGCGACGAATACTGCACCGGCCGTGGTCGGCCAATCCTCACGAAATGATCACGAATTGATCACTGTTGTCATAAGCTTGGAGGGTGGTGTCGGATGCACGGCGACGTGCCCGGCCCGACGACACAACCATGAAGCTTTCGTGATGATTTGGTGAGGACTTCCTGCCGTGCGATGCGTGATCATTGCCAACGGACGGTGCGAAGCGGCTTCTGGAGCGCGGCGCACGACTGACGGGAAATCAAGGTGAATTGCTCATGAACGCCCCCGGCGCTGAACGCAACATCCTCGTCATCGAGGACGAGCAGGACCTGGCATCGCTGCTGGCGCTGCATCTGTCCGAGTTGCCCGCACGCGTGCAGATGGCCCATGACGGGCAGGCCGGGCTCGACCTCGCGCTGGCGCAGGAGTGGGACGTGATCGTGCTCGACTTGCGCTTGCCGAAGATCGGGGGGCTCGACGTGTGCCGTGCGGTACGCGCACGAAGCCCCTACGTTCCGATCCTGATGCTTACCGCGCGCTCCAGCGAACTCGACCGGGTGCTCGGACTGGAACTCGGTGCGGACGACTATCTGACCAAGCCCTTCAGCGTGCTGGAGCTGCAGGCCCGCATCAAGGCGCTGCTGCGGCGCGCCGCGCACGGCGCCAAGCCGGACGCCGCCGACGGCACGCCAGCCCGGATCGAAGCGGGCGGACTGTGCGTGGACCGGGTGCAAAGGCGTGCCTGGCTCGGTGACGCGGAGATCACCCTGACCCCACGGGAGTTCGATCTCCTGTGGCATTTCGCCAGCCACCCGGGTCGGGTCTTCACCCGCGCCGAACTGCTCGCCACGGTGTGGGGCTATGGGCACGACGGCTACGACCATACCGTCAACAGTCATATCAACCGCCTGCGCACCAAGCTCGGCGACGAGCGAAACGACGCGAACTACATCCATACCGTGTGGGGCGTGGGCTACCGTTTCGAGGCCATGCCGTGAGCGCGCCGGTCGGCATTCCGTTTCTGCGCCGCCTGCATGTGCGCATCACCCTGGTGGTGCTGTTGCTGCTCGCGCTGATGGGTGCGACCCTGCTCGGCCTTGCGCGCCACTACAGCATGCAGTCGGCTCTGGAGGCCACGCAGCGGCTGAATCTGGATCTCGCGCAATACATCGTCGACCACCAGCCGCGGCCGCTGATCGCTGCCGACGGCGAGCCCGAATCGGAACTCATGCAGACGATGGCCACCCAGGTCATGATGATCAACCCTGCAGTCGAAGTCTATCTGCTCGATGCACAGGCACGGGTGATTGGCCATGCGCTCGATGAAAGCGTGCCGCTCGGCCTTCGGGTCGATCCGGGACCGATTCGTGCACTCGTGGGCCTCGGGCGCGCTGCGCCGAAGCTGCCGCTGTTTGGCGACGATCCACGTCGTCCGGGCCAGGCCAACATCATCTCGGTCGCATCGATCACCCGCGACGATGTAGTCACAGGCTATCTGTATGTAGTATTGCAGGGACGCGATACGCAGACGCTCACCGCCTCGCTTGCCAGCTCGGACACCCTGCGCCAGATCGTGGCGGGCGTGGCGCTGGCACTGGTGCTTTCCGGTCTGGTGCTCGCGGTGGCGCTGCGCAAGCTGACACGCCCCTTGCGTCAGTTGACGGCACAGGTGCAGGCGTTTCGTGCAACCGGGCAAGCTGACTCGGTGCCGCCTGGCGGCGACGAGATCACGCTGCTGCGCGACGCCGCAGAGGCACTCCAGCAACGGGTGGCCGACCAGTTCGCACAGATCGAGGACAACGAGCGCACGCGGCGCGAACTCATCAGCAACATCTCCCACGACCTGCACACTCCGCTCGCGAGCATCCAGGGCTATGTCGAAACCTTGATCCTGCGTGGCGATCAGCTCGACGCAGCAACGCGCGAGCAGCATCTGCGCACGGTCATGCGGCATGCGACGCGGCTTGGCGCACGGGTGTCCGACCTGTTCGAGCTGTCGAAGCTGGAATCCGGCCGCATCGAACCACGGTGCGAGGTCTTCTGCCTGTCCGAGCTGCTCCAGGATGTCATCCAGAGTTATCAGCTCAACGCCCAGCAGAGCGGGGTCAACTTGTGCCTGTCGGATGTCAGTCATCGCAAGGCCGAGGTCATCGCCGATATCGCGCTGATCGAACGCGTGCTGCAGAACCTGATCGACAACGCGCTGCACCACACCCCACGCGGGGGCACCATCTCGGTCGGGGTCACGGCGGAAGGCGCGCAGTACCGGGTCAGTGTCAGCGATACCGGGGTCGGCATCGCACAGGAAAACCTGCCGCACATCTTCGAGCGCTACTGGCGTGCGACCGACGCCAGCGAAACCACGCCCGGCCCGAGTGCGGGCCTCGGACTCGCGATCGTGAAGCGCATTCTGGACCTGCACGGCAGTGCGATGCGTGTGCAATCCGAACTGCAGCACGGCACCTGTATCGACTTTGCGCTGCCACAGGCGGGCTGATCGAACTCCTGCCCGCCCGCCGCCCTCAAAGCGTAGATTACAAGGACATCAAGACATGAAACCCCAGCCCCAATCCCAGGACAAGATCCAGACCCAGACCCAGACCCGAACCCGGCGCGTCCGCGTACGCGGCGGTTTGTTGGCCGCAATCGTACTGTTCGCGGTTTCCGGCTTTGCAGCCGCGCAGAGCGGTGATGCCGGACGTCTCGCGACCGCGACCTTCGCCGGCGGCTGCTTCTGGTGCATGGAGCCGCCCTACGATGAACTCGAAGGGGTGATTTCCACCACCTCCGGTTATACCGATGGTCAAACCGAGAACCCGACCTACAAGGAAGTCTCGTCCGGGAAGACCGGGCATACCGAAGCGGTGCAGGTCGTCTACGACCCGGAGAAAGTCAGCTTCGAGCGCCTCGTCGAGGTGTTCTGGCGCAACATCGATCCGACCGATGCCGGTGGTCAGTTCTGCGACCGCGGCAGCCCTTATCGCCCCGCCCTGTTCTATCACGACGAGGCGCAGCGCGCCGTCGCGGAGCGTTCGCTGGCCGAACTGGAGGCGAACAAGCCCTTCAAGGAGCCCATCGTCACCCCCCTCGTCGCTGCCAGCACCTTCTACCCGGCCGAGGAATACCATCAGGACTACTATCTGAAGAACCCGATCCGCTACAAGTATTACCGCAACGGCTGCGGCCGCGACCGGCGGCTGAAGGAACTGTGGGACGCTTCCTGACTTGCCCCGAAGGAGAACAGACGATGAAACGGCGATACTTCCTGACCGGGCTGATTGGCGTGGCCTCGCTGCCCGTCGTCCGGGCATTCGCAACCGCTACAGAGGCGCAAGGAGCCCCGATGATCGAGAAAATCGAACGCAGCGAAGAAGAGTGGAAGCAGTTGCTCACGCCCGAGCAGTTCAGGGTGCTGCGCAAGGAAGGGACGGAGCCCGCGTGGACGAGCGAACTGAACGCTGAAAAGCGCGAGGGCACCTACGTCTGTGCCGGCTGCGACCTCGAACTGTTCACCTCGGACATGAAGTACGACAGTGGCACCGGCTGGCCGAGCTTTTACACGACGCTGCCCGGCGTGTTCGGGCTCAAGCGCGATTTCAAGCTTATCCTGCCGCGCACCGAATACCACTGCGCACGCTGCGGCGGGCACCACGGCCACGTATTCGACGACGGTCCTGCCCCCACCGGCAAGCGCTGGTGCAACAACGGTGTGGCATTGCGGTTCGTACCGACCGCGTCCTGATCGCGGCCTGCCGCGTTGTCACGAGCGTGGCAAAACCGGTTGTCTTCCGCTGATTGGGTGTGCATACTGTATACAAAGCAAGCGTTGCTCTTGAGTCTTCGCACTGCAGTCCAATGATGAAGGCGGGAGCAGGTCGGTGCGGAGGGAACCGGGAGGCTGGGTGCGTTCGGCAGCATCCTCCGGGTCACGCGAAGCGGGGGAGGGTCCATGAGTGCGAAGCGTTCGGGGTTGCCGACCGTTGCCGACCTCGGTGCCATCATCGAGGCGCTCGATCGTTGCGGGCGGCTGGTGCGGGTCCGCTCGGAGGTCGATCCGGCCTACCAGCTTGCGGCCATCGCGGCGAAATTCGAGCGGGGTCCGCGTGCGGTGCTGTTCGAGAAGATCAGGGGCAGCCGCTATCCGGTCTTCATCGGCTTGTACTGGTCGCGCGAATTGCTCTCCTGCGTTTTCGGCCGCCCGGAACCCGAGTTGCCGCAGTACGTGTCGAAGTGCATCCAGGATTG
>DAOMNN010000070.1:0-16755 GCA_035443825.1 Rhodocyclaceae bacterium | reverse complement strand
GGCTCTGGCTTGGGCTCTGGCTTGGGCTCTGGCTTGGGCTCTGGCTTGGGCTCTGGCTGTGCCTTTGTCATTGCGGGGGCATGTCCGTCGGAGGGTCGTCGGTCGGGTTCCTCTGCTTCGAATTTCCGTGCTGCGTCCGCGGCGGTTCGCGGGGCGGCGAGCAACTCGACACTGATCGACGATGTGCCTCTGGGCGCGATCGTTGTGTCAGGCAGATGGCCGGAAATCGCAAGCAATCCCGCCGCGTGGGCGGCCGCCACGACCGACAGCCAGCCCCAGCGGATCGTCGAAGCGGAAGATCGCATTCCCGAGATGGTGGAGTGAAATAAAGGCATACCGGCCGTTTTGCCGTGTCAGGGCAGGGGTGTGTGCGTCCGTCGAAATGGCGACCTCTCCGACAATTCGTCGAGATAGAAATCCATCCCCGCGGACTCTCGTGCGAGGTGCCGATCGACTGCGTCGCGAAAGCGAGGGTCGCGAATCCAGTGGGCCGAACGGGTGACGGTCGGCTCGAGGCCACGGGCGAGTTTGTGCTCGCCTTGCGCACCGCCTTCGAAACGTTGCAGCCCGTGATCGATGCAGTATTCGATCGCCTGGTAATAGCACAGTTCGAAATGCACGAAGGGAAGATGCTCGCTTGCGCCCCAGTAGCGGCCATACAGGGCTTTTCCGTCGCACAGGAAGAACGCACTCGCGACGCGTTCGGCCCCTCGCCGTGCGATGAGCAGTCGAACACTCTCCGGTGCGCGCCTCGCAAGGGCGGTGAAGAAGTCGGGCGTCAGGTATGGCGTTGACCGATGCAGCGCGTAAGTGTTGGCGTAGCAGCCGTAGAAGTAGGACCAGTCGGCCGCGGTGGCCTGATGACCGTCGAGCCAGCGCAGGGTGAGTCCATGTGCCGTCGCGCGGCGCCGCTCCTGGCGTATCTTCTTGCGCTTGTCGTGGTTGAGGCTGGTGAGGAATGCATCAAAATCGCCGTAACCCCGGTTCAGCCAGTGGAACTGCACGCCCTGCCGGATCAGAAAACCGGCTTCCCTCATCCACTGCGCCTCGATGTCCGTGGGAAACAGAATATGCAACGAGGAGATTTCGCTCGCCTGGGCAAGTTCTGCGGCGATCGCGATCAGCGCGCGACGTGCGTCGTCGTCGGTCCCAAGCAGTCGCATCCCCGGAATCGGTGTGAAAGGGATTGCGGACAGCAGTTTCGGGTAGTAGGCGAGACCGCTGCGAGCATAGGCGTCGGCCCACGCCCAGTCGAATACATATTCGCCATAGGAATGATGCTTTTCGTAAAGCGGTAGCGCTGCGACGAGACTGTCGTCTCGCCACAACCCCACATGACAGGGATGCCACCCTGACTGCCCGCCGACGCAGCCGGTATCCTCCAGGGTGGTGAGAAGGGCGTGCGACACGCACACCTGAGGGCCGGCGATGGCGTTCCAGGCGTGCGGATCGATATCGGAGAGGCGCTCGATCAGGCGCAACTGGAAAGGTGATTCCATGATTTCGAGCAGCTGCCGGGTCGGCTAACCGATTGTCGTACGTGCAGGCGTCGGGCACCTCGCTCGTACGTCAGATGATGTGAGAACGCCCAGACCGACGTGAATCGCGACCCGCACGCCGGGCCCTGTACGTTCTTGCCCAGCGATCTCTTGCAGCTGCCGCAGGCAAAACCGCTCGGGCACGACCCGTATCAGGCTCCCGCAACGCGGGTTGCAAGCTCACGCGGTCTTGCACTCGTTCGCGAGCGGTTTCTGGGTCTTCCCGTCGAGAAGTACCCCCTTCCAGGGCAGATCGATCCACACAAGGCCGTTGGCCCGATCCTCGAACCGCGGCAGGCCGGACGAGGAAGGGTCGCGCTCCAGCTGGTATCGGCCGCCGTTCCATCCGATGCTGATGCGGGCTCCGTTTCCGATACCGGTGCCGTTCTCACGCACCACGTCGACGTGCGCCCCGAACTCGCAGTGATAGACACCACTGTCGAGGTCGAGCATGAGTTGGCCATCGACTGCCACGAGCCCCTCGACGGGTGCGACCGTCTCCACGATTCCTGCCGTGGGTTCTGGCGGTGGTGTGGCGCAGGCAGTGAGCAAGGCGAGGGATGCGAGGGGTACAAGGCATTTCATCGTTAGGTGACTCCCTGACGTTATCCGCTCGATTCTAGGACATTCGCGAGAAGAATACAGGGTCCGCGCGCCGTGGTTACAAAAAAGTCCGCCAGTTGAACGGGACGGCAGCCCGATCACTCTGTGTGGGTTCCCGGCGGCCGTTCGATACGACAGTGTGAAAAGCATGGGCTGACGGTATAGTTGCGCCCATGAACAAGACGCTCTGCATAGCTGTCGCCCAGCTGAACTTCACTGTGGGCGACCTGACCGCGAACGCCGCGCGCATCGTGGCCGCGCTGGACGAGGCCCGCGCCAGGGGTGCATCGCTAGTGGTTACGCCCGAGTTGGCGTTGTCCGGTTATCCGCCCGAGGATCTCCTGCTCAGGCCCGATTTCTATCGTGCGTGCAATCGTGAGATCGATCGCATCGTGGCCCACACGCATGCGCACGGTTCGGGACTCGTTCTGGGTCATCCCGCAGAGCGCGACGGACGTTATTACAACGCCGCTTCGGTAATCTGCGACGGGCGGATTCTGCATACCTATTTCAAACAGCAGCTGCCGAATTACGAAGTGTTCGATGAAGAGCGCTATTTCGAACGCGGACATGCGCAGTGCGTCTTCGAACTCAGTGGTGTAAGGCTGGGCCTGAACATCTGCGAGGACCTGTGGGCTCCCGGTCCGGCCAGGGCCGCACGCGCCGCGGGCGCGGATCTGCTGGTCGCCATCAACGCCTCGCCGTTTCATGTCAACAAGGGTGCCCGCAGGCTTGAAGTGGTGCGGCAGCGGATCGCGGAGACGGGAATGCCCGTTCTTTACTGCAACATGGTCGGCGGGCAGGACGAACTGGTGTTCGATGGTGCGTCATTTGCCGTAGACGCCGCCGGCACAGTTGCATACCGGGCGCCGTCCTTCGAGGAGCGCCTCGATATTGTGCATTATCACGACGGCCGCTGGGAGGCCGACGGTGTCGCGCCGGAGCGTCCCGTCGAGGAGGAGGTCTACGAGGCGCTCAAGACCGGGGTGAGGGACTACCTTGGCAAGAATGGATTTCCCGGAGCGATCATCGGTCTGTCGGGTGGAATAGATTCCGCACTGACCCTGGCCGTGGCGGTCGACGCCCTCGGTGCCGACAAGGTCCGGGCGGTGATGATGCCTTCGCCGTACACGGCGCAGATGAGTCTGGACGATTCGCGCGAAATGGTGGCCAGGCTGGGCGTCCGTTACGACGAGATCCCGATCTCGGCCGCCATGGAAACGTTCGCGCAGATGCTTGCGCAGCAGTTCGAGGGGCTGCCTGCGGACACGACCGAGGAGAACCTCCAGAGCCGCATCCGGGGCATGTTGCTGATGGCGCTCTCGAACAAGACCGGAGCGATCGTGCTCACGACCGGGAACAAGAGCGAGATGGCCACCGGGTATGCGACGCTCTACGGGGACATGGCGGGCGGTTTTGCGGTGCTCAAGGATCTCTACAAGACCTTCGTGTATCGCCTCTCGAGCTGGCGCAACAGCGTCGGCGCGGTGATTCCCGAGAACATCATCACCCGCCCGCCGTCGGCCGAGCTCAAACCGGACCAGACCGATCAGGATTCCCTGCCACCCTACGAAGTGCTCGATGCGATCATCGAGGCCTATATGGAACGCGATAACTCCCCGCGCGAGATCATCGCTCAGGGATACTCCGAGGGCGATGTCCGTCGCACGGTGTCGATGCTCAAGCGAAATGAATACAAGCGCCGGCAGGCGCCGGTCGGCATCCGGATCACGCGACGCGGATTCGGCAGGGACTGGCGATATCCGATAACATCGCGGTATCAGGACGAATACTGACCGGCGTGCGGGCTATCCCCGGCGGTGCGCCCGCGATGCTTTCCAGGAGAGTCGAATGAAGAAGATCGAAGCGATAATCAAGCCGTTCAAGCTCGACGAAGTGCGCGAATCGCTTTCCGATGTCGGCATCAACGGCCTTACGGTAACCGAGGTCAAGGGCTTCGGGCGTCAGAAGGGACACACGGAACTGTATCGGGGAGCCGAATACGTGGTCGATTTCCTGCCGAAGATCAAAGTCGAGATCGTTCTTGGCGACGACCTCGTCGATCAGGCGGTGGAGACCATCATCAAGGCGGCTCGAACCGGAAAGATCGGTGACGGCAAGATCTTCGTGACCCCGGTGGAGCAGGTGGTCCGCATCCGTACCGGCGAGACGAACGAGGACGCGATCTGATGACGCTCAGCTGCGTTCGGCCTTTCTTCCCCTGAGCAGGACCATCAGGGCGCCCGAGCCGCCCTGTGTGGGGCTCGCCTGACAAAACGCCAGGATTTCCTCGCGTTGCGCGAGCCATCCGTGAGACAACTGCTTCAGGATCGACTGCCGTCCGGGTGAGCCAAGCCCCTTGCCGTGGATCACGCGGACGCAGCGTCGTCCCTGTTGCAGGCACGTCGACAGAAAGTCCGAAAGGGCTTCGCGTGCCTCGTCGCGCTTGAGCCCGTGCAGATCGAGCTCCCCCTGCAACACCCAACGCCCGCGGCGCAGATCGGCGAGGACCCGTCTCGGTACGCCGGCACGCAGAAAAGCCGCCTCGTCGCCCCCTTCCAGCCGATCCTCCAGACTTATCGGGGACTCCATCGTTTCGCGCAGCGCGGCCTGTTCATCTTCGCTGCGCTTGATCGGTCGGGGCAAGGGGGCCGGGCGTTCGAGTTCGACCCGATCACGGCGCTCAAGGGGGTTCGTGCCACGCATGGCGTGACGGAACAGTTCCGCTCCGCTGAGCCCCTCCAGATTGGCGGGCAGCGGTGGCAGCCCGGACTCACCATGCCCGGCTTCCGAACTTGCGGCAACCGGGGCATCACGGACAATGGGTGGTACAGACCTGCGCCCGACTTCGGCCCGTCCGTCCTGCCGCAGCGGGACGACGTCGTCCATCATCTCCCGGAACAGATCGCCCTCGCTGCGGGGTGGCGTTCGCATTGCCGCGGAGGAGGGGGGCTGGATCTCGCGTCCAGAGGATGGGTGGCGCGGCAGTGGCGCAGGTTTCGTGGTTTCGATCAGAACGTGCCCGGTATCCCTCAGCGGCGTTACGCCGGCGACCGCAGCCTTGAAGAGTCGGGCATCCTCATGCGCGTCGGATGCACCCCCTTTGTCGGGATGGTCGGGAGGGCCGGACGCTCCGGTAACCCCTTCAGGGGCAGCAGGAGGGCACTCTGACGGAAGTCGGCGGACAGGTTTCCCTCGCTTGCCGCGCAGCAAGGCGAGCGCTTCGAGAGAACGAAGACGCTGTTCGGCTTCGGCGACCGCAGGCGCTGAGCCTTTGCGGCGCCTTGCCATCAGTCCTGGAGTGCGTCGAGGTAGCGCTCGGCGTCCAGGGCCGCCATGCAGCCGGTACCGGCCGAGGTGACCGCCTGCCGGTAGATGTGATCCTGGACATCACCGGCGGCGAATACCCCCGCGACACTTGTTGCGGTGGCATTGCCGTCGCGCCCACCGCGGGTGACGATGTAACCCCCTTCCATTTCGAGTTGACCTTCGAAGATGTCGGTATTGGGCTTGTGGCCGATGGCAATGAAGACGCCGTGCAGGGCCAGTTCGTGCGTCGCATCGTCCTTCACGTTCCTGATGCGGATGCCGGTCACGCCGGTGCCGTCGCCGAGCACTTCGTCAAGGGTGGCGTCCAGCGCGAGCTCGATCTTGCCCGCGGCGACTTTCTCCATCATCTTGTCGATCAGGATCTTCTCCGCGCGAAAGGTCTGGCGCCTGTGCACGACGGTGACCTTGCGCGCGATATTCGACAGGTAGAGCGCCTCCTCGACGGCAGTGTTGCCGCCGCCGATCACGGCGACGTCCTGGTTCTTGTAGAAGAATCCGTCACAGGTTGCGCAAGCCGATACACCGCGTCCGGAAAATGCCTCCTCGGACGGCAGACCCAGGTACTTCGCGGTGGCGCCGGTTGCGATGATCAGCGCGTCGCAAGTGTACTCACCGCCATCGCCCAGCAGTCGAAACGGCTTTTCGGCGAGCTTCACGGTGTGGATCTGATCGAAGATCAACTCGGTGTTGAAGCGCTCGGCATGCCTCTGGAAACGGCCCATCAGGTCCGGACCGAGAACGCCTTCGGCATCGGCGGGCCAGTTGTCCACATCGGTCGTGGTCATGAGTTGACCGCCCTGGGCGAGTCCCGTGATCAGCACCGGATCGAGGTTTGCCCTTGCCGCATAGACGGCGGCAGTGTATCCGGCCGGGCCAGAGCCCAGAATCAGCAGGCGTGCGTGTTTCGTGGTCATGGTGGCTGTGTTCCTGATCGATTGGTGGTCGAGATCGTTCCGGGCGAGGGAGGTCGGTTGGACTGGTGAGGAAAGCCTTCACTGCACCCCTGTGCAGGTCCGAATCCGCGTACGCCGTCAGAAATTGGGTTTGACCGGCGCGTCCTTGTACATCTTCACGCTGGCCAGGATTTCGGCCTTGGCATCATCGACGCCGCCCCAGCCCTGCACCCGCACCCATTTGCCCTCATCCAGATCCTTGTAGTGCTCGAAAAAGTGCGCGATCTGATCGAGCAGTTCGGGGGATACGTCGCGAATGTCATGCACCTTGCGGAAGGTGCGACACAGCTTGTCGATGGGGACGGCCAGAACCTTCGCATCGTCACCCGATTCGTCGGTCATCTTGAGTACGCCCACCGGACGGCAGGCAATCACCGAACCGGAGATCAGCGGCACCGGGGTCACGACCAGTACGTCAACCGGATCACCGTCGTTCGACAGCGTGTGCGGCACATAACCGTAGTTGCACGGGTAGTGCATCGCGGTGCTCATGAAGCGATCCACGAACATCGCGCCGGTCTCCTTGTCGACCTCGTACTTGACGGGGTCGGCGTGCGACGGGATCTCAATGATGACATTGATTTCGTTAGGAATATCCGTGCCGGAGCTGACGCGATCGAGATTCATGGGAGTGCCTCTTGGGGGGGAAAGCCGAAAAAGAAAAGACCGGCATTATATACCGGCCTTGAAGGGCGAGGTACAAGGGTGGCCCCCGTACCTCGTGTCGATGACTTTACAGCAGCGGTACGATCAACAATGCGACGATGTTGATGATCTTGATCAGCGGGTTGATCGCTGGGCCTGCGGTGTCCTTGTACGGATCGCCCACCGTGTCGCCGGTCACCGCCGCCTTGTGGGCCTCCGAGCCCTTGCCGCCAAAGTTGCCGTCCTCGATGTACTTCTTGGCATTGTCCCAGGCGCCGCCGCCGGCCGTCATGGAGATCGCCACGAAGATGCCGGTGATGATGGTGCCCAGCAGCACGCCACCCAGGGCCTGGGGACCGAGCACCAGGCCGACCACCACCGGCACGAGTACCGGGAGCAGCGACGGCACGATCATCTCCTTGATCGCCGACTTGGTCAGCATGTCGACCGCTCGGGAATAGTCCGGCTTCTGCGTGCCATCCATGATGCCGGGCATTTCCTTGAACTGCCGCCGCACCTCGATCACGATTCCACCGGCGGCGCGACCGACGGCTTCCATGGCCATCGCACCGAACAGGTAGGGAATCATGCCGCCGATGAACAGGCCGATGATGACCATGTGATCGGACAGGTCGAAGGTCAAGGTCTTGCCGACCGCCTCGAGTCCGTGCGTATAGTCGGCGAACAACACCAGCGCCGCGAGACCCGCCGACCCGATGGCGTAGCCCTTGGTGACTGCCTTGGTGGTGTTGCCCACCGCATCGAGCGGGTCGGTGATGTTGCGGATGGATTCGTCCAGCCCCGCCATCTCGGCGATCCCGCCGGCGTTGTCGGTGATGGGACCGTAGGCGTCCAGGGCCACGATGATGCCCGTCATGGACAGCATCGAGGTCGCCGCGATGGCGATGCCGTAAAGACCGGCCAGTTCATGGGCACCCCAGATCGATGCGCAGACTGCCAGGACCGGTGCGGCGGTGGCCTTCATCGACACGCCCAGGCCCGCGATGACGTTCGTTCCGTGGCCGGTTGTCGAGGCCTCCGCGATATGACGCACCGGGCTGAACTCGGTGGCGGTGTAGTACTCGGTGATCCACACCATCGCCGCGGTCAGTGCCAGACCGATCAGGGCGCTGAAGTAAAGGTTGACCGAACTGATGGTTTCGCCGCCGGCGATGCTGACGCTGTCGCCCAGCAGCCACATGGTGACCGGATAGAATGCGACAGCTGCCAGTACGCCGGCCACGATCAGGCCGCGGTACAGCGCGTTCATGATCTTGCCGCCTTCGCGCACATGCACGAAGAAGGTGCCGATGATGGAAGCGATGATCGATACGCCGCCCAGCACCAGCGGGTAGATCGCGGCGACGTCGCCGGCATCCCTCAGCAGCAGGCCGCCGAGGAGCATGGTCGCGATCACCGTCACCGCATAGGTTTCGAACAGGTCGGCTGCCATGCCGGCGCAGTCGCCAACGTTGTCGCCGACGTTGTCGGCGATGACCGCAGGGTTGCGCGGATCGTCTTCCGGAATGCCTGCCTCGACCTTGCCCACCAGATCGGCGCCGACGTCGGCGCCCTTGGTGAAGATGCCGCCGCCGAGTCGGGCGAAGATGGAGATCAGCGAGCCGCCGAAGGCCAGGCCCACCAGCGGATGTATCGGGTCATCGACCCCGATCGCGATCAGAATGCCGTAGTAGCCGGCGACGCCGAGCAGACCCAGGCCGACCACCAGCAGGCCGGTGATGGCGCCGCCGCGGAAGGCGACCTGCATGGCGGCATCAAGCCCGTCCTTCGCCGCCTCGGCAGTGCGCACGTTGGCGCGCACGGAAATGTTCATGCCGATGTAGCCGGCAAGACCCGAGAACACCGCGCCGATGGCAAAACCGATGGCACTGGCCACGCCGATGAAGATGGCGACGAGCACGAACAGCACCGCTCCCACGATGCCGATGGTGACGTACTGGCGGTTGAGGTAGGCCGATGCGCCTTCCTGAATCGCCTGCGCAATCTCGCGCATGCGCTCGTTGCCGTCGGGTTTGCTCAGGATCCACTTCACCGAGTAACCGCCGTACAGCAGCGCCGCTACGGCGCAGAGCAATGCAAACAGCAAACCACCTACCATGCTCGCTTCCTCCATTATTGTTTAATCGCCTTGCCAAACTCCCTCATCATGCAAACCGCGGTGTTTCCAGCGGGGGTCGTACAGGTCGTCCGCTCGACAGTCGCCGGGCGCGCTGCGCCCCGCTGCCACCGGTTTGCGCGCTTCCCTGGCGCGCATCGAACGACCAAATCCCCTTGCTCCGTGCGGTCCGCCCGAAAGGATACCCTTTAGTGGCTGCAGCGTGTCTACGAAATGGGCTTCAAATGCCCGTCCCGGCAATACTGATCTATACTTCGTGACGAATTCAACTGACAATGCCGCCGTTATCTGGGCCGAGGGTGTTCGCGGACCGTGACATGACTCCGGAGAAATCATGACGCAATCAGCAACCGTATCCACGACCGCACTGAGGACTTTTCCGCTGTTTCAGGGGCTGCCGGACGCTACGCTGGAAGGCGTCGCGCGTTCGGCCATGATGCGGAGGTTTCCCCGCGGGCAGGCAGTCGTGCATGCGGGCGATCGTACCGATTACGTCTATTTCGTGCTTACCGGCAGCCTGAAGGTCGTCGTCAGCGACGAAGACGGACGGGAGGTGATCCTGAGCATTCTCGGTCAGGGCGAATTGTTCGGCGAGATGGGCATCTTCGGCGAGCATCCGCGGTCGGCTTCGGTGGTTGCGGTCGTGCCCTCCGACCTGGTGATGCTGGCGAAGAACGACTTTCGCCACCTGATGCATGACAACTTCGAGGTTGCCTGGCGCATGATGTGCAATCTCGCCGACAGGCTGCGCAATGCCGACCGCAAGATCGAGAGCCTTGCGCTGATGGATGTGTACGGCAGGGTGGCGCGATTGCTGCTCGAGATGTCCGAGGAAGTCAACGGCGAAACCCTCGTCGTGAGCAAGATCACCAAGCAGGACATCGCCAAGATGATCGGCGCGTCGCGCGAGATGGTGAGCCGGGTGATGAAGGATCTGAGCATCCAGGGCCTGATCGAGGACACCGATCACGGCATCATTCTGCGCGAGCGACTGAACGAGCTTTGAACGCCTTGCAGACTGTTGCAACAGCGTGTCAAGGCGATCGAATATAATCGTCGATCATTGATCTTCCCAGGGCCATGCCCTCTCCGATTTTGCCCCGCACGAGTTCCCGCTCCCAGCCCTTGCCGGAAAAGATATCGCTTCTGTTGCAGGAGGCGCGCTGGCTGATCCTCGGGGTCATGTCGCTCTACGTCGGACTCATCCTGCTTGGTTACAACCAGGCCGATCCTGGCTGGTCGCATGCCGCAGAAGTTGCTCGGGTGTCCAATCCGGGTGGACGCTTCGGGGCGTGGCTGGCCGATCTGCTCTACTACCTGTTCGGGGTTTCGGCCTGGTGGTGGGTCATCTTTCTGGGCTACGGGCTGGTTTGGGGCTTTCGCCGCCTGCGCCATGAGCTGCGCGCCGACAAGCGCTCCTTCTTCATCATCCTGGCCGGGTTCGTCGTGGTCCTGTTCTCCAGCAGTGCGCTCGAGGCATTGCGCTTCCATTCCCACGGTGCGAGCGTACCGCTTGCGCCCGGTGGTCTGGTGGGCGTCGAGTTGGGCGTGCTGGTGCAGCGTTACTTCGGATTCACCGGTGGCACGCTGCTCCTGATCGCCTTGCTGGCGTCGGGACTGAGCCTCTTTTCGGGAATCTCGTGGCTCTACGTGGTCGAGCGGATTGGCAGTGCGCTCGAGCGCCTGTGGTACGGGGTCATGGATGCCTGGTACAAGTGGCAGGATCGCAGGGCCGGCAAACAACTTGCCCAGAAGCGCGAAGCGGTCGTCGAGACGAAACGCCGGATGACCGAGACCACTCCGCCCAGACCGCTGCGGATCGAACCGGCGGTGGCGAGCGTGCCCAAGTCCGAGCGCGTGGAAAAGGAGCGGCAGCAGATCCTGTTCGCCGACATCGGTGAAGGCGCGCTGCCGCCGCTTGCCCTGCTCGATCAGCCGTCGGGCGAGATCGAACCGCCGTCCGCGGAGTCGCTCGAGTTCACCTCGCGCCTGATCGAGACGCGCCTCGCCGACTTCGGCGTCGAGGTCAAGGTGGTTGCGGCCTACCCCGGGCCGGTCGTGACCCGCTACGAGATCGAGCCGGCAACCGGCGTCAAGGGCAGTCAGGTGGTCAATCTGGCCAAGGACCTGGCAAGGGCGCTGTCGCTGGTGTCGATCCGGGTGGTGGAGACCGTGCCGGGCAAGTCGTGCATGGCGCTCGAGCTTCCGAATCCCAAGCGACAGGTTGTACGCCTGTCGGAAATTCTCGGGTCCAGGGCTTACCACAACATGCACTCCGCACTGACGGTTGCGCTGGGCAAGGACATCGGTGGGCAGCCCGTCGTCGCGGATCTCGCGAAGATGCCCCATCTGCTGGTTGCCGGCACCACCGGTTCGGGCAAGTCGGTGGGCATCAACGCGATGATCCTGTCGCTGCTCTACAAGTCCGAGCCGTCCAAGGTGCGGCTGATCATGGTCGATCCGAAGATGCTGGAGCTCTCGATCTACGAGGGCATACCGCATCTTCTGGCCCCTGTCGTGACCGACATGAAGAACGCTGCGAACGCGCTCAACTGGTGCGTGACCGAGATGGACAAGCGCTACAAGGTGATGGCTTCGGTCGGGGTGCGCAATCTTGCGGGGTTCAACAAGGCCGTGACCGAGGCGGAAAGGGCCGGGTCGCCGCTGACCAATCCGTTCTCGATCAACCCGGACAATCCCGAGCCGCTGGAGACGCTGCCGCACATCGTGGTGATCGTCGACGAACTTGCGGACATGATGATGGTGGTCGGGAAGAAGGTCGAGGAGCTGATCGCACGTCTGGCGCAGAAGGCGCGAGCAGCGGGCATCCACCTGATTCTCGCCACGCAGCGTCCTTCGGTGGATGTCATCACCGGGCTGATCAAGGCCAACGTGCCCACACGGATCGCATTCCAGGTGTCATCCAAGATCGATTCGCGCACCATTCTCGATCAGATGGGGGCGGAGGCGCTGCTCGGCATGGGCGACATGCTTTATCTGGCGCCTGGAACGGGCTTGCCGGTGCGCGTCCATGGGGCATTTGTCGCCGACGACGAGGTGCACAAGGTGGTCGAACATCTCAAGACGCTGGGACCGCCGGATTATGTAGAGGGAATTCTCGATACGGGCACCGACGAGATGGATGTCCTTGGCGGTGGTGGTGACGGGGCTGACGTGGAAGCCGATCCGATGTATGACCAGGCAGTCGAGGTCGTGCTCAAGACCCGGCGCCCCTCGATCTCCCTCGTTCAGCGCCATCTCCGGATTGGCTACAACCGCGCTGCACGGCTGATCGAGCAGATGGAGCGGGCCGGTCTGGTGTCGGCGATGGGCTCGAACGGCAATCGTGAGGTCATCGTGCCCGCGAGGGAGGGCGAGTGACTCGCCACAGCGTCCGCGTACGGCTGGTGATCGCGGCCGTCCTGCTTGTACTTTCGGGCCTTGTCGCCGCCGAAGGGGGCGGAATTGCACAGCTGCGACAGTTCGTCGAGGGCACCGGAGCGGCGCAGGGGAGCTTCGAACAGGTCGTCACCGCAACGTCTGGTCGTCGTCCGCAGCACGCTTCGGGCAGGTTCGCGTTCATGCGGCCCGGAAAATTCCGCTGGGTATATGAGACACCCTATCCACAGGTGCTGGTGAGCGATGGCGAGCGCTTGTGGTCGTGGGATCCCGATCTGAACCAGGTCACGGTGAACGTGCTGGGCGATGCACTGGGCAACACGCCGGCCGCGATACTCGCCGGGGATGGCGAGATCGATCGCGATTTCGAGTTGTCCGAAGCCGGTGCATCGGATGGTCTGGACTGGGTGCTGGCAATTCCCCGGCAGGCCGACAGCAGCTTCGAGCTGATGCGCATCGGCTTGTCCGGAAATCGGCTCAAGCGCATGGAGCTCAGGGATCACTTCGGCCAGACGACCGTGATCGACTTCACTTCGCTGACTACGGATGTCCTCCCCGATCCGGCACAGTTTACGTTTTCGCCACCACCCGGTGCGGACGTGATCGGCAACTGAGCGGTGGATTGTGGCGATGGCCGACCTGTTCGATTCCGCTGATACCGGTCCGGTACCGCTCGCCGAGCGTCTTCGCCCGGCGCGTCTCGAGGATGTGGTCGGCCAGCGTCATCTGCTGGGTCCGGGCAAGCCGCTGCGCCTTGCCTTCGACTCCGGAAAACTGCATTCGATGATCCTGTGGGGGCCGCCAGGCGTGGGCAAGACCACGCTTGCGCGGCTCACCGCAAGCGCCTTCGATGCCGAGTTCATTGCCCTGTCGGCGGTTTTTTCGGGGGTCAAGGAGATTCGCGAGGCGATTTCCCGCGCGCAGGTCGCCCGAGGTCAGGGGCGGCACACGATCCTGTTCGTCGACGAGGTGCATCGCTTCAACAAGGCACAGCAGGATGCCTTCCTGCCCTTCGTCGAACAGGGGCTGGTCACCTTCATCGGCGCCACCACCGAGAATCCCTCGTTCGAGGTGAATTCGGCGCTGCTTTCACGTGCTGCGGTGTATGTACTCGAACCGCTCGATGCCGCGGCGATGCTCGAGCTGTTCGAGCGTGCACGCGCCATCGCCTGCCCGGAGCTCGCCTTCGACGAGAACGCACGAGAGCGCCTGATCGGATTTGCCGATGGCGACGCGCGCCGCCTGATGAATCTGGTCGAACAGATCCACGTCGCGGCCCGGACATCATCGATAGAAGTCGTCACGCCGGAGTTCGTCGATGAAGCGCTGGCCAGCAAGCTGCGTCGTTTCGACAAAGGGGGGGAGGCGTTCTACGACCAGATCTCGGCGCTTCACAAGGCTGTTCGCGGTTCCTGTCCGGATGCGGCGCTTTACTGGCTGTGCCGAATGCTCGACGGGGGAGCGGATGCGGCCTACCTGGGACGGCGTCTTGTGCGCATGGCCTCCGAGGATATCGGCCTGGCCGACCCGCGCGCACTCGACATTGCCCTGAATGCCTGCGCGGCCTATGAACGGCTGGGATCACCCGAGGGTGAACTCGCGCTTGCTCAGGCGACCGTCTTCATGGCCTGCGCGGCGAAGTCGAATGCCGTCTATACGGCCTATAATGCCGCGCGTCGTCACGTTGCCCAGGACGAGTCGCGGCCCGTACCGCTGCATCTGCGCAATGCGCCCACGCGTCTCATGAAGGAACTCGGCTACGGCGAGGCGTATCGATACGCGCACGATGAACCGGAAGGGTATGCAGCGGGTGAGCGCTATCTGCCTGATGGCATGGCCGAGCCGGGTTGGTACCGGCCTGTCGCGCGCGGGCTCGAGGCGCAGATCGCGACCAAGCTGGCGCACCTGCGCGAACTCGACGAACGATTCCGCGCTGCGTCGGCCGTTGCTGACAAGTCCGGAAGCGGGGACGGCGAAGGCCGCCCCGACATCAGTGATGAAGCGGGTGATCGGTCATGAAGCGGGCGCAGATACGACTCGCTCGCTGTGCCTTTTCGGTGTCGCCACGGCGATTGGCGCGTTCGATCAGCTCCTGCATGTAGAGCGTGAGCATCAACACGCCTTCGGGCGTCTGGACGAGGCCGCACACGAGTTGTGCCGCCGCCACATCGGGAATATCTTCGTGCTCGGCAATGAGTTCGATTTCGTCGTCGGTAAGATCGCAATAGTCGAGGCAATCTTTGATGGATAACATGCCATGCTCCTCGGTAGATCCTGGGCGGGCCGATACTGCCCAGAGCGTATTTCTCAGTCTACTCCGGAATCAGTCGATTGCCAGTGATGTACAGTCATCGCGAAGTTCCAAGCGATTGATTTCGTTAATTTAATGCTGCAATGCGGCGAATGCCGTGCGCATCCGTGAAGGTCTTGAAATTGAACGGGTTGAAGCGGGAACTCAACTCGTCTGGTGAGGAAGACGCGCCATGATACTGATTTCAGAATAATTTCGGACGGACCCATGATCGATATCCAACTGCTTCGCAACAACATCGAACTCGTGACAAGCGCGCTGGCTTCACGGGGGGCCGCTTTCGAACCGTCGGCCTTCCGCGAACTGGAAGCCGAGCGCAAGCGTTTGCAGACGCACACGCAGGAACTCCAGGCCCGACGCAATGCCCTCTCGAAGCAGATCGGCATGCTCAAGGGCAAGGGTGAAGACGCCGCGGCGGTGATGGCCGAAGTCAGCGGTCTCGGCGACGGGCTCAAGCGCAACGAAGCAGATCTTGCCGAGGTTCTTGAACGCATGAATGCGCTGCTGTCGGTACTGCCGAACCTGCCGCACGATAGCGTTCCGAGGGGTCGGGACGAATCAGCGAACGTCGAGATCCTGCGCTGGGGCACACCGCGCAGTTTCGATTTCGAACCGCGCGATCACGTTGACATCGGTGCCTCGCTCGGCGGCCTTGATTTCGAAACCGCGGTCAAGCTCGCGGGTTCGCGCTTCGCGCTCATGCGCGGGGATGTCGCCCGGTTGCACCGGGCGCTGGCGCAGTTCATGCTCGACGTGCACACGCGCGAACACGGCTACACCGAAGTCTATGTGCCGTATCTGGTGAACCAGGCATCGATGTTCGGCACCGGCCAGCTGCCCAAGTTCGAGGACGATCTCTTCGCGGTGCCGCGTGGCGAGGACGGGCGTTTCTACCTGATCCCGACCTCCGAGGTGCCGGTCACGAATATCGTGCGCGGTGAACTCCTCGATCCCGCCGACCTGCCAATGAAGTTCGTCGGCCATACGCCGTGTTTCCGCTCCGAGGCCGGCAGCTATGGAAAGGACACGCGTGGCATGATTCGTCAGCACCAGTTCGACAAGGTCGAACTGGTGCGCATCGAGCATCCGGACAATTCCTGGGGGGCACTCGAAGAACTCGTCGGGCATGCGGAGGCCATCCTGCAGAAGCTGGATCTGCCCTATCGCAAGATCGTTCTGTGCACCGGCGACATGGGCTTCTCCGCGGCCAAGACCTACGATCTCGAAGTGTGGCTGCCCGCCCAGAATACCTACCGGGAGATCTCCTCATGCTCCAACTGCGGCGATTTCCAGGCCCGGCGCATGCAGGCCCGGGTGCGCAACGCGCAGGGGAAGAACGAACTTGTCCACACACTCAATGGCTCGGGCCTGGCTGTCGGCCGCACCCTGGTCGCGGTCCTCGAGAATGGCCAGCAGGCCGACGGATCGGTACACATTCCTCCGGCGCTGGTGCCGTGGATGGGTGGTATCGAAGTCATCGAGCCAGCACGCTGAAGCGTCGCTTGCGGGCGCACGCGGTGCATTGTGAGTCGCCGCGCTTCTGCGTATAATGCGCCCTCCCGACAGCAATGTCGGGCCCGGAGAGGTACCGAAGCGGTCATAACGGCGCCGACTCGAAATCGGATGGTCAGGGAAACCTGGCACGTGGGTTCGAATCCCACCCTCTCCGCCAGACTGACGTTGACGAGAAGTCAGGAACTGCTAGAATCTCGTCTCTTTGCAGCGCGCTCGTAGCTCAGTTGGATAGAGTACCTGGCTACGAACCAGGGGGTCGTGGGTTCGAATCCTGCCGAGCGCGCCACCGAATCAAGCACTTACGCCACCTCGCAAGGGTGGCGT
>DAOMNN010000069.1:8668-17247 GCA_035443825.1 Rhodocyclaceae bacterium | reverse complement strand
TTGTGGCTCCAGTTGTCACCGGTTCGATCCCGGTATGTCGCCCCAGGAATAGCAGCAGTATGAGGAAAGCCCGGCTATCGCCGGGCTTTCCCGTTTCTTGCAGCCCATTTCCTGATCGTGCATGAAGAAGGGCATCGCAAGGGGCGGACGACGCGCCATCGCGCGAACCATCGAGGCCTGGAGGGTACTAATTACTCTCGTTGGGGCTGGCGGCTCGCGCCAGGTGGTCGCAAGGGTGGCTGGCAAGCTCGTTGGAATTCATGGATCTCAAGCGAAAATATCTGTTGGCTGGAGTTTTGTGGGGGCTTGTCGTCGGTTACGGCGCCGTGGCGATCGCAACAGGCGTCGGCGTGGCCTTCCTGTTCATGCTGGTGTATGGCGAGGGACACTGGGGGGAGAGTACCGATCTGGTGCTGTATGGGCTTGGGCTGGCGGGGCTCGTCGCCTCCATGGCCATCTGTACGGGAGTCGGTTATCTCCAGGGACGGAAGGCGTCGGCAGTGACCGATGCAGCCGAACGCAATGCCGAACATCGAAGGGCGAACATCCTGCTTGGAACGGCGCTTCTTGCGGTGCTGATGGGCGCTTACCAGTTACGGGCGCAGAACTTGGCGATGGTCAACAGGCAGGCGCATCTGGAACAGTTGTTGGAGTCACGCCATGTCGTGTCGGACGTGCATGCCTCGCATCGTAGTGACGACAAGGGTTTCGATGTTGCGGTGAGCGCCAGCGGCGCACGCGCCGGGGCATACTCGCTCGAAGTGCTGGTGCGGGATCGACATGGCCGTATGCTCCATAGCCAACGGCATCAGATCGATGCGCCAGGCCATGAGATCTATCGTCAGATCCCCGTCGAATACGCTGACTTGTTGCGTCGCATCGTTGAGCGCGATCATGCGGGCCAGGAGCGGGGCGAGCACCGCGATCTGCTTACATTGGTGGTCCGCCTCGTACCGACCCTCGACCGACGTGAACTGCGCACATTGCCGCGACATGCCGCGGCCAATCATCTCGCTCCTGACTCCCCCTTCTACAGCGAGCGCGGCGCCGACTTTCCGCTCGAATTCAAGTTCGAGAGCGGCGTCTATTGGGTCGTCGTGCGCGATGAACTGCACCGTGTCCGACCCTGAAGGCACGCCGCGTGTTGGTCGATCATCGCAGATCCGCAGCGCTGCGGATCTCGCCCCGGGTTGTTGGCCCGTTGCGTAGCCGTGTGCGGTTTGCGCGCTGGCACTACCGCCGCGACCCGACCCACGTGGTCTTCTACCGTGAATCGACATTGCGTTACCTTGCCGAGCAAGGAAACTGGGTATGTCAGGTGCCGTGCAAGAACGTCGTGCTGATGCGCAAACCCGCGCCAGCCACGCACATGGCGTCATCTGCCCGTCGTCGGTCGTGCTCTCCGGGATGTCCTCGCAATTGCGGCGTCGGATCGCTTTGTCAGGGGGAACAGGCGAGGATGGGTGCGAAGTTGTCGCGTTCCGCAATGAAGTCCGGTCTCGGCGCTCTTCCGCAGAAGGGAGAGACCGGGACGTTCTCGACGCTGTTGAACACCATGAAGATGTTGCTTCTCGGCATGGGAGTGATGTTGGAGTTCGACCCGTGCATGAGATTGCACTCGAAGAAGGTCACCGAGCCGGCCGGACCCTTTGGCGCGACGATCCCGCCCTGATCGATCAGCACAGCCAGGCTGGCGTCGTCAGGCACGCCGACTGTCTGCCGGCGAAGTGATGTCCTGTAGTTCTCCTCGGGCGTATCGCCGGTGCAGGATACGAAAGTCCGGTGTGAGCCCGGAATCAGCATGAGAGGGCCGTTGAACTCGGTGTTCGGTGTGAGGCTGACCGAGCAGCTCACCATTCGCATCGCGGGGACTCCATCCTCCACGTGCCAGGTTTCGAAGTCGGAGTGCCAGTAGAACTCCCGACCTCGAAACCCGGGTTTGTAGTTAATGCGCGATTGATGCAGGTAGACGTCTCCGCCGAGCAACTGACGGGCGATTGCCACCAGCCGCGGGTGATGACACAGACGGCGCAGCACCCGATTGTCCTTGTGGATGGCAAAGACCGAGCGCAATTCGCCGCTGTCGGGCTCGATCACCGCCTGCGGTGACCGTCTGACCAGGTCGCTCTCACACAGACGATGCAGTTCCGCAATGAACGGTGCCAGCGCCTCAGCCTTCAGGAACAGTTCAAGAGACAGATAACCTTGTCGTTCATACAAGGTCAGATCCTTCGCCGAGAGAGGGCCATCATCTGCCATGCCGTAGATGACCGGATCACGACGGGCGAAGCGCTCGGGTTCTGCCTTCAGGCGGGAAGGGTAGCGATCCTCGCACCCCGTAAGAGCGGTGCTTGCGTGAAACATGACGTCTCCTCCTTGCCGATATCCCGAGTCAGGCAGCGTCGAGGGCATTTGCCTTGAGTATCTTCTTCAGGCAGGCCTCGATGATGTCCAGTCCCTTGTTCAACTCCTCTTCGCTGATGGTCAGGCTAGGCAGGAGCTTGAGCACTTCATCATTGACGCCGGCGGTTTCGATGATCAGGCCCTGTTCGAAACTGGCGGCGGATATCTTGCTGGCCAGCTCCACATCCTCGAATGCGATGCCCCAGATCAAGCCGCGCCCGCGGACCCTGGCGTTAGCGCCATTGGTCCGCGCCATCTTGCGAAGCCGATCGGCGACGAGCTTGCCCTTGGCCATGACCGATTTCTCGAGCCATGGATCGACCCAGAAGTCGAGCGCCGCGGTTGCCGTGACGAAGGCAGGACAGTGGCCCCGGAAGGTCCCGTTGTGCTCGCCTGGAGCCCACTGATCGAGCTCCGGCTTGAACAGGACCAGTGCAAAGGGCAGTCCATAGCCCGAAAGCGACTTGGAAAGCGTGACGATGTCGGGATCGATGCCTGCGGACTCGAAGCTGAAGAATGGACCGGTGCGACCGCAGCCGACCTGGATGTCGTCGACGATGAGGAGGACTCCATGCTTGCGCGTGATCTCGCGCAGCCGCCTGAGCCATTCGTTGCTGGCGACATTGACGCCGCCTTCGGCCTGCACTGTCTCGAGAATGACCGCGGCGGGCAGGTCCAGACCGCTACCGTCGTCCGTGAGCAGGGCTTCGAGGTAGTCGAGGGTGTCGACGCCTTCGCCCATGTACCCGTCGAACGGAACCGCGTGGGTATGGTTCAACGGCACCCCCGCGCCCGCGCGTTTGAAACCGTTGCCCGTGACTGCAAGCGCCCCTAGGGTCATGCCGTGAAACGCATTGGTGAAGTTGACGACCCGTTCGCGACCGGTGACCTTGCGCGCAAGCTTGAGTGCGGCTTCGACGGCATTTGTTCCGGTGGGACCGGGAAACTGCAGCTTGTAGTCCATCTTTCGCGGCGCGAGTATCACCTCGACGAAACGTTCGATGAAGCGCCGCTTGGCGTCGCTGTACATGTCCAGCGTATGCGTGATGCCATCACGCTCGAGGTAGGCGATCAGAGCTTCCTTCAGACGGTCCGGATTGTGGCCGTAGTTGAGAACGCCTGCGCCGGCAAAGAAATCGAGGTACTTGCGCCCCTTGGTGTCGGTCATCCATGCGCCCTTGGCCGTATCGAAGACCGTGGGAAAGTTGCGGCAATAGCCGCGGACGTCCGATTCGTACTGTTCGAAGATGCTGACGTTCATGGTGCTTGTCTCCATAAGTTGGCAATAAGGCTTTCGATCTGTCGTGACGTTCAGTGCGGCTCGGCCATTGGCCGCTCGGTCCTGAGCGTCGAATTCTCTGCGTTGCACTCGCGATCGAACGGTCCGATGCGGAACAGTCGTTCGGCGGGATGTTCGTGGGGAAACAGCTCTGCCGTGAAATGCGCAACGTCCTCGCATGCGGCACCGTTGTCGCGTGCGAAAGCGCGGAACAGACGGGCCGATGCGACATTGTTTTCGGCTACCGTTGCCGTCATCCATCTCGCGTCGGAGTTTCCCGGCAGTGCGAGCCAGTGCTGCAACAACTCTTTTCCGAGACCTTGCCCCTGCATCTCGGGCGCCACCCCGATCTGCCAGACGAATGCGGATGCCGGATCGGCGGGCGGGCGATAGCCTATGACCGTACCGACGATCCTCTCCCCGGTTTCGGCGACCAGGCAGGTGTCACCGAAGTCGCTTGCAAATAGCAGGTAGAAGTACGCCGAATTCAGTTCGAGCGTTCCGGCAGACTTGACGAGTTGCCACAGCGCCGCACCGTCGCCGTGTCTCGCCGAACGAAAGTTCACTGGTGAAGCCGATGGTTTCGGGTCGATCATATGCTCGTTATCCGCTGTTTCTGCAATGCAAATGGCATTTAGTGGGGTCGACCCTGAAGGAAAGGGTCGCGCCCGTGCCGGGGTATTGCCTCGAATCGGTGGGTCAGGGAGGGAACTTAGTGCCAGGAAGGTCCGGGAGCTGCAGGGTACTGACGGGAATGCGCGGGCGGGTTGGTAGGGTGCATTGACCAATCCGTTCGCGGTGCAGTGTGGCAGGTGAGGGCAAGTTGCGATGGTCACCTGTGGGCCCGCCGGTCCAGGATGCGACCGGGCAGTGGTGACGGGCTGGCTGTAACTGAGTCGTGCTGTAAATGGACATCGATTGGCAAACCGGCCGGGCACTTGCAGTATTCGTGCAAACTAGTTTGCTGCAAATGGAACGGAGCCGAAGTCTAACATGGACGCAGGGACGTATCAAGGTTGGGCCGCATTCCAGGCATGGAGCCGGAACTGTCGCAGGCCACGGCGCCGGGTCGGGCCGGATGGCGCCGCCGATAAGTAGCGCCTTGCCTTGCGCCGATGAGATCTGCACACTCATGGCATGGCGTGTGAGATAGGAGGGGGCTTGCAGACTGATGCCGAAAGGCTGTTGAGCCTTGTTGACGAACTGGTCCGGGAACTGCGCCCCGGCGCGCGCGAGGTTGCCGGACTCGACAGCGTTCTTGATCGAGAACTCGGCCTCGACAGTCTCGCTCGGGTCGAGTTGCTGTCGAGAATCGAACGGGTTTTCGACGTGCGACTGCCGGAGGATGCCCTCAATGCGGCTGAAACTCCGAGGGCCCTGCTGGACATGCTGGCCGGGCTCGTTTCCGGTACCGCGGCGATGAGGGTGTCCCGGCGGCAGGAATCTCCCGCCGTGCTGTCGGAAGGTGCGCCGGAGCGTGCCGACACGCTGCTGGAGGTTCTTGACTGGCACCTTGCACGGCACCCGCAGCGATGTCATGTAAGCTTTCTTCATTCCGATGACCAAACCGAGACACTCAGCTACGGTGAACTCGGCAATGCGGCCGCGCAGATCGCGCTCTCCCTGGGACGGGCCGGCGTAATGCCAGGGCAATGTGTCGCGATGATGCTGCCCTCCGGACTCGATTTCTTCCGGTGCTTCTACGGAATTCTCCTCGCGGGCGCCATCCCGGTGCCGATGTATCCTCCGGCGCGTCCCAATCAGATCGAGGAGCACTTGCGTCGCCAGGCCGGCATTCTGCGCAACTGTCAGGCACGGGTCCTGATCACCTTTGATCAGGTGAGGCCTCTTGCGCGCCTGCTCACGGGTATCGTGCCGCAGTTGAAAAGCGTGGTGACACCGCTCGAACTTCAGGGACCATCCGGGGACCGTTCGCTTGCAGTGTCGGGCGGCAGTACGGCGCTGATTCAGTACACGTCGGGTTCGACCGGCGACCCGAAAGGGGTCGTGCTGACGCATCGCAACCTGCTTTCCAACATCCGCGCCTGGGGCACCGCGACACGCTTGTCGTCGACGGACGTGTGCGTGAGCTGGTTACCTCTCTACCATGACATGGGACTCATCGGCGCATGGCTGGGAAGTCTTTACCATGCCTGTCCGCTCGTGCTCATGTCCCCGCTCGATTTCCTGCTGCATCCCGAGCGATGGTTGTGGGCCATCCATCGATACCGCGGCACGGTGACCGCGGCGCCGAATTTCGCATTCGATCTGTGTGTCCGACGCCTGGCCGGTCAACCACTCGAGGGGCTGGATCTTTCGTCCTGGCGCCTGGCAGCAAATGGCGCAGAGCCGGTCAGCCCCGACAGCCTGCAGCGCTTCGGCGAGGCGTTTGCCGCATACGGTCTGCGCCCGGAAATTCTTGCGCCGGTGTACGGGCTGGCCGAGTGCTCCGTGGGCCTTGCCGTACCGCCGCCGGGACGCGGGGTTCGAGTGGATCGCATCGAGCGGGAGGCGTTCGCCGGCAGCGGCCGGGCCGAACCGGTGACGAGCGACGATGCGAACGCATTGCGATTCGTGTCCTGCGGGCCTCCGCTGCCTGGCCATGAAGTGCGCGTGGTCGACGATGAGGGACACGATCTCCCAGAGCGATCGGTCGGGCATCTCGAGTTTCGCGGTCCATCGGCGACGGCCGGCTATTATCGCAATCCTGAGGCCACTTCCGCGCTGTTCGACGATGGCTGGGTCATCTCGGGCGACTATGCGTACCTTGCCGGCGGCGAGCTCTACATCACCGGCCGATCCAAGGACATGATCATTCGCGGGGGCCGCAACTTCTACCCCTATGAGCTGGAGGAAGCGGTCGGGGGCCTGCCTGGCGTGCGCAAGGGCTGCGTCGCGGTGTTCGGTTTCACGGACCCTGAACGCTCGACCGAGAAACTGGTCGTGGTCGCCGAGACGAGAGAGCGTGATGTTGCCGCCCGCACCGAGCTGGAACGGCGGATCATGGCGCTTGCGACCGATCTGCTCGGGTTGCCTCCCGATGTCGTGGTACTGGCACCACTGCATTCGGTACTGAAAACGTCCAGCGGAAAGATCCGGCGCGCCGCGGTTCGCGATGCGTTCATACAGGGAACGCTCGGCCGATCGGGACGCGCGCCGTGGCGGCAGGCGCTCGCACTGGCGCTGTCTGGCATCGCCGGTCATTCGCGAAAGGGATTGGCGGACGCGGTCGCATGGCTCTACGGTGCATGGGTATGGTCATGGTTTGGCTTGCTGACGCTTCTTGCAGTCCCGGCAATCCTGCTCCTGCCGAGGCCTGGACACCGCTGGACGGTCTCGCGCGCGCTGGCGCGGCTGTTGGCCCGTCTGAGCGGATGCAGGATCGAGGTGGACGGGCTTGGGCACCTGCCCGACGGTCCCTGCGTGCTCGTGGCGAATCACGCAAGCTACATTGACGGCATCGTTCTCGCGGCTGCACTTCCGCGACCCGTGCGCTTCGTGGCCAAGGGCGAGTTCCGTCACAATGCGCTCATGCGACGACTGTTCGTGCGGTTGGGGGCACGATTCGTGGAGCGCTTCGATGCGCGCAGGAGTGTCGAGGATGCGCAAACGCTGGTCGATGTCGCAGCGGAGCCCAGCCCCCTGCTCTTCTTTGCCGAAGGAACTTTTGGTCCGCAGCCGGGTGTGCTGCCCTTTCGCCTGGGAGCCTTCCAGGTCGCCGCGCGGAATGAATCGCCGGTCGTTCCGGTGGCGATTTCGGGGACTCGTGAGGTCCTGCGGGACGGGTCGTGGCTGCCGCGTCGTGGGCGGATCAAGGTTTCAGTGCTTGCTCCGCTCGATCCGCAGGGGAACGACTGGCACAACGTCGTGGCCCTTCGCGACTCGGCCAGGGCAGCCATCGTGACGGCAGTCGGGGAGCCCGCGCGGGAACGCCGCACATGGGCCCCGGTCTGACGGATCGGTATCCGGACTACAACGCTTGATGGATTGACGACATGTCTCGTGGTTTTCTCACCGAACAATCTGGTTCACCGCAGTGGCTGATCTCCGGAGCATTGCTCGCGGTCTTGTTTCTGGTCGCTGCCTTTCTCGCAACCAGCCGATTCTGGCTGCCCGAGGAGCCTCCTGTCGTCGGTGTATGGCGTGCAAGCGTCACCTACGATCGCGGGCGTGTCGAGGATGAGCGCTTCGAGTTTCGCCTGACGGGTGGTGGTGTGACGGGTCATGCAAGCTACCTGGGTATGCGGCGCGCGATCGAGAACGGCCGGCTTGACGGCGATCGTCTGAGCTTCCATACGCGCAGCAGGGAGCGGGTCGGAATCGAGCAGTACGAGTTGCGTCATGAGTATGTCGGCGTGGTTACCACCGATCGCATCGGTTTCACGCTGGAGACCTCAGGCGGGCAGGGGGGGGTACGCGAGCCGCTTCATTTCGAGGCGACGCGAGCGGATTGAGCGCTTGCGTATCGTCGTGTAGTTCGGTCCTCACCCCGCGAGTTCATTTACAAGCTGTTGCGTGAATGAGAACGCGCCCGAGGGCGCTGCCGGCTAGAATGCACGAAGCCGTGTTCGGGCGTCGGACGATCATGGATGGAATTCGGTTCCGGCGTTCAGAGGCGTCTGTGCCGTAGATCGGCAACTGGCGCAATGACTGTAGAATTCCACGTCAAAGTGGATTATTATGTGCATGATTTCACGTGCGTCAGCCAGGTACATCGCTTGCCTGACGTTCATTCGTCCCACTTCCTGGTGGGATGCTCGTTGACACCGGCATGACAGGAGAGATGTATGAAAGGAACAACGATTTTGCTCGCCGCTTCGATGGCGGTTCTTCTCGCAGCCTGCGGCAAACAGGAAGCACCGCCGCCTCCGGCCGCGGCACCGGCTGCACCTGCTGC
>DAOMNN010000069.1:0-8568 GCA_035443825.1 Rhodocyclaceae bacterium | reverse complement strand
GCGGCACCGGCTGCACCTGCTGCCGCCCCGGCGGCACCTGCGGCTGCACCGGCCGCCGCACCGGCGCCCACGGCCAGCGCGGCCGGACAGGGCGTGTATAACCGGACCTGTGCGTTGTGCCACGCCGCCGGGGTTGCGGGAGCACCGAAGCCGGGTGACAAGGCCGAGTGGGAGCCGAGAATTGCACAGGGCATGGATGTGCTGTACCAGCACTCGCTCGAGGGATTCACCGGCAAGAAGGGCATGATGCCCCCGCGCGGTGGTGCGAGCAATCTGTCCGACGAAGAAGTCAAGGCCGCAGTCGACTTCATGGTGGGTCAGTCGCAGTAATCGCGAGCGAAACAGGCTGAGCGGCGGGCGGGATGATGCAAGTCATCCCGCCCGCCGCGTTTCGAGTGTACGGTGTGCGCTGGGGATGACTATCCGTTGTTGACCTGGGGCGGCGCTCAGTGGTGGTGATGTACCGAATGAGTGAGCGAGCGGAGAATTTCCGGGGTGATCTGATCGGCGGACAGCACGACGCCGCCACGTTCAGCCGCAAAACGCTCGGCCGCTTCCCGCTCGGTGAAAGCGGGCAGATTGCCGTCGCGCATCGGGCCCAGTGCATTGGAACCATGCACATAGTGCGCACCTGCCGATTCGACCCAGTTTCCGCTCGTCACATCGGTCACGAAAGTTGCTGCGATATCGGCTTTGCCGTAAGCGCCGTTGTATCGACTGACATCGTCGAGAAAGACGTGCAGATTCACCGGCGAATCGAAGAACTGCACCGCGCCGTCGCGGTAGATTGCCTGGGCAGCCCAATGAGGAAAGCGCGCCGGATACATCCCGCAGACGGGGCAGCGGGCGTCGGCAGGTACGCTGCGCGGCTCGAACCTGTCGAGTCCAGAGGTCGGATCGTAAGGCAGTGCGGGGGCCACGATGCAATAGTCGTCGAGGCGCTCCAGGGTTGCCGTTCCCGTATTCTTTCCCAGAGGCACGAGCAGGGCCGCAACGCTCGCAATCGAGAGTGCGACCCCGGCCTGAATCAACTGCCTCGGGGAGAACTGCATCAGACGTCCTCTGCCATGTCGAAGGCCGGATTGCGGATCAGGCGTTCGATCAGGCCTCTCATATTGTCCTCAGGACGGGCGTCCGGGTTCGTAACCGAATCCGGTGCGATTTTCCCGTTGCTGCGATGAAGATGGTTTGGAAAGGTCTGCAACTCGCGGTGCAGCGGTGCGGTATCGATGCCTGCGATTCGACCATCATGGACCCAGCGCATGGAGTATGCGTCCGGTGCGGCATAGTGCACCGTAAGCGTTACACCATTGGCGAGGCGGATGATCATTGCGTCCTGTGTGCACTCGACCGGCCCTTGCAGTTCGGACGAGAATCCGTCGTTGATCATTGCGGCGAGTTCGAGATGAAGGCTCATGACTTCCTTGCCTCCTTGATCTGCTCGGCGAGCAGCATGCGCACGGTCTCGCGCGTTTCGGCCAGGATTCTGGCGGCTAGGTAGTGCTCGTAGGTGGGATGCTCGGCAAGTTCGCCGGCATAGACTCGCTCGAGGAGAGCGACTTCGTCGCTGACACCGTAAGCGTCAAGAACTTCGCTGCGGTTGCAGCGCAGCTCATACATCAGGCGCGCGAGTTGTTCGATGTCCTGCGCAGTTTCGAACTCGAGGTTTCCGAAGAAGTTGGCCATGTTCACATCCTGCTGTCGTGTAGTGCGCCGCCGTCCAGAATTACCATATCGGCGGTGATGTCGGAGAAGCGGACCAGTTTGCCGCCGAATTCCTCGACGAACTTCGCCGCGTCCGCTTCGTTGCCGAAAGACGCGATAGTCGGACCCATCGAGCCGCGACGGGAAGACCCATGCACGTACCAGGCGCTTCGCGCATCGATCCAGTGCCCCCGGGGCTCGTCCCAGTCGGTCTTTCCCATGTCCTGAACGAAGATGCCCCGGACGGGCTGCACGATCTCCGGATTGAGATGGATGTGGAACATCTCCACCGTATCGCAGAAAAAATCCGGCTCGGCCCGACCGGCATAGTGAATCTGCGCCTTGGGGCCCGGATAGTCCGCGAGCAGCATGCCGTCGAGTGCGCATGATGTACCGCGGTCGATCTCGACCGCCACGACTGCGCCGGATCCGTCCGATGACTGACCGCAGGCCGCGAGCAGGCCGGCCGCGCCGACCGCAAGGAGAAAGTGGCGACGGTGGCTGCATGGTTGATGGTGGTTGCACATGAATCGATCTCCAGCGGAATGCTATTTTCGGAAGCGCCAGGCCGCCAGGGCCAATGGGGCGGCGATCCAGGCGAACATGACGAGTCCCAAAAGCCACGGCTCGGCCAGAGCACGTGGAAAGACGGTCGCCAGGCCATAGAGGCTGCGGACGTCCTCCAGGGTGAAGATGTTCAGGATGCGGAACACGTCGGCCGGATTGAGCAGCAGCAGGTAGGGAAAGATGTCGCCGCCATAGCTGCCGCCGCTCACCACGAGGGCGCCAAGCAGGATAAGGTCGAACACCAGGACGAAGAAGAACCACATCGCGATCGCCAGACCGGAGGCGCGGGTACGATCGGCAGCGAACACGGACAGCATGACCGCGAGGCTGAGAAAGGCCATGCCCAGCAGTACCGAGCTGAGCATGAAGCCGAAGTAGTGAAACAGCGCGTTAATGTCCAGTTGTGCCGACAGTACCACCGCGACCAGGCCGAAACCCGCGATGGTGGAGAACGCGAGCGCGGCGGCGAGGCCGAGATACTTGCCCAGCAGTAGCTCGAAGCGGGTGATCGGCATCGACAGAAGAAGATCGAGCGAGCCGCGCTCGCGTTCCCCGACGATGGCATCGAAGCCGAGTACGAGCGCAATCAGCGGAATCAGATAGATCACGAGGCTGACGAGGCTGGCGATCGTGAATTCGATCGAGCGAAAGCCGACGGTTCCCTGCTGGGCACCGCCGAAGTACGCGATCACGAGGGCGAAGACCGTGAACACCAGGGCAACCGCCAAGACCCAGCGGTTGCGAATGCGGTCCCAGAATTCCTTGCCGGCAACGGTTCCGACCTGTCTCAGTTCCATTGTTGGCACCTAATCCGAGAAGCCGAAGAAGACATCTTCGAGCGATGGTTCGCGCACGTGCAGATCGAGCATCTTGCCGTTGAGGGCAGTCAACGCCTCGAGCACCGCCATCTTCGTTTCGCGTCCGCACTGCACGGAGACGTGACCGTCCCGGGCATCAATCGCGCTTATCGGCAGGCTCCCGAGCACTTCGCGAACATCGTCGAAATACTCGGGAGCGATGCGTACATCGAACCACACCGGCAGGTTCATCCGCTCGCGCAGGCCCTGCACCGTGCCGATCGCCTGGATGCGCCCAGCGGCCATGATTGCCAACCGGTCGACGCGCTCCTGAATCTCGGCGAGGATGTGCGAGGTGAGTACCATGGTCACGCCTTCGCTGCGCAATCGCCGCAGGATCCCGTAGAACTCGCGAATGGCTTCCGGGTCGAGACCCGTAGTCGGCTCGTCCAGGAACAGGATCTGAGGGTCGCCCAGCAGGGCCTGTGCGAATCCGAGACGCTGGCGCATCCCCTTGGAGTACTCCCTGACGCGGCGGCCGGCGGCCTGCAGCAGCCCGACGCGCTCGAGGGCTGGCATGCAGGCCTGCAACGGCGCACTCTTCAGGCGCGAGAAGAACTGCAGTGTCTCGAGTCCGGTCAGGTTGTCGTAGAAGACGACGTTCTCGGGCAAGTAACCGATCTTGCGGCGTACTGCGCGAAAGCCACGACCACTGACCGGTTCGCCGTCAATGAAGATCTGGCCCGAAGTCACCGGGATGAGGCCCAGCATCATCTTGAAGAGGGTGCTCTTTCCGGCACCGTTGTGCCCGATCAGGCCGAACAGTTCGCCGCGTCCGATCTCCAGATCGACGCCGTCCACCGCGTGCACCATACCGTAGTGCTTCGTCACGCCCCGCGTGACGACGAGGGGCGGCGCTTCGATCGCGTGGCCCGACTCAACGGGCGCCAGGGAAGTGCTTTCCAAGCCAGTCTCTCCAGTTCTCGTTCTGTGGTCGCATGCGCGGATTCGGGTCTACGATGCTCGGTGCGCGCATCAGCGGAAACTGCCGGGATACCAGCCGAAGTGTCTGCACGGCGGGGCTTGCGAGCAGCAGTTTCATCATCGGGTGGCGCCACGTGAGCCGGTCGACCAAGTCATTTGCTTCGTAGGGCACGTCGCCGATGCCATCCCCGTTGCGATCCCAGCCAAGATAGTTGCTCCAGTGATTCCCTTCCTTGACGCCCCACAATTCATCGCGCGCGGCGACGTAGCGCACCTGCTCACGATTGCTGATGAAATCGTTGCGCTCGACGTCATTGTTCTTGGATCCAGCCCATACGTGCATGCCGACGATGTTGTCCACGACGAGATTGCCACGCAATTCGTTGTATTCGGCATCGTAGATGAAGAAACCGCGCGAGTTTCCGGCAACAGTGTTGTTCTCGACGACGGTGTCCTGGATGGTGCGCAGCATGATGCCGTGATCCGAGTTGGCCCAGACGCGGTTATTGCGGACGAGCTGATCGCGAACTTCCATCAGTGCGAGTCCGCCGCGATTCATGTACACGTCGTTGTCTTCCCACAGGTTGCGGTAGGAATTCATGTAGTGGGTTCCGTAACGGCTATGGTGCAGGCGATTGCCACGGAAGATCGCATCGTGGCTCACATCGACGTACAGGGCGTCGCGCACGAAGCCGACATTGTTGCCGATGATCTGTGCACGACGTGTGTTGTAGAGCTGAATGCCGTTGCCGCGTTGCGGCGAGCGGTATTCGCGCTTCCCGACGATCAGATTGTTCTCGATCAGCACGTCGTCGGCCTTTTCGATCCACAGACCGAAGAGGTTGTAGGCGAGATCACAATTGCGCACCACCGCCCGGTGGGCGCCGGGCCAGATGTAGATGCCGGCGTTCTGGTCGCGAAGGCTGTCGCCGGAGTCGGTGACGATCAAGCCTTCGATGGTGACGTCCTCGGCGGTGACCATGATGGTATGACCGTTCAGACCTCCGCTGACCGTGGGACGGTCGATGCCGCGCAATGTCAGGGGCTTCTCGATCAGGAGATTCTCCTGATAGCGGCCCCGCTCGATTTCGATGACGTCGCCGGGTTGTGCGCGGTCGATGGCTGCCTGGACCGATGCGCCCGGCGACACGTTCCAGGTGGCGGCCGATACGGGGCCTGCCACGAGAAGGGTGGTCAGCAGGATGAAGCCGGTGATGGCACGGCCACAGAATCTACGGGGCATTCGCTCGAACGGCGCCTACAGGTCCAGCAGTCCGCTTGACTTGAGGGCGATGAAGAGTGTTGCGCCGATCAGCAGGTTCTTGAAGCCGACGTAGCACACCATGTCCATCGGGCTCGCACGCCGATAGCATCGCCCCCACCACGGCCCTTCCTTGACGTAGGGCTTCGATCCGAGCCGGATGATGACTTCGAATACACTCCAGCCGAACCACCAGCCGATGAGTGCGCCGGCATCGAGATGACCCATTGCCGCCAGAATCCACATGATGGATGCGGCTACGGCCAGCGCGAAGCCTGCCGCCTGCACCGCGCGCTGACGTCTGAAGCCGTGATGACTCCATGGCCAGAGGTGGTCCCAAACCTCGGCTGCCAGGACCATGAGCGGATTGTCCTTGCTGGCGTAGGGAGGGTCGATCGGGTCGGTCATCATTTTGGGGTCGACCATGCTGTCAATCTCCGATGATCAGTTCGATTGAGGCTGTGCCGCCTGTGCTGCCGGCACCGGCTTGATCGGAATGTAATAGCCGTCCCTTCCGATCGGGGTCATGGGCAGGCCTGCCTTGGTCCTGCGCTTGCGCTCCTTGACCAGCGGCGGGCATGCGTGCTCGTCGGTATAGAGAACCATGCAATCCAGGCACAGCATGCACTCGCGATGATCGATGCGTCCATTCCCGTCGATTGCAAGCGAACCGCAGCCTACTGCGCAAGCGTGGCACGTGTCGCATTCCTGCTTGCGCTTCAGGCCGAACCAGCGGAAGGTCGACGGCATCGCAAGCGCTGCGCCCAGCGGGCAGAGGTATTTGCAAAACGGCCGTTCCGTAAAGATCGACAGGCCGAGAAGCCCCGCAGCAAAAAGGGTGTAAGGCCAGCTTCGGTTCAATAGGCCGACAAGGAAGGTCGTCTTGAACGGCTCGACTTCGGATAGCATCTCGGCCCAGCCCATGGAGAACACCGACACTGCCAGCAAACCGAAGAACACCCAGTATTTTATCCACTTGAGGCGGTCGTGTAGCGGCTGGGAGAGCTTGAACTGAAAGCGCTTCAGACCGATTGCACCGCCCACCTTGTAGAGCAGTTCGGACAGCGAACCGAACGGGCACATCCACCCGCAGAACAGTCCGCGGCCCCATAGGAAGACCGTGACGATTATGAAGATCCAGAACAGGAAGATGAAGGGATCGGTCAGGAAAAGTTCCCAGGTCCACTGGAAGAGCAGGGCGTGAAACCAGGTCAGAACCTGCGTGATCGACGGCTGGGCCATCAGGTAGAAGCCGACGAACCCGATGCTGATCACCCACGCGGTGTACTTGAACACGTTGACCGGCCACTTGTTCTTGCGCGTCGACGCGCGGGTCAGTCGGTCACGGTTGGCATAGACCGCGGCCACGCCCAGCAACAGTGCCACGAAGAGTCCGATTTCGACGGCACGCATGTTCCAGATGCGGACCCACGGAGCCTTCTGCTTGACGATTTTCGCTCGTCCGCCTTCGAGATAGTGCGCCGGGGCCCAATACTCCTGATCGAAGCTTACGAAACTGCGATGCCCGGTGTCACGGTCGAGCTTGTTGCCGAGAAAGACGAGATTCCAGGGGTAGGCGGGACCGAAGCTTGGATCACGGATGATGAAGATGCCCGACTCCGTGAAACCGGGCGAGCCTTCCGCCTGGAGTCCCCAGAGGTTGCGATAGTCCATGTCCCTGAACGTAAAGGCATCCATGTCCTGGGATACTTGAATCCGGTCGTAAATGCCACCGCGCACGAAACCTGAACCCTTGAATGAATCCGTCCCGTTGGACACGATGAAGATCGCATGCTCGTTCTCCGCGAGCGTGGACATCAGCCTTTCGTAGACCATCTCACCCAGGAGGCTCTTGCCCACCGCTGGAATGTTCAGGTAGCCGAAGTACATGTCGACGTAGGGTTCGGGAGCGCGGGGCAGACCCACCTGTTCAGGCGTTACCGTGAGCCGCCTCACGCTGCCTTCCCGGACCAGTTGGTCCCAGCCGAGTCTCTCGTCGATCGGTGTGAATCGGACCGGCGGTTTGGGTTCGCTCTGGAGAATGCCGACCTGGCGGGCGATCGCGACACCCGAGCGCATCACGACCTGATTCTGGGCGACGACAGTCACCGTAGCACCGGTGATGGCGTCAAGACCGATGTAGCCCTGACCCGGACGAACCTTGCCGATCTCGATCTTGTCGCCGACGTACTTGCCCAGGTACTGATTGACGAAGCGCGTCAGGACCTCTTCGGGGATGCCGAGCAAGAGGATCGGTTCGCTGTGTCGCAGGATGCGCGTTCCGACGATGATGCCCTCGGTATCCATGCCGATGAGCGTAATGATCGGCTTGCCGGAATATGCGGGGATGTCGACGATGTCCGTCGACAGGAAAACGTAACCCACCAACTCCTTCCTGCTGCCCTCGCTCCGATAAGCCTCGACATAGGCCGGACGGCCCATGCGCTCGGAAAAACTGTCAGCGGCAGGGAGCACGTCCCGACAAGGCACGTGCGCACACAAATCCGGATCGGTGTTGATCGACGCCGGGAGAGGTGCTTCATAGGTAGAAGCCATGACTGCATTGGTGCTTAGCACCATCGCGATTGCGATGAGCGCGATCCGGAGTCCGGCGAGTAGCGTTTTCATGATGATCGATCTGTTGCGGGGTTCGGGACAGTGTAGGAAGTGGCGGTGTACTTGTAATTGCTCAGGGTCAATTAAAAAATCAGTAGGTGCTTACATTGCATCAAAAAAACGAGGGGCGTTCAGCCCCTCGAAAGATCACTCTGTCAAAACCGTCCGGTGAGCGAACGGTACACCCATGCGGCTCCGCGACAGGCCGCACCTGGTGTGGGTTTTGCGGCCCGCGAACTGCTCGCGGGCCGCCCGTCTGCCATCAAGCCTCGACGATCATCCGGCTGCGCATCTCCAGGTGCAGCGCGTGGCAGAAGTGTGTGCAGTAGCACCAGAACACGCCCGGCTTGTCGGCGACGAAGCTGACCGACGCGGTTTCCTGCGGATTGACGATGAAGTTGACGTTGTATTCCGGAATCGCGAAGCCGTGCGTCAGATCCTCGATGCGGTCGAGGTTGGTCAGGATGAGCGTAACCTCGTCGCCCCGCTGCAGCTTGAACTCGCGTGGTTCGAACGCAGGCGCCAGCGAGGTGATCTTGACCGTGACCTTGTTGCCGTCGCGATACACGCCAGCTTCCTTCGGATCGGTGATCGCAAGCGGAAACTCGTCGTGCGAGTAGATCTTCTTCGGGTTCAGCA
>DAOMNN010000068.1:0-17591 GCA_035443825.1 Rhodocyclaceae bacterium | reverse complement strand
GAAAAAACTACTTGACAGGCTGCTCAAGACGCCCAAGCCGAGGGACTTCCCTTGGGATGACTTGGTGACGCTGATGGCGCAGGCCGGTTTCGATGTGGCATGTGACGGCGGATCGCATCACATGTTCGAACACCGGGATACGGGATTCCGCTTCTCGATGTCGAAGACGCATCCAAGAGGTGTATTGAAGCTCTATCAGGTGAAGGATGCGATCGACGCCCTCACCGCTGTCGGAGTAATTTCGGAGGATATGTAATGGCCACGAACCTTTTGTCTCATCGCGGGTTCAACGGGTCCATCGAGACCAGCCTGGACGATGATTGCCTCCACGGGAAGATCCTGTTCATTGACGACCTGATCACCTACGAGGGCGAGTCGGTCCCGGAGATCAAGGAAGCATTCAAGGACGCCGTGGATCGCTATCTGGCCCACTGCGAGAAGACCGGAAGGCCTGCAAACAAGCCGTACAGCGGCACTTTCAATGTACGCACTGGTCCAGAACTTCATCGCAAAGCAGTCGTTGCAGCCGCCAAAGCCGGCAAGACCCTGAATGACTTTGTATTCCATGCCTTGCGGTCATATCTGGATCACCCGAAGGGTGTGGTCGAGCACAACCACAACATCACCGTGACTCTTCACGCAGGCGAGGTGATCAGCCATTGGACTTCCGGGGTCGAAACCAGCAACTGGAGAGGTATCAATGAAGCAGTCCGATCCCATTGAGCCGCTGACGCTGCGTGAGCTCACGTCGCTGCTGATCAAGCACCATGGGTTTCGCGAAGGGTTGTTCGAGACTGCGATCGAGTTCAAGTTAGCGCTCGGACAAATCGGACCGACCCCGGACGAAGCACTGCCAGGGGCAATGGTAGGGGTCTCGCGAATTGGGCTCGTTCCAGCCGACAAGACGGGGCCGTCAGTAGTAGATGCCGCAGAGGTCAACCCTGGACGCAAATCGAGCAAGAAAGCACAAGCGAAGTAGTCTTCTTGGAGTTGCCCCCTTCCGCAGGACAGGTTAGCCACCTGTGCGACATGGAATCAGGTCTCACATTCGCACCCTTTGGCTCATACTTTCCTCGTGGTTGGCAACCCTACGCAATCGGCGCTAAGCGTGTATCAAGAGCGAATCGCTCGTGGAGCCTTCCCTTGAACGCCTTTGCTCCCGATTTGACATCGATCAGGATGTTCCAGGAGTTCGTGCTAACGGCACTGGGGATAACGATAATCGGATGCTCGTTCAGCAGGTGGTCGCCAAAGCGCTGCTGAGATGGTATGGGAGAATTTGTGGTCAGCCATCGGGGATTGGGCAAATCCGCGGGTTGAACCACATGCACGAGATCCGGCCTCAATATCTCGATTCGGGCCAAGTCGTATGGATTCGCATCAAGCGCAGCGAAACCGCTGTTCACTGCCACTTCCAGAATCGCGGTTGCGGGATCCAGAGCTGCATACACAACGGCCCTGCCGGGCAAACTCCAGCGTCCACCGACCTTTTGAGATCCGACGCCTCGCTGCCAGCTCTTGCGCCACTGACTTTGGTGCAGCCGCCATGCGATCAGATTGTTCTTCTCGGCTGGGTCGAGCAAGATCGCGGGTAGCGGCTTCATGCGTATACCCCGTACTCCATGCGAACAAGCAAGGTCTTGACCGCCTCGATTCCGGCCGACGTCGTCAGAAGATCAATTGGCCGCTGGTAATCCAGTCCACGCACCGGCTCACTCAGCCACCGCTCTGCCAATCGTCGGTTACCAAGAATGCGCTCAGCCATGCGCGTGACTTCCATCAGCGCAAGCGCCGCATCGGAATGCATCGGCTGAAGTCGCCCTTTCCTATTTCGCTCGATCGTCTTGGCGTTTACCTGGATGGCCTTGAGCAGCGCCGCTCGATCCAGGGTCTGGAACTCCTGTAATGCCTCCTGTAACAGATGCGTCGCCAGCCCTTTCTGGATCAGCGAATGGCGACTTGTATCCGGGAGGTCGTCGAGCAGCACGAGCAAGTCCCTCAAGTGCTCTGGCTCGAGCTGCGCTTCGAGCGCCCTTTGATCTCGAAGGCGATCTGATTGCGCCTTTCTCCGTCCCGCTGGGCGGATCTCTTCAACTGTATCCATCATGCGCGCTCCTTGGACATATGTCCCAGCTTAGCACGACACCTGACCAACATTCTGAGAATTTGCCTGGATTCAACTCGGAACGCGGTCTTGGGATTCCCCTCTGGCGTCTCGACCACCACATGGTAATCATTGCTCATCTGGCACCACGCATGGTCTTGCATCCCGACGTATCTGCAAGGCGAAACGAGCTGGAATGCAGGACCTGAGCCGTTTAGCTAACAGACATGCCACGAAGCGCCGTCGTCAGGCTTGCGGTCGGGTGCTGGTCCTCAGCTTCCGGCAGCGGGGGGCACGAGCTCGATCAGTGACGGGTCGTCCGCCCGTACGTTTCCGACGCGTTTCGATACCGGCCAAAGCTGCATTGAGTCGGAGGGATAGGGGCGGAGCAGGGGGGCGACCTGTGCCGGGGTGCGGGTCGGGTTGAGCCACAGCGACCACGTTTCGGGCGGCAGGATCACGGGCATGCGGTCGTGAATCGGGGCCAGGCGTTCGTTGGCGTCGATGGTGAGGATGGTGAAGGTCGACACTTCCTCGCCGGCGGGCGCGGTCCAGCGTTCCCACAGGCCGGCCAGCGCCATCGGCGCACCGGAGGCGAGGTGGATGAAATGGGGCTGTTTCCCGCCCGTGGCGGCGGGGGCCCATTCGTAGAAACCGTCGGCGGGTATCAGGCAGCGGCGGGCCTTGAAGGCGGCACGGAACGAGGGCTTGGTTGCCGCGGTTTCGGCGCGGGCATTGAACAGTCGGGCGGCGATCGTCGGATCCTTCGCCCACGAGGGCAGCAGGCCCCAGCGCAGCAGCGCCACGTGACGCTCCCCCCGGTCGACCTCGCGGATCACCGGGGCGTGCTGCATCGGGGCGAGGTTGTAATGGGGCCTGAAATCGATCTCGTCGAAGTCGACCTCGAACTGTTCCCGCAAGCGGGATACGGGACCATACAGGGCATAGCGGCCACACATGCGCACAGTGTAGATCAAGCGGGGATTCGTGCGCCCGTATGAACGCCGGGGAAAAGGGGGAGGGCCGATGTACGGGCACGCTTGGAAATCCCGGTCGTTGGCGGCATCATGCTCGGCTTCAGCATGCACATGGCGGGGCAGAAGATTCAATGAAGCGGATCCATATTGTCGGATGCGGCCCGCGCTCGGGTACGACGCTGATGGCCGAAATGATGATCGCGTGCTTCGACATCGATCTGTACACCGATCACGAGGATTCCATCTACCGGTTGCCTTCGCGCGATGCCGACGTCTTCCTCACCAAGAAACCGATGGACATCCTGGTCGTCGAGCCGGCGCTGCGCATCACGCCGAACCTGTACGTGATCTACATGGTGCGCGATCCTCGCGACATGATCGTGAGCAGGCACGGCAAGGCTTCGGACGTGTATTGGTCGGGTCTCGTCTTCTGGAAGAACTACACGCCGTACGGCCGCCGGCTGCAGCACCATCCGCGCTTCATCACGATTCGCTACGAGGACCTGGTGACCCGGCCCGACGAAATCCAGCGGGACTTGATGGCGCGCATGCCCTTCCTCGTCAAGCGTGCGGACTTCAGCGACTATCACCTCCGGTCCACCCCTTCGGCACGCTCGCTCGATGCGCTCGGCGGCGTGCGGGCCATCTCTTCCGCGGGGATCGGCAACTGGCGCAGGCATCTGCCGCGTATCGCCGGTCAGCTCCGGATTCACGGCTCGATCAGCGACGACCTGGTGGAGTATGGCTACGAGAAGGACGACTCGTGGCAACGCGAACTGGACGGCGTGGAGCCGGACCTGAGCGCTAGCCATTGGCCGGAGCGGATTACGGAGAGGAGATGGCGACGCCTCAGGATCATTCGCTACCTAAAGGCACCGATCGTCCTGCTCGGGCACCTGCCGCTGACCGGCCCCTTGCTGCGTACCCTGTTCAGGCGTTCGACGGTGATTTCGGGTATGCGCTGATGGCCGATCAAGGGCTCGGTGGGGCCGGGGCCCTCTCGGCGAACGGGGTTCCCTCTGCGGTCGGGGCCTGATCATCGCGCCCGCAGCGCTGGCGTTCGGTGGCGCAATGGTCGAATTCGCCCAGAGGCCGCTTGAAGGTGTAGTCCAGCGGCGCCCCGATCCACTCCCGCGCGGTGTCTCCGGCACTGCCGCTGGGCAAGGTGAAGGGCAGCGCCAGGACGAACCCGGCCGCACCGACCACGGTCGCGACGATGCCGAGCGGGCGCACCAGCACCAGATCCACGGCCATGTCCGAACCCCGATCGCCCGTGACCGGCCTGCTCTGCTGGGCGATGGCCGCGGAGCCCGGCAGCAATACGAGGGCGGCGACCAGTGTGGCGAGGATGGCTGGGTATCGGCAGGAAGCGATGCGCATTTCGTGACTCTCGTGTGTTGATCCGGTGCACATATCGGGACTATAGACCACGCTGGAGGATGAAGTCCGTATCGGCTTCAAACGCGGTGCGTCATGACCTTCGGTCGCGACGCACCGGGGCCCGGCACGCCGACCTGGCTCGTGATCATGGCCGGATGCAGCCAGATCCTTCGCAGGGTCCCTGCGATTCGTGTGTCCGATCCTGCTTCGGTCGATTGCACATTGCAAATTCCACGACACCTGCGCCAAGAGTCAACCGGATTGCAGATTGTCGCTTGCCACCGTTGCTCCAGCAGCGCATTTCCTCCCTGAATGAAGGGATTGTGCATTGTGGCACGCATCGTGCATGAAGATGGCGGCAGCCAGTGGCGGTTGCTACGGGACATGATCTGAAAGGAGGGCCGGCAGTTGGACTTGAGCTGGGTCATGCAGATCTTCAGCGGGAACCCTCACGCCTCGCCGGTTGCGGCGGCGCGTGACGTCGAGCTGCCCGGCTTCGGTCGACTTCGGGTGGCTCGCAGCGTCGCCTGCATGAACGAAAACTGTCCCCGGCCGCAATTGCTGACGATGAAGGCACTGAGCCAGGTCGAAGACGGCGACGTGGTCGAGCTCGTCTCGGATAATCCGGCCGCAGTCGAGTCGATTCCGGCGCTGATGCTCGTCATCTATTGCACGCATCTTGCCACGTGCAAGGAAGACGGGTGCTGGCGCGTGTACATGCGCAAGGGCCTCGGAAGCGAAGTTCGACAATAGCCCCTGCACGGTGGCCCTGGTCGGGAAGCGGTTACAGGGCTGGAAAGATACAAGGAGGACGAATGGTGGACCAAACAGGCATGGCTGCGGTTGTTTCCGAACGATCCCCGGCAGTTCACAAGGGCGCCCGCTACGCTGCGGCAATCGTCGGCGCCGTTGCAGTCGGTTCCGTGCTGGCAATCGCTGCGGACACGCGCTGGACCTATCTGCTGGTCTACGTGTGGTTCGGGCTCGTCTACGGCTTGTTCTTGCAGTACGGTCGATTCTGCATGGCGTCGGCCGTGCGCGATCTCTTCGCCGTCGGGGTGCCGCGCATGGCGGTCGGCGTGCTCATTGCGGTCGCCTTGTATTCGCTGACCGCCGCAGCCGTGACCGTCGCGGGATTCAGCACCTTCCACCCGAATGCGATGGGTTGGCACGTCCTGATCGGTGGAGCGATCTTTGGCTTCGGCATCATATTCACCGGCGGTTGCGCATCGAGTTCACTCTACAAGACAGGGGAGGGCAATCTCGGCGCCCTGCTGGTGGTGGTGTCGATTTCATTTTCGCAGGCGGTGATGGTTGCGGCGGGCGGCTGGCTGAACTGGTTCGTGCCTGCCTCCTGGACTGAATCGGCGATCGCCAAGGACATGCCCGAGGAACTCGCCGTCACCGAAACCTGGTTCGACCAGTTCCTTGCCGGGCATATCTGGGATCTCAAGTCCACGACCGTTGCGCAGATGCTCGGCATGCAGGATCCGGTGATTGCCGCGTTCGTCGGAAATGCACTGCTGTCCGCGATCCTGCCCACCGCGGCGTTGCTGATTGCGCTCTACTACCTCGCCTACCGCAAGGGTTACCTGCGCCGCAAGGGCATCCAGCATGCAGGGCTGCGCGAAGACGTTCGTGGCATCTGGTCGATGTTCACGTCCTCCAGGAACACCGCCATTGCGGGCCTGGGGCTGGGCATCTTCGCCGGTCTGCAGATGTGGGTCACCGGTGCGCTGCGGGAGCACTACCGCATCTTCAACTTCGGGGAACTGCTCGCCGACATGGGCTACACGGAGGGGCTGTCGCTCCAATACACCGTGTTCGATCCGGGGTACTGGTACATCACCACGCAGGAAGCGCAATGGGGCGGCTGGGTGCTCAACAAGCTCGGTGTCGAGAACATGAACAACATCTTCTTCGGCCTCGACAACGGCCTGCCCAACCCGCTCATCAATGCCCCCGGGTTCATGTCGATCGGCATCATTCTCGGCGCCGCGGTCCTCGCGCTGACCCGGCGCGAGTTCAAGTGGAAGGTGCCGAGCCTGGAAACCGCGACCTTCGCGATCGTGGGCGGCATTCTCATGGGGATCGGCGCGCGCATTGCGATGGGGTGCAACATCGGCGCCTTCTTCGCGACGGTCACGAACGGCGATCTGTCGGGCTGGGTGTTCCTGGTCGGCATGGCGGCCGGCGGCTATGTCGGGGTGCGGTTGTTCAACTGGTGGATCGAGTGGCGCGCGTCGCGCAACGACGAGCTGGCCCTTTGAGACGGAAAGTCAACGCAACGGGAGAGAATCATGGGAGTGAAGTTCGAGAAGACCGGTGACGGAAGCTACATGCTGGATGTCTGCGGCTATGTCTGCCCGCAGCCGCAGATGTACACGAAGAAGGCGCTGCAGAAGCTGGGGTCTGGCGAGGTGCTGACCGTGGTGTTCGATAACCCGTCTTCGGGCGAATCCATCATCTCGATGTGCGAGAGCGACGGCAACGACCTCTTCGACCAGAACAACCAGAACGGCACATCCACCTGGAAGATTCGCAAAGGGGGCTGAGATGAAGCTCGGAGTGGTGTTGACCGACGAACGCTGCGTCACCGAGGCGACAAGGCTGCTTCGGGCCGCACAAGGGCGCGGCTGGACTACGCGCTGCTTTCTGACCGATCGTGGCGTGCTGGCGCTGGACAATGCCGAGTTCCGCGCAGCAGCGACGGCCGATCCCGCCGGTGTGGCGGTGTGCGAACTGAGCGTCGAGCGTTTCGGAGGCGACCTGCGCCCTGATGTGCTGGCCGAACCGATCGTGATTGGCGGTCAATACCAGAACGCGGAACTGGTCCATACAAGCGACCGGGTGGTCGTGTATTAGGAGTTGAGCCATGGGTGCATCGAAGAACGTGCTGATGGTGGCGCACGACAACAAGGTCGAGGCGTTGCGCATGGCGACCGGACTCACGCTGCTCGACGACGCGGTGCGGGTGATCGTCGTGGACGGTCTGCCGCAGGATGAGGCGGCCCAGGTACAGATCGAGTCGCTCGAGTTCGCCGAAGTGCCGATCGAGCACGTCGATGGCTCGGATGAGGGGGTTCGGGCGCTTGCCAGAGCCATCGTGCAGGCGGACGCGGTTTTCGTGGTGTGACGACGATGAAGAAGATCCTCCTGATGTATCCGAACGGGCTCGCGGCGGGCTGTCTCGACCCCGCCCGGCTGGCACCCGCCCTGGAGGCTGCCGGCGCGGCCGTGCAGGTATTTGCAGCGCGCGACGGCGAAGGGCACGTGGCGGACGCCCTGTCGGAGGGAACGTTGCCGGTCGTGATCAAGGCTTTCCGCCGGAACCCGAACGAGTCTGCCGGCGCACATTGAGCTCGGTCCCGGCAATTGCCGGGACCGCGCCGGCGACACAGAATTCGCTGTTCCCGGGGCGGGGCATCAGCCCCCGGCCCGGTCGGACATGCGAAGGAATCGCACCGTGTTGCGGAGGAGACGGGACACAGTGCGATCAACATGGACCAAATTGAAGGAGTACCGAAATGCGGATCAGAATTGCAAGCATCATCACTGCCCTGCTGCTGACGTTCGCCGGCAACGGCGTCGCGATCGCTGAAGAGCCGATCGCACTCGTCACGGCGGAATGGCTGAAGGCCAATCTGGACAAACCGGGGATTCGCATCGTCGACGTCTCTGGCCGCACCGATACGTTCGGCAAGGGGCACATCCCCGGTGCGGTTCAGGTCAAGCGTCATCTTGACCTCGGTGATCTCAGCCAGTCGCCGCCGACCCTTTATCCATCCAGGGATCAGTACGAAGCGCTGATGTCGCGACTCGGCATCACGCCCGACACCGTCGTCGTCGCCTATGACGATGCCTTCAGCCTGTACGCGGCAAGAATGCTGTTCATCATGGAGCTGTACGGCCACGATACGGGCAAGCTCAAGATGCTCGACGGTGGTTCGGTGCACTGGAAGAGCCTGAACTACCCGATGAGCACGGAGGCCGCCGCAGTGGCGGCGACCACGTACAAGGTTGATCAGACGCGGATGGAACGCCGCCTTCGACGGGACGACGTGCTGCGCGACGTGGTGATGGGCGCCAAGTCCGGGGTCGTGCTTCATGACGCGCGCCCGGACAAGGAGTACAAGGCCGAGAACATCCGCTCGATTCGCGGCGGACGTATCCCGGGTGCGATCAACGTGACCGGCGCGAATGCCGTCGCCGAAACCCATCTCTTCAAGCCAATCGACGAGATTCGTAAGATGTACGCCGACGCGGGCATCACGCCGGACAAGGAGGTGTACACTTACTGTCACAGCGGTGACCGTTCCGCTCACGCCTACATCACGCTCAAGCACCTGCTCGGTTATGACAAGGTGCGCTCGTATGATGGCAGCTGGATCGAGTGGTCGACCGATCTCTCGCTCCCGGCGGAAGGCCAGGTGTGGGCTTGGGCCGCGAAGTGACGCGTCGACACCGTGCGCGGTGTCGACAGAGTCACGGTTTCCCCGGTGAGGCGGCTGGCGCCGGGGGGGCGGTCTGGCGTCCCGGTTGGAACCGGCTCCGGCGCGGGTAAGATCGGAGCAACCGGTTCTATGTGTGTGGAGCGTGCGGGCACCTGTGCCCGCAGCTTTTTTTTTGCGGCAGACCGATGCAGAAAGGCATGCGTGGCAGGCTGTTGTTGGCGGGAGCGGCAATCCTGGCGCTCGCCACATCGTGTCGGCCTGGCGGCGACGAGGTACAGGCGTTTCTGGATGCGCACTGGATCGTCCCCCTGCCGGCGCAGGGGGCGCCACCGCCCGGAAGGCCCGCGCTCGAGGCGTCGCTGGGTGCCGACGACTGTGGCCACTGCCATTCCGCGCAACATGCCGACTGGCACGCGTCGCGTCATGCCCAAACGATGCGGGCGGGCATCCTGTGGCAGTTCGATGTCTTCGACCAGTACGAATCGAATCGCTGCATGCAGTGCCATGCGCCGCTTGCTGAACAGAAAGCCCTGATCGCGTTGGAGCGGACCTGGCCGGACAGGCCGGCGTCGGCGCCGCCGGGATACATTCCGCCGGACTTGCACCGGCAGGGCCTTACCTGTGCGGCGTGCCACGTCCGCGCACATGTGCGTCATGGCCCCCCGTCGGTTGCCGGCGTCCGGCCGGATGCGCCGGAACTGCCGCATGGGGGTTTCGTCGCGTCGGCCGCGTTCGGCGACAGCCGGTTCTGTTCCCTCTGCCACCAGTTTCCGGACGACGGCCCGCGCCTGGCGGGCAAGCTTCGACAGGACACCTACAACGAGTGGAGCGCGTCGCGCCATGCGGCCGCCGGCACGACCTGCCAACAGTGCCACATGCCGGATCGCCGCCACTTGTGGCGCGGTATCGGCGATGCCGAGATGGTGCGCAGTGCGCTGAGCGTGGACCTGCGGGCTGCGCCCCGCGACGGCGACCGGATGTACGTCCGCGCTACGCTTGCCAATACCGGCGCGGGGCACCGCTTTCCGACCTACCTTGTTCCCCGCGTCGACGTGCGACTCTGGCTGCAAAGCCCCGACGGGGAGCGAACCCTGCTGGCCGAGCATGTCATCCAGTGGCGCGCCAGCGTCGATCTGGAGATCGAGTATTTCGATCAGCGTCTGGCGGTCGACGAGGAACGGGTTCTCGAAGGGACGTTCGCTCGTCCGCACATGGACGGCTGGCGTGCCGTTCTTGCGGTGGAGGTTGCGCCGAAGGAACACTACGAGCGCACCTATCGGCACATGCTCGAGCAGTCCGCACAGATGGGGCCGAACACGGTCGCGCTGTTGCGTCAGGCGCTCGAAGAGGCCGAAGCAAGCCGCTTCCTTGCGTTCGAGTCGTCGATTCCGATTCAGACTCCGCCCAGCCGGTGATCGAGTGGCAAGCCTGTGTGACTCGATTGCAAATTGCCCTGTTCCGGGACGAGGCGCTCTTTTGCAATGCTGTTGCCCGGTTGGTGGCCGCACTTTCGCGGTGAATCGGGCTGTTCGCCCATGGCACGAAACCTGCATCACGAAGCACGGGTGGATTGTCGATTCGCGTCCCGGAGATACGGTGTGCGTCGACCCCGTCATACGAGAAATCGAACCGGGAAGGAGGAATGAGCATATGCCGCAAAAGCGCAACCGGATTGGCCGGATGGTCCGCAAGGTGTCGAAGACACTGATTCTGTGCGGTGTTCTGGTCGCGGCCCTGCTGGGGTGGGAGTGGGGCGCAATGCAGGGGGAGCAGATCCGCTCCGCAACGCTGGAGCAGCCGCCGGCACGCTGGGGCGAGGAAGCGCTCGCTTCCCGACCGACCGACTTCTGGCCGACGAGCATCATTCCTCCGGCCAACGCCTGCGGTCTGGGGGCCTCATCCTGCTTCCAGTGCCACAACGGCTTTCGTGCCGCGGCGCCTTCGACCGAGGTGTGGCACAGGCAGCATGAGGCGGTAAACAATTCGTGCACCGGGTGCCACAAGGGCAATCCGCGCATCCTCCGGGAAGATCTGGCCCACCGCAACATGGTCGCCGATCCCCGCACGCAACCGGCGGAGAGTTGCGGTGGCTGCCACCACGGAGAAGACGTGGAGAAGCTTGTCGCTAATTACCATTCGAGCAACTAGCGGGCGTCGGGCCAAGCCCGCACCGGGGCGCATTCCGGCCGGCATCGCGCCGGCGGGAGACGCCCCGGCGTGGCCGTCCGCATATTCGCAACTCGACATAAACAAGGCCAAGAGAGGAGTAACCAAAATGAAGAGGGGAACGGGATTCGCGCTGGGCATCGTCTTTTCCGCATCCGTCGCAGCGACGACGCAAGCGGGTCCGCTGGTGGACGTCGCCTGGATCAAGGAGAACTCCTGCGCGCAGGGAGTGCGCGTTCTGGACATCCGCAGTTCGATCAGCGGAGATCGTGAGGCGGATTATCAAAGCGCTCACATTCCGTGCGCGGTGTATACGGATTACATGAAGGGAGGCTGGCGGACCAAGGTCAAGGACGTGGTCGGGCAGTTGCCGCCGGTCGAAAACCTCGAGAAACTGATCGGCTCGCTCGGCATCGACAACGACACGCACGTCGTCATCTACCATGCCGGCACCAGCGCGCTCGATCTCGGCTCGGCGACCCGGGTCTATTGGACCTTCAAGGTGCTCGGCCATGACAAGGTTTCGATCCTCAATGGCGGGATCGCCGCCTATGTGGCGGCCGAGGCGCCGACTTCGCGCGTGGCGCAGAAACCCGAGTCCAAACAGTTCAAGGCCGCGCTCCGTCAGGATATGCTGGTCGGCAAGGAAGACGTCGCGAAGGCGCTGAACGGCGCAACGGCACTCGTCGATTACCGACCATCGGACAATTACCAGGGCATCAATCGTCATCCTGCCGCCAAGCGCAACGGCACCCTCCCAGGTGCACGCAATGTTCCCGAAGCGTGGCTGACCGAAAACAATGGCGGCAAGCTGCGTGACCGGGAGACCCTGACCAAGCTCTTCCAGCTTGCCGAGGTGCCGACCGACGGTGAGCAGATTGCGTTCTGCAATACTGGGCACTGGGCGTCGCTCGGTTGGTTCGTGAGCAGCGAGATCATGGGCAACCGTCAGGCGAAAATGTATGATGGCTCGATGGTGGAGTGGTCTGCGGACGCGGCCCTGCCGATGGAGACGAAGGTCATTCTGCAGTGAAGCAAGCACCCCGGCGCCGCGTGCTCGTGGACGCCGGGGACACGACGAGGTGTTAGGTCATCATTGGTCTGGTCAACGACAAGCAGACTGCGGGCGCCATGCATGCAAGGGCGCGTCGGTCCGCGCGCGCCTACGCGCTCGCGCTTGTGGCGAGCCTTGTCCTGTTGGCGGCGCATCTCGTGCGTAATGGCGGGGCTCCGGATCTCCCGGCAGTGCTTCTGCTCGCCGTATCCTGCGCACTGGCCGGCTTCGTTGCCGGCGGCCTGCTGACGCGCCGCAAGCTGGAACGTCTCTACGCCGGAATACTGCGGGCGCAGGACGGCACCTTCGATCCGGTCGAGCCGCCGGCGCTCGATCACCCCGAACTGGCGCGGCTGTACGAGGAGTACAACCGCACGATGGCGGTACTCGGCGGCATGTTCGCGTTCGTCGAGGATTGTCAACGGCGTTTTCTGAACGAGCACGACAAACTCAACGTCGTCGTCCAGGGATTGCCGCTGGCGCTCCTGGGTGTAGATGACAACGTGCATGTGAATATCGCCAACCGCCAGGCCGAGATGCTCTTCGGGATGACGGGGAGCCAGTTGATCGGCTCCAGTCTTTTCGAGATTCTGGACCTGAACGACACCGAGCGGGACGCGCTGCGTGACGCCTTCCTTTACAAGCATGCGGTGCGCAACCGCGTAATCAACATTACTGCAGGCGGTGCCGAACGCTGCTTGACGGTGAATCTCTCGTTCATCACCGAGCGGGAAGCGGACATGGCCGCGATCATTACCTTGCTCGATATCACCGACTACAAGCGCCTCCAGGAAAGCGCCTACAATCGCGAAAAGCTCGTCGCGATGGGGCAACTTGCCGCCGGCGTCGCGCACGAACTGAATACTCCGCTCGGGAACATGTCCGGCTATGCGCAGCTGCTGGTCGACTCGGCAAAGGATCCCGCGCGGCTCGCAAACTACGCCTCGATCATCAAGGAAGAAGCACACCGTTGTTCACGGATCATCCACAATCTGCTCAACTTCGCACGCAAAGAGCACTGCTACGGCGATCGCTGTGAAGTGAATACTCTGGTCCGGGATATCGTGGACGCGTTCATCAGCTGCCGCCTACGCCAGAGCGAGATCACCGTGAAATGCGAACTCGATCCCGACGATCCGGTGGCGGAGGGTGGATGCGGCGAACTCGAGATCGTGCTCACGAATCTGCTCATCAATGCGATTCAGGCGCTGGAAGGCGTGGAGCAGCCGCAGATCGTGGTGCGTTCCGGCGCCGACGGAACTGCCATGGTGTGGATTTCGGTGGAAGACAACGGGCCCGGTATTCCTCCCGAAGCGCGGAATCGCGTCTTCGACCCCTTCTTCACTACCAAGGACGTCGGCGACGGAAGTGGACTCGGGCTGTCGATCAGCCTGGCCATGCTCGCCCGTCGCGGCGGCACGATCCGGCTGGATAGCGGATTCGAGAAGGGCGCGCGGTTCGTGGTCCGGTGTCCGACAAGCAGGAAGAGTGTGCCCGCCCATGCAGATGGTGAGTGATGATGACCTCATAGTCGTTGGCGGACAGGACGCCGGCGGACGCCCGGTGATCCTGATCGTCGAGGACGACCGCAACATGCGCGAGCTGATCGCCATGGTTCTCGGCGAACTCGAGGCCGAACTGGTTCCCACCGAAAGTGCCCAGGATGCACTCGACTACCTCGAGAGCCATCCTGTCGCCGTGCTCGTGACCGACTTGCGTATGCCGCAGGTCGATGGATTGACAGTCCTCAGGTTTGCCAAGCAGCGTGACCCGCAGACACAAGTGGTCATGGTCACCGGCCATGCCACCGTCGAGTCGGCGGTCGCGAGTCTCAAGGCTGGTGCGTACGACTATGTGTGCAAGCCGTTCGACAATGTCGAGCTGCTATGCACCGTACAGCGTGCGCTCGATCACTGGCACCTTACGCGCGAGAACCAGCGCCTTCGCCAGGAGAACCGGATCCATACCGAAGGCACGCTGATCGGGCGTTCCGCGGCCATGGACGAAGTGCAGCGTCTGATCCATGCGGCATCGGCGTACGACTGCAGCGTGCTCATTACCGGAGAAAGCGGTAGTGGCAAGGAACTGGTGGCACGCCAGATTCACTTCAGCAGTGCGCGTCACGGCAACAGCTTTGTTGCCATCAATTGCGCAGCCATTCCCGAGAACATCATCGAGAGTGAGCTGTTCGGATACCAGCGTGGCGCTTTCACCGGCGCGGACCGCAGCAAACCCGGGTTGTTCGAGCGTGCCAGCGGCGGCACGATCTTTCTCGACGAGCTCAACAATGCGTCGCTGTCACTGCAGGTCAAGCTGTTGCGCGTACTCCAGGACGGCACTTACTACCGGCTCGGTGACACCGAGCCGCGCAGCGTCGATTTACGGGTGCTTGCCGCAACCAATCGGGACATTCAGAAGCTGATTGCCCAGGAGAGTTTCCGCGAGGATCTTTACTATCGCCTGCGTGTCGTCGAGATCCATATTCCGCCGCTGCGCGAGCGCCGCGACGACATCCCGTTGCTCGCCAACTACTTCGTCAACAAGTACTCTCAGCGGCTGGGCAAGGAGGTCAAGGGCATCACCACCAGGGCGCTCGGTGCGCTGATGCGCCATGATTGGCCCGGCAATGTGCGCGAGCTGGAGAATGTCATCCAGCGCATGATGATCCTGGGTCGTGGGGACCAGATCGATATAGACGGGCTGCCTCCGGACGTCTCCCCTGACCAGGAGGCCCCATTGCGGGCAATCGATTACATGCAGCCACAGACACTGGAAGAGATCGAGGTCCATTTCATTCGAAAGACCTTGCGCGACACGGCCGGTGACCGCGGTCTGTGCGCTGAAATTCTGGGGATCGACAAGAGCACACTGTGGAGAAAGATCAAGCGCTACGGACTGGAGTAGTGTGCGATTCGACGCGAGGGTACGCTGAGTGGCACCTTGCTTCGCACCCTGTACAGACGCTCGACGCGGTGATTCCGGGCAGCCGGTGATCTCCGATCAAGGCTTCGGTGTGGCCCGGGGCGACCGGCCAGCCCGCTCGTAGCTTACGACGGGGTTATCCCGAAATGCACCCGGCGCGATTGCCGGGCGTTCAGCGAAGCCCGAAGAAACCCAGAATCACCAGCACGATGACGACGAGGCCGACGAGATAGACGATGTTGTTCATGGTATTGCCTCTTGTGTGGATTGACTGACCTAAGCGCATCAATGCGCGATTCAGTAGCGGTCAGTGTAGTCGCCGGATCGGAGCCACTCTGTACGCTACCGCACCCGAGTCTGCGAAGAGCGCGGTCCGTTCGTGCGTTTTTTCGGCGGATGTTTGCCTCGGCCGCCATCGCTCATGTCCGGCAGGCTCCTGGTGCAGGCCTGTATGTGCACCGCCGTACGGATGGATCGACACGCTCCTCCTATCATCCCTCCACACGCTCGAGGAATTCTCCTGAAGGAGGGACTGCATCATGTTCGATCATCGTAATTCTTTGCCGTATGCCGGGCTGGTGCTCGCTCTGGCCGTGCCGTTCGGCCTGTCCGGGCAGGCGCTGGCCCAATCGCATGTGTCCTGGTATGTCACCGACTCGGCAATCCAGGTCGCCCAGTACTCCAATACCGTGCTCGAGCTTCAACGCGAGCTGAACCGGCTCGGTTTCGATGCCGGACCGGTCGACGGATTGATGGGGGCGCGCACCCGCAGCGCGATCCACGCCTACCAGCGCGACAACAATCTGCTGGTGGACGGCCAGCCCACGTCGAGCCTGTTGTCGCATGTGCGTGCCACCGCTCAGAGCCGGGCATCGCCCCCGGCCGCATCGCGGGTCGAACTGTCGTCACGACAGGTCGAAGATATCCAGGAAGCACTGCGCAACCTTGGTTACACGGTCGGGCGGGCCTCCGGCAGGCTCGACGACGAGACCCGTGCCGCGATCCGAAGCTACGAGTCCGACCATGGCCTGCTGATGTCGGGTGAGCCGAGCGCCGAACTGCTTCGGCACATGCGCGAGCGCGTCGGGGCGGCGCCTGCCCCGACGGGGGTGGATGCGAACACGCTGGCGAGAATCCAGGCCGAACTGCGCGTGCGCGGCTACCCGATTCCGCTGATCAGCGGCCGGATGGACGCACCGACACGACAGGCGATCCGCGAATATCAGCAGGGACAGGGGGTGCCGGTTACCGGGGAGCCCAGCCAGGCGCTGCTCGAGGAGTTGCGCATCGCTAGCGCCGAACCGGCGCCCGCTGTCGGGTTGAGCCGCGAACAGCGGGCGGCGGCGCAACGTGCGCTTAACGCGCGTGGCTTCGATGCCGGGCCGCCGGACGGGGTGCTGGGTCCGCGCAGCCGACTCGCGATCCGCAACTTCCAGGCGGCGAACAACGTCAGCGCGACCGGCGAACTCGACGCGTTGACGATGCAACGCCTCGAACTCGGCGCAGCGGTCATCGCCCCGCCCGCAGCCGCGGTCCAATCCTACCGGGTGCGCGTCCGGGACGATTTCTCCGATGGCGACCACACCCGCAATCCGGCGTGGCGCATCGCGGCCGGTCGCTTCGAGGTGCGCAATGGCGGCATGAACTCGGTGGTTACCCCTGCCTCGGCGCGGCCTCAGGATATCGGTCGCCAGATCGTGGAGGAACTGCTGAAGCAGCACGTCGGTGTCGAGCGTCCGGGCGAGCAAGCCGCGGCTGCGGCGGCGTATGTGCCGATCCGGCTCGCGCCGGTGTTCCGCATCACGATGCTGGTCTCGGGGTCCACGGAGCCACACAGTCATATCGACCTGGGTCCCTATCGGGGTGACGCGCTCAACCATGGTTATCGCCTCAGCTATCGCGCCAACCAGCCGCTGCAAATGGTGTTCGCGGACGAGCGCGGAACGTCGGTCATTGCCAGTTCGCGCTACCGGCTCGAGAACAGCGTGCCGCAGCGGCTGGTGTGGCAGCGCGACGCCGAAGGGCGCATGACGGTGACCCGCGACGGCGAGGTGCTGATCGACGTGGTCGACCGCAAGCTGAGCGATGGTTTCGATGGCTTCTCGCTGATCAACGCCGGGGGTGAATGGACCCTGCACGAGGTGATCGTCGAGGATCGCGGCTGAGAGGCATGTCCGGGATCCTCAGCCCGGACGCTTGCCCGCACAGCGCCACTTCACGAAGCGAGGTGATGAAGGGAAAGATTTGAACCGATCTTGCCGATCCGCTGCAGGAGATACCGCAGCCACCGCCCTCTGATTGCGTTGAGACGCCGCGGTCATCCGACCGATGTGGACGTGACGAGATGGCCGAACGACATCATCCTTCGGTGATGCCGGCGGTCGCACTGTGCGTCAGCGAACATACATGCCGGAGTTTCTGGACTATTCTTAGGGCGTGTTCTCATTCGCGCTGGCGGATCGCGTGGGTCAGTCTGGCTGTGCCGGCAAGGCGCGCGAGGAAGTCAATGGCGGGCCCCTTGACGACGAGCGCAA
>DAOMNN010000067.1:0-17936 GCA_035443825.1 Rhodocyclaceae bacterium | reverse complement strand
CGATTCCGCCCATCACCACCAATCATCTTCGCGGCCTCCAGCAATGGGGGCCGTTCTGCATTTCATTCTGGCCTGAACAGCCCATGACGGCGATGCCTGCTGCCCGACGGTGTGGCTTAGAATGCACGCCTGCACGTACACCTCCATCTTTCGCACCCATGAACCGCATCCGGACCTTAGTCGAATCGAACCGATTCCAGCGCTTCATCATCGCCGTGATCATCGTCAACGCCGTCACGCTCGGGCTCGAAACCTCGCCGGGCGCCGTGGCTGCTGCCGGCGGCTTGCTGGCGATGCTTGACCGTATCGCGCTGAGCATCTTCGTCGTCGAGATCGCGCTGAAGCTCGTCGTCTATCGCCACAACTTCTTCCGGGATGGCTGGAACGTGTTCGACTTTGTGGTCGTCTCGGTCACGCTCGCTCCCGCCGGCGAAGGAGTGGCGGTGTTGCGCGCACTGCGCATCCTGCGCGCACTGCGGCTCGTGTCGGTCGTGCCGTCGATGCGCAAGGTCGTCAACGCCCTGCTCAAGGCGATTCCGGGAATGACCTCGGTGCTGACCCTGCTGCTGCTCGTGTTCTACATCGCCGCCGTGATGGCCACCAAGCTTTTCGCCGAATCCTTCCCTGACTGGTTCGGCAGCCTCGGGGCGTCCTTCTACACGCTGTTCCAGGTCATGACGCTCGAGTCGTGGTCGATGGGGATCGTGCGCCCGGTCATGGAGGTCTACCCGCTGGCCTGGCTGTTCTTCGTCCTGTTCATTCTGCTGACCACGTTCGCGGTACTCAACCTGTTCATCGCCATTGTGGTGGACGCGATGAGCGTGACCGATCATGAGGAACAGGAGCAGACTCGCGCGCTGGTCACGACCGATCACGACGAGCTGATGAGTGAACTGCGCGCCCTGAGGTCCGAAATCGCGAATCTCCGCGCGCAGCGCGTGGCAAATCCGGACTGATCCCGGTCGCTGCGCGCTCAGCGCAGACGTTCGGCGAGGTGGCGACGCACCGAGATCGCGCTGCCGAGCCAGCCGAGGAATGCCGCAAACCCCAGGATGGCAATGCTGTCGACCAGCCCGGGGCCGGACAGTACGAACACCGCCCCATAGGTCGTAGCCAGGCTCTCCACCGGCGCGCTCAGGGCGTGCACGCTGAGCCACACCGTACCGAGCGCGACGCCCCCACCGAGGATGCCCTGGAGACTGCCGAACCAGTAGAACGGGCGGCGAATGAAAGGGTCGGTCGCACCCAGAAGTCGGCTGACATCGATCTCCTGGCGCTGTGTCATGATCTGCAGGCGTATGGTGTTGAAGGTCACTATGACAAGCGCAAAACCCAGCAACCCGGCGAGCAGCAGGACCGCCGACTGCCCCAGTCCGAGCAGGGCATGCAGGCGTTTCACCCAGGCCGAATCGAGCTGCACGTGCTCCACACCCTCCCATTGCCTGAAGCGAGTCTCGAGCACTTCATACAGATCAGGATCCTCTCCGCGCGGAGTCACCACGAATGCGTCGGGCAGCGGATTGGCCGACAGTCCGCCCAGCACATCCCCGAGACCGCTTCGCTCGAGCTGGCGAAGCGCCTCGTCACGCGACACATGGCGATAGCTAGCCACGCCCGCATCACCCCGCAACCGCCGTTCGATGCCCGCAACTGCGGCGGCATCGGCTTCCTGGACCATGAAAATGCTGATCTCCGGCGTGCCGGACACACCCCGCGCAAGCATGGCCACATTGTCGAGAAACACATATCCGGCCGCCGGGAGAGACAGCGCAATCCCGACCACGAGGGCCGACAGCAGGGTACCGAGGGGCTGCAATGCCAGACGGCGCATGGCGTGTGAGGCCGCCCTGGCATGAACCTGCATCCAGCTCAGCATGCCGAGTCCCCGATCAGAATGCCCTTGCCGAGCACCAGACGGCGCGGCCGGTAGGCCGCGAACAAGACCTCGTCGTGGGTCGACACCAGGACTGTTACGCCGGCATCGTTGAAGGACTTGAACAGACTCGCGATCTCGCCCGCGTAGGCGCTGTCCAGATGCGCCGTGGGTTCGTCCGCGATCAGGATCGACGGGCGGTTGACGATTGCGCGCGCGATCGCGACCCGCTGCTGCTCGCCCCCCGAAAGCCCGGCCGGCATCTCCTTGTCCCGCCCCTTAAGCCCCACCCGATCAAGGGCCGCTCCGACCCGTCGCGCCGCATCCCGCGGCGGATGACCGGTAATCGCCAGGGGGAGCATCACGTTGTCGAACACGCTGCGGTCGAACAGCAGACGACTCTCCTGCAGAACCAGACCCAGATTGCGCCGCAGGTACGGGATGGCACCCGCCCGAAGGCGCGACACATCCTCCCCGTTGATACGGACGATACCGCCGGTGGGACGCTCGATCACCGGAATCATCTTGAGCAGGGTACTCTTGCCGGCACCCGAATGGCCTGACAGGACGACAAGTTCTCCGTGGCGGATCTCGAAGCTGACGCCCGCAAGCGCTACATAGTCGCCCGGGTAGCGCTTGACCACCTCTTCGAATACGATCATGCGCGCCCTTGCGCCGCGGTATCGGCCTCCGGACTGCGGGCGAACAACGCATCGACGAATTCGCGCGCGCAGAACGGCTGCAGGTCATCGATGCCCTCGCCGACACCGATGAAGCGCAAGGGCTTCGGCGACTGGCGCGCGATCGCTGCGACCACCCCGCCCTTGGCCGTGCCGTCGAGCTTGGTCAGCACCAGCCCGGTGACCCCGATCGCGGCATCGAAGGCCTTGACCTGAGCCAGCGCGTTCTGCCCGACATTGCCGTCGAGCACCAGCAACACCTCATGCGGCGCACCTGGGGCGGCCTTGGCGATCACGCGTCGCACCTTCGCGATCTCTTCCATGAGATGCAACTGGGTCGGTAGCCGTCCCGCCGTGTCGGCGAGAACCACATCGATACCTCGCGCCTTCGCGGCATTGACCGCATCGAAGATCACCGCTGCGGAATCACCAGATTCCTGCGCGATGACGGTCACATTGTTACGCTCTCCCCAGGTCTGGAGTTGCTCGCGTGCGGCGGCACGAAAGGTGTCGCCCGCCGCAAGCAGCACGCTGCGCCCCTGGCCCTGGAAATACTTGGCGAGCTTCCCAATCGAAGTCGTCTTGCCCGACCCGTTGATGCCGGCGATCATGATGATGAATGGAGAGTGACCGCTGACGTCGAGGGGCTCTTCGAGCGGCGCGAGGATCGCGTACAAGGACTCCGCCAGTGCCTCCTGCAGCTGGTCAGCCGTCTCCAGCCCGTCCCGCTTCCAGCGCTTGCGCAGGTCGTCGAGCAGGTGCTGCGTCGCCTCCACGCCGCAGTCGGCCATGATGAGCGTCGTTTCCAGCTCTTCGAGAAGATCCTCGTCGATCTTGCGCAGACCGAACAGATTCGACAGTCCGCCGCCGATCTGCTGGCGCGTCCGACTCAAGCCGGCACGAAGGCGCTCGGTCCAGCTCGGTCTCGACTTCTCCCCTGGCGCCGACCCGGCTTCACTTTGCGGGATGGACATCGGCGCCACAGGGACATCGGCTGCCGTACCATCAGGCTTGTGAACATCCGGCTTGTCGGGCTTTGGCGATTTCTTCAGGAAACCAAACATGGCGACTCGGGTCAGTAACTGCGTTTGCACTTCGACAGACGTCGAAACGGCATTGAGGCTAATATGCGTCACGCTGCAACGCTGCGGATCCCCTGCCAATCGGCCGGGACATTTACAGCGCGCAGCACGGCGCCAAATTCTACCAGATGCAGGACATCTCCATGTTTCGTCACATGCTTCGAACGACAGGACTTCTGGCCGCCTGCCTGGCGCTGGCCGGGCCGATTCAGGCCAATCCCTACGAGACCACCCTCGACAACGGGCTGAAAGTGATCGTCAAGGAAGACCGCAGGGCACCTTCGGTCGTCCACATGGTCTGGTACCGGACCGGGGCGATGGACGAACCCGATGGGGTTTCGGGCATCGCACACATGCTCGAGCACATGATGTTCAAGGGCACCGAGAACTTCGGCCCAGGAGAGTTCAACCGGCGGGTTGCGGCGGTCGGCGGGCGCGACAACGCATTCACCGGGAGGGACTACACCGCCTACTTCCAGCAGATCGCCCCGGCCTATCTCGGGGAGATGATGATGCTCGAGGCAGACCGCATGGCGAACCTGAAGCTGACCGAGTCACAGTTTCTGCCAGAGGTCGAAGTCGTCAAGGAGGAGCGGCGCCTGCGCACCGACGACAGCCCGCGCGCACTGGTGTTCGAGCAGTTGATGGCGACGGTCTACCAGGCACACCCCTATCGCCGCCCCATCATCGGATGGATGCCGGACATCGAGGCCTACACTCTGGCGGACGCACAAGCCTGGTACGACAATTGGTATGCGCCCAACAATGCCAGCCTCGTCGTCGTCGGCGACGTGGATCACGAGGAAGTCTTCGAGTTGGCGCGGACACATTACGGGCCGATTCCCTCGCGTGAACTGCCGCAACTTCGCATTCCGCCCGAACCCGAGCAGCGCGGGCCGCGCCATTCGATGGTACGCGCGCCCGCCGAACTACCTTTCGTCGCATTGGCCTGGCCCGCACCGACCCTGCGCGATCCACATGGCGATCGCGACGCCTATGCGCTCCAGGTGCTCGCCGCAGTGCTCGACGGGTACGACGGCGCCCGACTGCCGCGCCGCCTGGTGCGTGAGGAACGCATCGCGCTGTCCGCCAGCGCGAGTTACGGGGGAACGGCGCGGGGTCCGTCGCTGTTCATACTGACTGCATCGCCAAGCGCCGACAGATCGATCGCCGACGTGGAAGTGGCGCTGCGCGACGAGATCCGACGAATCGCAGAGGAAGGAATCAGCGAGGACGAACTCCGGCGCGTGCGTACCCAGGCCGTGGCAAGCCAGGTGTACAAGCGCGACTCGCTGATGGGACAGGCCATGGAGATCGGTTTCCTGGAGTCGACAGGACTGTCCTGGCGTGACGATGAAGTACTTCTGGAAGGTATTCGCCGGGTTACCGCCGAGGAGGTACGTTCAGTCGCCGGCAGATATTTCGACGACACCAGACTGACCAGGGCCGAACTCGATCCGCAGCCGCTCGAATCGGCGCCGCGCCGCCTGCCGTCATCCGCATTCAGGCACTGAGAGATACCACATGAACAAGCAAGGTTTTGGCGGCCCCGTGGCGAAGTTCGCGCTTGCCGTCGTCGTCGCGGCTGCAGGCTCCGCAGGGGCCGCACCCGAGGTCGAGCACTGGCAAGCCGAGACCGGTGCACGCGTGTATTTCGTCGAAAGCCGCGCATTGCCACTGGTCGACATCAGGATCGACTTCGCGGCCGGCAGCGCCTATGATCCGCAAGGCCGCGAAGGGCTGGCCGCAATGACGCGTGCGCTTCTCGACACCGGCACCGAAGGTCTCAATGAACAGGAGATCTCCGAGGCAATCGCGGACACCGGTGCGCAACTGGGCGGATCGACCGACCGCGACCAGACGGGCCTGACGGTTCGCACCCTGTCGAGCGAAGGCGAACGCAATGCCGCCGTGGCTCTGGCCACCCGCTTGCTCGCACGCCCCACGTTCCCGGAAGAGGCCTTCGAACGCGAGCGCACACGCAGTATCGCCGGCCTGCGCGAAGCACTGACCCGGCCTGCCACGCTCGCTGCCCGAAGCTTCAATTCCGCGATCTACGGGACTCACCCGTATGGCGCCAATACGACGGTCGAGTCGCTCGAACGAATCAGCCGGGACGACCTGTTCGCGTTCCATCGTGATCATTACGTGGCGGCGAACGCCACGGTCACCATCGTTGGAGATGTGGGCCGCGACGATGCGGTGCGCATCGCCGAGGAACTGACCCAGGGCTTGCCGGCCGGCCAGTCTCCCGCCCCTCTGATGCAGCCGGACATGCCCTCACGATCGATCGAACGCATTGCCCACCCGTCGGCCCAGGCGCACGTGCTCGTCGGCATGCCGGGCCTGTCACGTGAGGATCCGGACTACTATCCGCTTCTGGTCGGGAATTACATCCTCGGCGGCGGCGGCTTCGTATCCCGCCTGACCCGCGAGGTACGCGAGAAGCGGGGCTATGCGTACAGCGTGTATAGCTACTTCCATCCGCATCGCGTCGCAGGTCCGTTCCAGATCGGCCTGCAGACCCGTGGCAGCCAGACGGATGATGCACTTGCCGTAGTCGAGTCCGTACTTTCAGACTTCATCGCCGCGGGGCCGACCGCGGAGGAACTGAAGGCTGCACAGGACAACATCATCAACGGTTTCGGTCTGCGCCTGGACTCCAACAGCAAGATTCTCGACCACATTGCGATGATCGGCTTCTATGGCCTTCCGCTCGACTGGCTCGAGACCTATCCGCGCCACATCGAATCGGTGACCGCGCAGGCCGTTCGAGATGCGTTTGCGCGCCGGATTCGCCCGGAGAACCTGGCCATTGTCATTGCCGGCGGGGACGGGGACGGCGCTCCGGGCGGCGCCGCGACAAGCGAACGCGAGGCCGAGCCGAATTGAGCCGGGTAAGAATCGTCGGCGGACAGTGGCGCTCGCGGCTGATCGAGGTTGCGGCAGTCCCCGGTCTGCGCCCGACCCCGGATCGCGTCCGCGAGACACTTTTCAACTGGCTCGACCAGGATCTGACAGGTCTGCGTTGTCTGGACCTGTTTGCCGGAACCGGCATACTCGGGTTCGAGGCGGCGTCCCGCGGCGCAGCTCATGTCACCCTGGTGGAACGGGATCCACGCGCGGTCGCTGCACTGCAACAGGCGCGAATAACCCTACAAGCGGCGCAAGTAGAAGTGATACGCGGCAATGCGGTAGAATTCGCAAAATCCGTGTCGGGAGGGTTTCACATCGTGTTTCTGGATCCGCCCTACCGCCAGGGCTTGCTCGAACGGATCGCGCCCTGGCTCGATCGGATCGTGGAACCGGGTGGCGGGCTCTACGTGGAGTCGGAACAGTCGCTTGAAGCGCTCGGCGCATGGCGAACGGTGAAAAAGGGGCGTGCGGGGCAGGTGCACTATCATCTCATGCGAGGAGACGTCGAATGAAGGAAGCTGTGGCAGTCTATCCCGGCACCTTCGACCCGTTTACGCGCGGCCACGAAGACCTGGTGCGGCGGGCATCGAGGCTGTTCGACCGGATCATCGTAGCCATTGCGGCAAGCCGCGGGAAAGCGCCGATCTTCAATCTGGACGAGCGCGTTGCGATCGCACGCGAGGTGCTTGCGCCGTTTTCGAACGTGGAAGTCACGGGTTTCGACGGTTTGCTGATGGATTTCCTGAATGCGCGAGGCGCTCGGCTCATCCTGCGCGGGCTGCGGGCCGCCTCGGATTTCGAGTACGAATTCCAGATGGCCGGGATGAACCGGAAACTCTATCCGGATGTCGAAACGGTGTTTCTCACCCCGGCCGACGAATACATGTTCATCTCCGCGACCATGGTGCGCGAGATCGCCCATCTTGGCGGAGATGTGAGCAAGTTCGTGCATCCCATCGTAATGGACCGCTTGCGCGACAAAGTCACTTTGAAGCATTGAGAAACTGGAGAGGAAACAGTTATGGCCTTGATGATCACCGACGAATGCATCAACTGCGACGTGTGCGAACCGGAATGTCCCAACGGGGCAATCTATCAGGGTGAGGAGATCTACGAGATCGACCCGTCCAAGTGTACCGAGTGTGTGGGCCACTTCGACGAACCGCAGTGCCAGCAGGTCTGCCCGGTCGACTGCATCCCGCTGGATCCGGATCACACGGAGACCCGAGAGCAGCTCATGGAAAAATTCCTCAAGCTGACGAACCAGGAAGCCTGATTCCTGGCTGAATTCGAGCGGCAGACGGGTGACTCACCCGCCTGCCGCTCTGGCGTTCACGCGGCCGGTCAAGCCGCCCGCGGTGCCGTTTCCCCGATTCCGTCCTCGACTTCCGGCACGGCGATCCCGAGCGCGAGCCTGATGCCGGATTCAAGGGCGGCAAGCTCATCCAGTTGCACCAGCAAGGCCGCCTCGGTCTGCTTGAGTTCGTCCACGCGCTCCTCCAGGGTGTCCGTCGCCTGGTGTATGCGTTTGACGCTCTCCAAGCGTCGTTTCAGCTGGAGCTGATATTCCCTCACCTGGGTCTCCAGCGGCGCCATGACGGCGCGCAACCACTGCTCCACATCACGGTTGGCAAGCTCGAAAGTCCGCCGCGCCTGCACGGCGACCGTTTCGAAGAACTTCTGGGTCAGGGCATGCTTCCCGGTGGTGACGAGGGTCAGCGTCGTATTGATCTGGCGGTTGAAGGCCTCTTCGAGTCGATCCAGTTCCTTCTCGTAGCGCAGCGTCGAAAAGCTCTCGGGCGGCGTGAGCTTGAGGCCATGTTCCACGCTGAAGCGCCTGTACATGGAATCCAGCATGGCGGTGATTTCGGCGATCTCTTCGGTGGACAGGGCAAGATTGCCACGCAGGTGGGCGAAGAACCCCTCCATCGCATCACTCAACCCCTTCGAGAAGGAGGACTCCAGCATCGCTTCACGCGTTCTGCGCGTCTCGTCACGCAGGGCGTCCAGCCCCAGATGTGCCAGCAGGTTGTTCGTCAGCGTCGAGAACACGCTGCGGACCGCGTAGTATTTCTGCAGACCTTGCTCGAACTCCGTCTTCTCCATGCGGATCTTGCGCATCATGTACTCGATGACGCTCTGATTCTTTCCGCGCAGATCGGTCAGTTCCCGCAGCTGCTCGCGCAAGCCCGTCAAACGAGCGCCCAACAGCTCACGCGTCTGGTTGACCAGGTCGCCGGTCTCGCGCAGCGCACTTTCACGGACGATCTCCTGCTTGGTCGGCAGTACGTCCTCGGACAAGGCCTTTTCAAGCGCAGGCAGACGACTGCGTGCAACCAGTGCCTCGTCGCCGTTGATGCGCCCCACCAGCCCTTTCTGCGCCGACACGGGGAAGATCTGAGTCTCGGGAACATCCAGCGTCGCAGCAACCGAACGCACCTGGCGATCGATCTCCTCGTTTATCCGCGCCTCGTCACGCAGGCCGTCCCACAATCCGTCGATCTTGTTCAGCACGACGATGCGGCCCTTGCGGTCGTTGCCGTCGGACTGGACGTACTCGCGCCACACAGCCATATCGCTCTGCGTCACGCCCGTATCGGCCGCAAGCACGAACAACACCGCGTGCGCATTGGGCAGCAGTGACAAGGTCAACTCCGGCTCGGCGCCGATCGCGTTCAGTCCCGGCGTATCGAGAACGATCAGCCCCTGCTCGAGCAAGGGGTGCGGAAACTGTATCGTCGCGTGCCGCCAGCACGGAATTTCCACTTCCCCGGCCGCATCCGGCTTGAGGCCTTCCCTGCCCTGCAGATCGATTTCGAAGCCCAGGTCACGCGCTTCGTCCGCGCTCACGCGCTCGGTCTCACCGACGCGCAACAGTGCCGTCTGCAGGCTGCCTGCCGACTCCGGCTGGAGTCGCTCTACCAGCCACTCCTCGGGGAACTGCTTTAGATCGCTGACACTGGCACTGGCCTTGCGGGTGCGGATCGGCAGCAGACGAATCTCGGGAATGGCCCCCGGCGTCCATTGCAGCTCCGTCGGACACATGGTCGTGCGCCCCGCACTCGAAGGCAGAATGCGATCCCCGAACTCGGAGAAGAAGATCGCGTTGATGAGTTCGGATTTCCCTCGCGAGAACTCTGCGACGAAAGCCACCGTCAAGCGATCCTCACGCAGGCGGTCAAGAACGTACTGCAGGCGCAGATCGGTCTGTGCATCCCCGATATCGTTGCGCGTCAGCCATCTGCGCAGCCGTCCCGTCGCTTCCGAGACACCGTCGCGCCAGTTGCTGTAGGCGGTGAATTGATCAACCAGGCTCATGACCGGCCTCACTCCGTTACGCCCGGCGATACGGGCGCTGAAATTGCATATCATGGAAGAATAGCGTCGAAGCGGCGACTTTCCAAACGATTGCCCGCGATATATGACGGGCGGCCGAATCATCGCGACAAGCGTATCTCGGACATGGCATTTGGGGTCGTTCCGCTCACCGGTGCTGGCACCGCGGACACCAGAATGTCGCCCTCTGGGCGACGACCCGTCGGTGTATCGGAGCCGCACACACCCGGCACGGTTCGCCATCGCGTCCGTATACGAAGTATTGCTGCTGGAAATAGCCGGCCCGGCCGTCGCCCCCCACGTAATCACGCAGGGTGCTCCCGCCGGCGCGAATTGCATCCGTCAGCGTTTCCCGGATCGCGTCCGCGAGGCGTCGATAGCGCTGCAGGCCGATGCGACCGGCGGGCGTGAGCGGGTGGATGCGGGCCCTGAAGAGACTCTCCGAGGCATAGATGTTGCCGACCCCCACAACCCGCTTGCTATCCATCAGCGCCTGCTTGACCGGGACCCGCAGGCCGCGCGTGATCTGATGCAGCCACGCGCCGCCGAAGCCGGATTCGAGCGGCTCCGGCCCGAGGTGCGCCAACAGCGGGTGGTCGAGGGGATTCCCTTCGTGCCAAGTCAGCAGTCCGAAGCGCCGTGGATCTCTCAGTCGCAGGGTCTGGCGACCGAAAAGCACATCCACGTGGTCGTGCGACCCGACTGGTGCCCCCTCCGACACGACCCGCAAGCTGCCCGACATGCCCAGGTGAACGATCAGGCTCCCGCCATCGAAGTCCAGCAGAAGGTACTTGGCGCGACGGCGCACTTCGCACAGCACGCGCCCGGCCATGCGCGCCCCCAGATCATCCGGGACCGGCAGACGGAGACGGGCATTGCGCACCACCACGCCGGTCACGAGTTGTCCCACCAATGCGGGGCGAATGCCGCGGCGGGTCGTCTCGACCTCAGGCAATTCAGGCATGACCACCTCAAATGTGTGAATACGTGCTGCACGGTGCGCTTGCCCGCGCTGCGGGAATCTGCATACCATGCTGCGAACGGAATGCCAATTGTCCCCTCTAACCGCGGACTGGCCGTGCCGGAAAGCGCGAGCATACAATCATGCACGCAATAGTTGCAGTGTCCGCAGGGGCCGAAGAGGGCGCCCGGGCACCCGCGTAGCCGCCAGCGCGATGCATGATCGAAGCGCTCCCCATCGTAATGGGCGGGCTCGTCCGACAATCACCGCCTGCCCCGAAATGCGGGGCTGACGCAGTCTTGCGGCAGCCTCATTGGACCGGAATTCATGAACTTCAAGCATCTTTCGATCACGACCCTCCTCACGCTGACATTGTTGTTTTCATTCGTGCCATCTGCGTCGGCCGGCACGCATGGCGACCCGGTGACGGAACCGGATCGTGAATCCAGGCTGCCGGTACAGGCGCTGACCGAGCAGGTGCTGTTCATGCTGCTGCTTGCCGAGATCGCCGGTGCGCGCGGCGAAGTCGCGGTGTCGGTGGATGCCTACCTCGAGCTTGCGCGAATGACACGGGATCCGCGCATCGCGAAGCGAGCCACCGAGATCGCCCTGTTCGCCCGGGATATCGGCGCGGCGACCGAAGCTGCACGCCTGTGGGCCGAGGCGGACCCCGAGTCGGATGAGGCACAACGCGTTCTGGCCGGCATCCTGGCAAGCAGCGGCGAACGTCTGAACGAAGTGCAGATTCAGCTGGCACGCATACTCGCCCTTTCCCCCGATCAGCTCGAACAGAACCTTCTTGGGCTCAATCGTGCGCTCGCCCGTGTTCCCGACAAGCAGATCGTGAGATCGATCGTTTTTCGCCTCACCGAACCCTACCTCGATCAGTCGCCCGCGCATTTCGCTCGTGCCCAGGCAGAGGCCGGCGCGGAGGACGGCTTCGGAGCCCTGGTCGCGATCGAACGAGCGCTCGAGCTTCGCCCCGACTGGGAACCTGCGATGCAGTTCAAGACCCAGTTGTTGGTCCAGCTCGACGCGATGGATCAGGCCCTCCAATTTCTCGAAGACTACTTGCAGCGGCACCCGGAGGCCCACCAGATTCGCCTCGCCTACGCCCGTACCCTGGTGACGGCAAAGCAATACGAGGCTGCACGAACGGAGTTTCGACGGTTGCTCGACAGCGAGCCCGCCGACCGCGATCTCATGTACGCCGTCGCCCTGGTGTCCTCCCAACTCGACGACTACGAGATGGCCGAAGAACTTTTCGAGCGCGCGCTGGATGCGGGTCATCCCGAAGCGGACAACATTCGCATGAACCTCGGGAACATCGCCGAACGGCGCGAACGACCCGAACAGGCACTGGGCTGGTATCGGGCCGTTGCGGGCGGGCGGAATCACCTCGACGCCCAGGTCCGGATCGCCCTGGTGCTGGCGCGACAGGGCGAGATCGAGGAGGCGCGCGCACACCTGCGCTCCGTGGCGGCCGAGGGTGAGGAACGAACCCGTATCCGCCTCGCCGAGATCCTCGTGCTGCGCAACGCCGGGCGCTACGCGGATGCCCTTCAGGTGGCCGACGAAGCGCTGCAGGACGATCCGGAGAGTGGCGAGCTGCTGTACGAATCGGCGATGCTCGCCGAACGTCTGGATCGCCTGCACGTCATGGAGTCGCGCCTGCGCACGCTGATCGCCCTGGAACCGGACCACGCACACGCTCACAATGCCCTGGGTTATACCCTCGCCGACCGCGGACTCCGCCTCGACGAAGCGGAATCGCTCATAGCACGCGCACTCGAACTCTCCCCCGGCGACCCCTTCATTCTCGACAGTATGGGCTGGGTGCGCTTTCGGCAAAACGACCCGGAGCAGGCGCTCGTGCACCTTGAGCGCGCTTACGCGATTCAGCCCGACCCGGAGATTGCGGCGCATCTGGGCGAAGTGCTTTGGTCTCTGGATCGCCGTGACGAGGCAATGCGGATCTGGCAGGAAGCGCTCCAGAGAAATCCGGACAACGAGGCGCTCGGGGAAACCATCCGGCGGTTCCATCCGCGATGACTTCACGTTTGTCGCCGATCCCGGGACGCGGCTGCGCGTGCGCCGTGTTCTGCGTGCGCGGCCTGATGGGCGTCGCGTTGATACTCGGGCTGGCAGTATCGGGATGCGCACTTCAGCCGGCGAGTCCGGATAGGGCTCCCGCAGTCCGGATCGCGGCAACGGCTTTCGAACTCGAAGGTCGACTCTCGGCAACGGATGGCGAGCGCGCAGCGAACGGTCGGATCCACTGGCAGCATTCCCCTTCCGGTGACGAATGGACGGTGTACAGCCCACTCGGCCAGATCATCGCGCATCTGGTCAGCACCCCTGCCGGCGCAGTACTGCAAACGGGTGACGGACGCCGGATCACGGCGCCGGACGCCGGATCGATGCTGCCCGAGGTGCTGGGGGTGTCTGCTCCGGTCGAGGGTTTGCCGCACTGGGTACAGGCCTCCGTACGCAGTGGTGCCTCAGTCCTGGACCTCGACGACCGCGGTCGCCCGTCACGGATTTCGGACCAGGGCTGGCTGATCGACTACCCGGAGTATGCCGACCCTGACCCGCAGGCACCGCCAAGGCGGCTCGAGGCACGTTGGGGCGACACCCGAATCCGTCTTGTCATCGACCAATGGACACCCCTGAACTGACCCATCTTCCGGGCTGTCCAGCGCCGGCGAAACTCAATCTGTTCCTGCATGTGGTAGGACGGCGTGCGGACGGCTATCACTTGCTCCAGACCGCGTTCAGACTGCTGGACTGGGGTGACATGCTCTCGTTCACCCTGCGTACCGACGGACGCATCCGACGTACCGGCGTCCTCTCCGGCGTGCCCGAGGAACGGGATCTGACCGTGCGCGCAGCCCGATTGCTGCGCGAACGGACGGGCACGCACTATGGTGCAGACATCACCATCGCCAAGCATCTGCCGATGGGCGGCGGCCTGGGCGGTGGAAGTTCGGATGCTGCAACGACGCTGATCGCACTCAATCGGCTATGGCGAACCGGACTCGATCGCGAGGCGCTCGCTGCGCTCGGCCTGTTGCTTGGGGCCGACGTCCCCTTCTTCCTCTTCGGTCGGGACGCCTTCGCGGAAGGCATCGGTGAGCAGCTCCAGCCCCTGCATCTGGAGCCCGCCTGGTACGTGATCGTCGCCCCGGACGTGGAGGTTCCCACCCATGCCATATTCGCGGCCGAAGAGTTGACGCGAAATTCGGAACCGATCACAATTGCGAACTTCGCTCCGCGCACGACCAGAAACGATCTGCAGGCCATTGCCTGCGGGCTTTATCCGGAAATTGCTGCGGTAGTCGATTGGCTCGGGCAGTATGCTCCTGCGAGAATGACCGGATCGGGCGCCTGTGTGTTCGCACAGGTCGGCAATGAAGACATCGCCGAGCGTATCGTCGCTGCGTGTCCCGCGCCCTGGCGGGCGTGGAAGGCCCGGAGTCTCTTGCGGCATCCGCTCCGGGACTGGCTCGACTGAGATGCGGACAGGGTTTCATTGGGGAGTCGCCAAGTCGGTTAAGGCACCGGATTTTGATTCCGGCATTCGAGGGTTCGAATCCTTCCTCCCCAGCCAGACGAAGCACGGGCAGGCCACGCGCCTGCCCGAGTCGTTTTTAGCATCGTCATTGTCATTTTTTCGGCACTGGAGAATCGGTCATGCCCCGTGGCAGCCTGATGGTATTCACCGGCAACGCCAACCCCAAGCTTGCGGCAGACGTCGTACGCAGGCTCGGAATCACGCTGGGTTCGGCTACGGTGGGCCGCTTTTCTGACGGTGAGGTCAACGTCGAACTGCTGGAGAACGTACGCGGCAAGGACATATTCGTTCTGCAGCCGACCTGCGCGCCGACCAACGACAACCTCATGGAACTCCTGGTCCTCGTCGATGCGCTCAAACGTGCCTCGGCCGGCCGGATCACCGCGGCCATGCCGTATTTCGGCTATGCGCGCCAGGACCGGCGGCCGCGCTCGGCACGTGTTCCGATCACCGCCAAGGTCGTGGCCAACATGCTCCAGGCCGCCGGGGTTCAACGCCTGCTGACGATGGACCTTCACGCCGACCAGATCCAGGGCTTCTTCGACATCCCGGTCGACAACGTTTATGCTGCCCCGGTCCTGATTGCCGACCTCGACAAGCAGAACTACGACGACCTGCTCATCGTGTCGCCGGACGTCGGCGGCGTGGTGCGCGCACGGGCCTTTGCCAAGCGCCTCGAATGCGACCTTGCGATCATCGACAAACGCCGTCCGAAGGCGAACGTATCAGAGGTCATGAACATCATCGGCGAGGTCAAGGATCGTACCTGCGTGATCATGGACGACATCGTCGACACCGCCGGTACGCTGTGCAAGGCCGCAACTGCGCTGAAGGAAAGCGGCGCGCGCCGTGTGCTGTCCTATTGCACCCATCCGGTGCTCTCGAACGCGGCGGCGGCGCGCCTCGCGGATTCGGATCTGGACGAACTGGTGGTCACGGACACGATACCGTTGACCGAAGAATCGAGGGCCTGTCCGCGCATTCGTCAGATTTCGGTGGCCTCGCTGATGGCCGACACCATGCTGCGCATCAGTAACGAAGAATCCGTCAGTTCCCTCTTCATGGAATAGACACGCTTTCGGCCGGCGGCAGCTTCCGCCGGCCTCAACCCATCCGTCTGGTCGCGGACGGATTGTTTCAACCAGGAGTAACAAGTAATGGAAATCGAATTCAAGGCCATGAGGCGCGTGGAACAGGGCACGGGTGCGAGCCGCCGCCTGCGTCGCGCCGGTCAGCTGCCGGGCATCATCTATGGGGCCGATCAAGACCCTACCCCGATTACGCTCGACCATAACGAGCTGTATCACCTGATGCGCAAGGAAGCCTTCCACTCGTCGGTGCTGAGCGCCAACCTGGATGGCAAGAAGGAGTCCGTGGTTCTGCGCGATGCTCAGTGGCATCCGTTCAAGCAACTCGTCCTGCACGTGGATTTCCAGCGTGTGAGCGCCACCGAAAAGCTGCACCTGAAGGTGCCGCTGCACTTCGTCAACGGCGAACACAGCCCGGCCGTGAAGCTTGCTGGCGACATGATCTCTCACGTGCTGAACGAAATCGACATCGCCTGCCTGCCGAAGGATCTACCCGAGTTCATCGAGGTCGATCTCAAGGATCTTGCATCGGACGAGTCGATTCACGTCTCCGATCTCAAGCTTCCGGCCGGGGTCGAGATCGTCCATCACGGCGAAGGCGATCCGGTCGTTGCAACGGTCCTCAAGACCAGCACCAGCGCGGGTGGTGAAACGAGCGAAGCCGGAGAGGAAGGCGAAGAATAAGCGCGCCGGAATGGCCGCTGGAGGATTCATTGCATGAACGCGTCGCCTCCGCGACTGATCGTCGGGCTCGGCAACCCCGGGCCCGAATACTCCGAAACCCGGCACAACGCCGGGTTTTGGTTTTGTGAGCGGCTTGCCGCGCAGCTTGGCGCGCGGTTCGCTCATGAGGGGCGTTTTCATGGCTTCGTCGCAAAGGCTCGCGAACCGGGTCTATTGCTCCTCATGCCGCAGACCTTCATGAATCGCTCCGGGCAATCCGTCGGTGCCCTCGCCCGTTTCTACCGGATCGATCCGGGGGAGATTCTCGTCGTCCATGACGAACTCGACATTCCTCCGGGACAGCTTCGCCTCAAGTTCGGCGGCGGACTCGGCGGCCACAACGGACTCAAGGACATCACCGCCCATGGCGGAACCCAGGATTTCTGGCGACTGCGAATCGGCATCGGGCACCCGGGTGATCGCAACGAGGTCATCAATTTCGTCCTGAAGCCTCCGCGCCGGGAGGAACGGGACGCGATCGACCAGGCCATCGATCGTGCCCTCGACGCCTGGCCGCTCATCGCACGCGGCAACTGGAATGCCGCAACCACCCGGATCAATGCCCGTCCGGCCAACCCCAGGCCGGATCAGACAAAGGACGAACCCAGCCCATGAGCATGAAATGTGGAATCGTCGGCCTGCCCAACGTCGGCAAATCGACCCTGTTCAACGCCCTGACGAAATCGGGTATCGCCGCGGAGAATTACCCCTTCTGCACGATCGAGCCCAATGTGGGCATCGTCGAGGTGCCCGATTCGCGTCTCGAGGAGCTCGCAAATATCGTAAAACCGCAACGCATCCAGCCCGCCATCGTCGAATTCGTGGACATCGCCGGCCTTGTCGCCGGCGCATCCAAGGGCGAAGGTCTGGGCAATCAGTTCCTCGCCAATATCCGCGAGACGGATGCGGTCGTTCACGTCGTGCGCTGCTTCGCCGACGACAACGTGGTGCACGTCTCGGGCACGGTGGATCCGATCCGTGACATCGAGACCATAGACACCGAGCTGGCCCTTGCCGACATGACGACGGTCGACAAGGCCTTGAACCGCTATCGCAAACCGGCCAATGCGGGGGACAAGGAGGCCAAGCTGCTCGTGGCGGTTCTCGAGAAATGCGCGGCGCAACTCGATCAGGCCAAGCCCGTTCGGGCGCTGGACCTGTCGAAGGAGGAGTGGACCAACCTGAGGCCCTTCTGCCTGATCACTGCCAAGCCGGTTCTCTATGTAGCGAACGTCGACGAAGGCGGGTTCGAGAACAATCCCCACCTGGACAAGGTTCGCGAACATGCCATGGCGGAGAAGGCGGAAGTCGTGGCGGTATGTGCCGCCATCGAGGCCGAGATCGCCGAACTCGACGATGCCGACAAGAAGGAGTTTCTTGCCGATCTGGGCCTCGACGAGCCGGGACTTAACCGCCTCATCCGCGCCGGATACAAGCTTCTCGGCCTGCAGACCTACTTTACTGCCGGAGTCAAGGAAGTCCGCGCGTGGACGATCCACATCGGCGATACGGCCCCGCAGGCCGCGGGGGTGATCCATACCGACTTCGAACGCGGCTTCATCCGCGCACAGACGATTGCCTTCGACGACTTCATCGCATACAAGGGCGAGCAGGGCGCGAAGGAGGCCGGCAAGATGCGTGCGGAAGGCAAGGAATACGTCGTGAAGGATGGCGACGTACTGAACTTCCTGTTCAACGTCTGA
>DAOMNN010000066.1:0-18089 GCA_035443825.1 Rhodocyclaceae bacterium | reverse complement strand
ACCGCCGCCCTGGGTGGGCGGTTTTCGGTGGGGGTTGGGCGATAAGGTAGCGACTCGCTACCGTGCTGTCAATAGCGACTTGCTACCAGCCGGCTGTACGAGCCAACAAAAAACCCGCCGCGGCGGGTTCAGGCTTGCTCAGCTTAGGACGTTCAGGCTTGAAGTCCGTACAGCTGGCGGACGGATCGGCCGCTGCAGTCCAGGGTGACCTGGTTGCCGTCGGCGAACTCGATCTGAACCTGGTGAGAGGTTTCGCTGTAGAAAGAGCCTGCAATGGCAACGGCGATTCCGATCAGAATTCCGATAAGCCCGAGGAACATGCCGATCAGCCAGGCGAGTAGAACGCCGCCGACCAGAAACCCCAAGACGCCAAATTTGCGATTCTCGATCTGGTTGGCGTTGATGGAGTTAATCTGTTCGCCAGTGTAGATGGCTTCACGTGCACCAACCAGCACGAGTCCTGATCCCGGCCGGATGAATGCAGTGCCACTGCTGCCGAAGTTCCCCCCGATGATCTTCATGGAGCCTCCTAGTCGCTATCGTCCAGGTTGGTGACGGCCCTGCGCGCGACGCCGACGATATGCGTGCAGTCGAGGCGCCGCGGCGGCAGGTTGCCGGCCGTGGCGCGTGCAAGTGTATCGACGCCTTCTTCCCAGTATTGCCGAATCATCGGTTTTGCGCCCGGCTCCATGATCAAGACGATGTCGGTATGGCGGGGGGGGCGGGGGGGGGCGATGACGATAATCTGGCCCTTGTAGAGTGGCTTTTCTCCTCCAGCCATTGAGTTGTCGAGCAACTCGACGGCGAAGCATTCCGACCCTAGTTTGCTGTCCGATAGCTGGACCGATTCTCGGTCACGGGCAACACGTTCCAGGTGCATATGCGTTCCCTCCAGGATGTCTCCATAGGTGAGTATGGGTATCTCATGGAGGCCTCCTGGTGATCGGGCGATGACTCCATGCTGCTGGACATCGCCCGGATTCGCCACCCGCGTCGGTGACGGCAATTGTTCAGCATTGCGAACGTGAAATAAAGTGGTTGGCTCGCATAACATGTTCTTGATACACGATTCGTCGTGATCAATGTCACGGTCATCTGGACGTTCCCATAGCTCCGGGTGTGGTTGATGCATCCATCCTGCTGAAACTCCAAGCGCTTTTTCGATTGAAGCCGCGACGCTTGGCCCGAGTTTTCTTGGGTGCTTGTCCCGCTTGCCCTGAAAACCTTTCAAGATCTGCTCGAAATATTTCCTGCTCCCAGCACCGGCAGCCTCGGCCAGCGCATCGTACGATCCGAAGCGCCGAATCGCGTACCAAAGGTTGTGGTTCAGGATGTCTCGGAGGTCCATGGATGTAAGGTATCCGCTTGCTACCACATGGAAAACCCGCGAATCGCTATCGCGGCACTTGACAATCGGTAGCGAGTCGCTACCATGCGGGCATGAGCTCACTACATGCCCTCTACGAACACGAAGGCCCGGACCTGCTGGCTCGGCTGCATGAGCGCACAGGGATCAATCGTAAGTACCTCTACCAGATCGCTACCCGCCGGCGCCGACCGTCGCCAGAGTTGGCGAGCAAGCTACGCGCAGCCGACTCCCGTCTGACTCTCGACGGTTTGCTGCTGTCCTTCGCGGATGAACCGAAAGGGGCCGCGTGAAATGTCTGGGCCATCATTTTCTCCTGTCTCCTCCCTGCAGGAGCTTTGGTCCCGGTCTTGGCACTTGCCGAGACCGGGTTTTTTTGGCTCCGGGGGGTTGCGACGTTTTCCATGAATGCAGCTTAAGGGCAGGCACTGATAACTGCCGAAAAGCACTGATAGGGAGTGTTATCAATGATTCTCAGCGATTCTCAGGTGCAGATGACGCTGGACCTGGACACGGGTCTGACCGAGCGCTTCCGGTCCGTAAAAGAGACGATCGCGGCCGGAGTATATCGCCGCGGCCTGAAGCGCTCGGCCGGCGATTTGGATGTCGCTCCGGGCAATCTGTCGGTGATGCTCTCGGGTGACGGACAACGCCATCTGGATGTCGACCTGCTCGAGCGTTATGTCGAACTGACCGGGGACAAGACGCCGATCTACTACCTGGTGGCGAAGTACTGCGGCGACCAGTCGGCCGCCCGCGACGAGGCGCTGGAACGGGTGCAGGGGCTGCTGCAGGAGCTGCCCCAGTTGCTCGCCAGCGTTGGGGTGCAGGGTCGTAAGCGCGGGCGCTGATCCGCACCATGGCCAATTCCCTTCAGGACATCATCGATCAGATGGCGGAGGCCGGGATTACCGGCCTGTCCACCGATGATCTGATCGCCGATGGACGCTATCACCGGTTCCGACCGGAAGAGGAACACAAGCGCAAGAAATCCGGCTGGTACATCCTGTTCTCGCACGTTACGAAGTCCGGGCGGGAGGTGTACAACGGCGCGTTCGGAAAGGGCGCGGATACGTACAAGTTGCGGGCCTCGGCAGGTGATTTCTCGACCGAGGAACGGGAAGAGATCCAACGCGCGCGCAAGGCTGCGGAGAAGGCGGCCGCGAAGCTGCGGGAGACCGAGGCACAGGCTGCGGCACGCAAGGCACAGGCGTTGTGGGGCAGGGCGCACGAGGAGGGTGCCCACCCGTATCTCGACGCAAAGGGCGTGCGGCCGTTTGGCCTGCGGTTCTTGCGCGACATGCTGCTGGTGCCCGCCAGGGATGTGTCCGGAGTGCTGGCAGGGTGTCAGTACGTGCTGCCCGATGGATCGAAGCGGTTCAACACCGGCATGGACAAGTCCGGTCGCTTCCATGTGCTCGGCGACTTGGCGTCTGCCGAGGTGATCCTCTTCGGCGAAGGGTATGCGACGTGCGCGAGCGCTCACACCGCGACCCGCTGGCCGTGCGTGACGTGTTTCGACGCGGGGAACATCGACCCAGTGATGGCTGCGCTGCGGCCGTTGTACCCGAATGCGCGTTTCGTGATCCTGGGTGACGACGATCGCCATTTGCGGCGCCGCCTGCGCGAGCGGCTCGTGACTCTGGATGTCCCCGGGAAGGTCGATCCGGATGGAGTGGAGCACGTGTTCCATCGGGTCGATGGCGAATTGCGTGTGCGGGCGTGGTTCGAGGATTGGCACGGCGGCAAGCGTATCGGGTTTTCCGTGCAGCGCGGGCAGGCCGCGAAGCGCGAATGGTTCCTGGAGAACGCCGGCCGCGTGAAGGCGACGCTGGCCGCAAAGAAGTTCCAGGCGATCGCGGTGTTTCCGTGCTTTGCCGCTGACGAGGCCGATGGGACCGACTTCAACGACCTGCAGCAGGCCGAGGGCCTGGGCGTGGTGCGATCGCAGATCCTCAATGCGATCGCAGCGCACGATGAGGCGATCAAGCGCGCGGCCGACGGCCGGCGCAGCGACAAGCGCGCCAGCGCCGGGACGTCGCATGGAGCGGGGCTAGGTGGCGACTGGACGGACAGGCTGTTATACCGCAAGGGCGAACTGGCCGGATGCCTGGCGAACATCATCGAGATCCTCACCAACGATCCGGCCTGGACTGGCGTGCTGGCATTCAACGAGTTCAGCCTGCGCATCGAAAAGCGAAAGGATCTCCCCATTGGTACGACCGAGGCTGGTATCTGGTCTGACTCCGACGATGTGGCCACCGTGCTGTGGCTGACCCACAAGTACGGTATGACACCCAAGCCTGCGGATGTTTCGCAAGCGGCCGAGTATGTTTCGCGCCAGCACCCCTACCACCCCGTGCGAGATTGGCTGCGCCGGCAGAAGTGGGACGGGGTGCGGCGTACGGACGAATGGCTGCACAGGTTTCTGGGAACGGACCTGAATGACTATACCCGGCGTGTGTCGCGCTGGTTTCTGATCGGCATGGTCGCCAGGGTGATGCAGCCCGGCGTGAAGTTCGACTACTGCCTGGTGCTCGAGGGAGCGCAGGGCAAGGGCAAGTCGACGGCGCTGGCCGTCCTGGGCGGGGAGTGGTACTCGGACCAGGAGCTTGACCTGCGCAACAAGGATGCCATGGCGTCGTTGCCGGGGGTGTTCCTGCAGGAGTTCTCCGAGTTGGGGGCGCTGACCCGTCACGAGGCGCATCAGCAGAAGTCGTTTCTGTCACGCACCCATGATCGGTTTCGGCCGGTGTACGGGCGGCATATCCAGAACGTGCCACGGCAAACCGCGTTCAGCGGATCGACCAACGACTGGGAGTGGAACAAGGACCCGACCGGAGGTCGGCGATTCTGGCCGGTAGAGGTCGGCGAGATCGATATCCCTGGTCTGCGGGCCGTGCGCGAGCAGCTCTTTGCCGAGGCCCTGCACCTGTACGAGGCCGGCCAGCGGTTCGCCCCGTCGCAGCAGGAGCAGCGGGAGATCTTCGACCCCGAGCAGCTCAAGCGGGAGAGTCAGGACTCTCTGGTCGATACGCTCGCCGAGTGGGTCAGCAAGCAGCCACACAACGCCCCGTTCAGCAAGGCCGCAGCGATGATGGACGGGCTGAAGCTCGACCCGTCGAAGATGACTCGCGACATGGATACCCGCGTGGGCATCGCGCTGAAGAAGCTGGGATGCCGGCGAGTGGAAAAGCGGCTCGACCAGGTGTGTCGGTACTGGTACTACCCGCCGGAGCGGCCCGGTTACACCGATACCACCGTGAATGATGTATCCGGCACAGCCCATCCGCCCGTAGAGGAGGATGACTATGTCGCGTTCTGACGCTCATGGATGCGTGGAGGTTGGGAAGGTTAGGAATAGGTTAGGAACCTCGAATGCCGCGCCAGTACAGGGAGTTCCCAACCTTCCCAACCTTCCCAACCTCTTTTGCGTTCCACGCGTAGGCGCGCGTGTACACGTGTGTGCGTGCAGGCGAGCGGGTGCGTGCGCTGGCGCGCGCGCGTACGGAGTGGAAATTAGGTTAGGAAGGTTGGGAAGGTTAGGAACAGTCAATAACGGCGGTGGTTTGGGGGTTCCGAACCTGTTCCTAACCTCGGCGTTTTCGTGGTGAGGTTGGGAAGTGGACGCGCGCCGATTGGATCTCATGCGCTGGAATCTGCGGCACGCGTTGCCCGTGCTGAAGGAAGAAGGATGGACCGAGGACGAACTGAAGATGATCAGTCCAGCGATCCGGCGCGCGATCGCTGCTCAGGACGAAGGGTTGCTCGAGTGCTGGTACGCATGGATCGAACACAAATCTATTCAACCCTGCGTGACAAAGGTCCCCGTGGTGCCAGTGCTCGCGGACCAGTACGAAACCGCAATGCTGGATCGCGAGTGGGCCAAGCGCCTGCAGCGCCGTCATGCAGACGTGTGCAAATGATCTTCAGCTCGCGGGTCCTTCCTGGGCGCGATGCATACGGAAGTAAGAGGCCCCGAGTTTCGTCTAGTTTTGGAGACATGTGGGGGGTAAGTAAGTCATGCGGATGAGGGGGCAAGAGACGGTCGCTGATGTGTTCGGGGTGGCGCCGAAGACCATCGTCGAGTGGCAGGAACAAGGGTTCCCGGTGGCGCTGCGTGGTGGCCCCGGCGTGCCGAGCGAGTACGAGACGGCCGACTGCATCCGCTGGCTGGTGGAACGCGAGGTACGCAAGGTGCAAGGCGAATCGCCGAACGATCGGCTTGCGCGGGTGAAGGCCGACGCGATCGAGATGGACAACGCGGAGCGTCGAGGCCTGTTGGTGCGCGCGGACGCCGTCGAACCTCGTCTGCGTGCGGCGTTTGTTGCAGCCCGGGAGATGTGGATTGCCGAGCCAAAGCGGCTGGCCCGTGCGGTTTTGGGGCTGGGCGAGGATGAGGCCGAGCAGCTCCTGCAGGAGTCGTTCGAGGCCTTCCTGCAGCGCCTGGCGACCTGGCAGGACGCCGACGCGGAAGATGAAGGCGACGCGATCGCCGAGGACGAAGAGGAGGCTTGACGGATGGGCGCAGCCGAGCACCTCGGCGAGTGGGCGGATGCCGCCCTCGAATCGATGCTTCGCAGGGTGTTTGCGGAGCTGCGCCCGCGCCGTCGTATGTCCCTGATTGAGTGGTCTGAGCGGTTCCGCGTGTTGTCTCCCGAGGAGTCGCCGGACCACGCCGGACGCTACCGTCTGGAGCATACGCCGGCGCTGCGGGGGATCCTTGCGGCGTTGAGTCAGAAGGGCGTGCGTCGCGTGGTCGTGCAGAAATCGGCACAGATTGGTTACACGGCCGGGGTCGTGTGCAATCTGCTCGGCTACCACGTGCATTGGCGCCCTCGCGGACAGGTGGTGATGTTTCCCCGCCTGCAGTCGGCCAAGGACTTCGACGCGGAGAAGTTTTCACCTATGGTCACCGCAACCCGGGTGCTGTCGCGGCGAATTCGGCTCAAGAGCCGATCGGACGGCAACAGCGCAACGCGCAAGCGCTATCCGGGCGGATTTATCAAGTTCGTGGCATCGAACAGCCCGTCGGACGTGAAGTCGACGACGGCGGCAGTGCTCATCGTTGAAGAGCCGGACGATACGAACAAGGACGTGCGCGGACAGGGCCGGTCGATGACGTTGCTCCGCGAGCGTGGCAAGACCGTCACCGATGTGGTCGAGCTGATCGGCGGCACGCCAACCGCGAAGGGGGCCTCGGAGATAGAGGCCGAGATGCGCACCACCGACCAGCGCCGCTTCCTGATCACGTGTCCGCACTGCGGCGAGCAGCACGAACCGCACTGGCGCAACGTGGTGATTCCCGGCTTCGAACTGTCTGATGCCGACCTGCGCGCGCCGGATCTCGACACGCGCCACCCCCAGCGCGAGGTCTACGGCCGCGCGCGCTGGGAAGCTGCGTTCTATACCTGCCCGCACAACGGTTGCGTGCTGACCGACGACGAGCGCATCGAGGCCATCCGCATCGCGGCTAGCGTACCTCCGCTCTATGGATGGGTCCCCACCGCCGACGCACGGGATCCAGGGTTCTACCCGAACGAGATGCTCAGCGTGTTCGACGGTTCGCGGGTCCCCGTCCTGGCCGAGAAATTCCTTCGCGCACACGATGCGCTCGAGCGTGGCGACCCGAGCGAGATGGTCGCGTTTCACAACGCATCGCGCGGTGAGCCCTGGGAATACAAGGGCGAGTTACCCGAGGAGGAAGAGCTCGCGAACCGCGCCGAGGACTATGCCGAGTGGTCGGTCCCGGTCGGCGGCATCGAGCCGGTGATGACGATCGACGTGCAGCACGACCGGCTCGCGGTGACGGTGTGGGTGTTCGGTCGTGGTGACGAAATGTGGCTGGCGTACTGGGGGGAGCTGTACGGGTCGACCATCGTCCCCCACCAGGGCGCATGGATCGAGCTCGAGCAGATGCTCGCCACCGCTCGCGTACATCACGTCACCGGCGCCGAGTTGCCGATCGCCGCCGCCGGCATCGATGCGGGTGACGGCCAGACGTCCGACGCGGTCTATGCGTTCTGTCGCAAGCATCACCGGCTCGATCGCCAGGTGCTCGCGCTGAAGGGCGCGTCCGACTCTGAAGGGCGGGTCGAGATCTGGACCCCGCCGCGGCCGGTGGATCCCAATGCCCGCAGCACGAAGGCATCGCGCTGGGGTATCCAGGTCCATCTGGTGGGCACGGCAAAGGCCAAGGACTTGATCCTGGGCTGGGCGACCGAGGGCGGCCGGGTGCGCCTGACCGGCGCCGGCCCGGGGCGGATGCACTGGTACAAGGGTGTGCGCGCGGACTTCTTCGAGCAATTGCTCGGCGAAATGAAGGTGCCCAGCCGCAGCAACCCCAACAAGCGGTTCTGGAAAGAGCGAACCGATCGCCGCCACGAGGCGCTTGACTGCACCGTGTATGCCGTGTATCTCGGCCGTCACCTGCGCCTGCATCTGCGCCGCTCGGCCCAGTGGGACCTGGCCGAACTCATGTTGCGGCAACGTTCGCTGTTACCTTCTCCGTCCGTCGACACAGTGCAGACGTCTGCACCCCCTGCGCCTGCCCCGGCGGCGGCCGCGGCATCGCCGAAGCCGGCCGCGCCGTCGCACGCCCCGCAGCCGGCGCCGGCGGCCGATCCTGAAAACGCGTTTGCCAGCCTGGTCCGGGCCCGCAGGAATGGCCGGAGACGCTAACCTGACCGAGATCCTGGCGAACGCCCGGCGCGCGCTTCCGGACGTGCCGCCCGCGGTGTGGCAGCAGATCGAGTCCTACCTGCGGGCCCACTACGGCACTAGCCGCGTGTATATCGAGGCACACAAGAAGCGCCGCCAGCTCGAAGAGATCGAGCGTGCGGGGCCGGGCGCGGAGGCGCAATGCCTGGCCGACATGCTCGGGGTGTCCGTGCGCCACGCCCGGCGATTGCGCAACCTGCGCTGACGCGGACATTTCTTGCCTAGTTTCGGCCGTGCGCCGCGGGCAGCATGCGCTGCATGAGCACTCCGACCCAGATCCGTGCAGGCGACTCGGCGAGCTGGACCGAATCCCTGCCTGATTATCCGCCCGCCGCCGGCTGGCAGCTCACCGTGCGCATCCTCTGGCCGACCGCGTCCGCCTATGCGGTAGCCGCGGTCGAGGAGGCCGGCGATTACCGCGTCACGATCCCTGCCACTGCGACCGAAGCCTGGACCGCCGGCCGCGCCACACTCGTGCGCGTGCTCACCCGCACCGTCGGCGAAGACGAGGAGCGCGTCACCCTGGCCCCCGTCGTGCTGCACGTGCAGCCTAACCTCGCCACCGTCGCCCAGCTCGACGGGCGCACCGATGCGGAGCGTGCGCTCGCCGATGCCGAAGCCGCACTCGCTGCCTATCTCGCCAGCGGCCGCCTGCATGTCGCGGGCTACACCATCAACGGCCGCCAGATGACGTTTCGCTCCGCCGACGAACTGCGGGCGATCATCGAGCACTACAAACGCGAAGTCACTGCCGAGCGCGCGCGCGCCGCGGCGCTCAACGGCTACGCGCCCGAGCGCATCTTCACGAGGTTCTGACCCATGGGCCTGTTCTCGCGCCTGTTTCGCTCCGCTGACAACCCGTCAGAACCGCGCACCGCATGGCTCGAATCGCGCACCCAGGCGGTGGCGGCCGCGGTGCATGGTCAGTTTCTGCAGACTCAGCGCACGGCGCAGCGCAGCTTCGAGACCGCCGAGACGCCCGCATGGACCGAGTCCTGGTCGACCACCCTGACGCCGATCAACGAGAGCCTGGCGCAGCAACTACCCACGTTGTGGGCGCGGGCCAACGGCCTGGCACGCAACAACGACTGGGCGCAGCGCTACCTGATCGAGCTCGACGACAACGTGCTCGGCCCGGATGGCATCCGGCTGCAGATGGGCGTCATGCGTCCGGCCCAGGGTGACAGCGCCCGCCGCGCGGACAAGGACACCAACGATGCGCTGGAAGCGGCGTTCGCTCGATGGGGCGACGAGGCCGATGTGTCCGGCATGAGCTGGGCCGACATCGAAACCCTCGCCATCAATACCCTGGCGCGACGCGGCGAAATCCTGTATCGGCACATGCCGGGCCGTGGCCCGCTCGGCTACCAGGTCCAGTTCATCGACCCGATGCTGCTCGATGTCACGCTCAACCAGGAGTACAGCGGCCGCCGCATCCGCATGGGGATCGAGATCGATGATGAGGGCCGCCCGGTCGCCTACTGGCTGCAGATGTCCCGCTCTGGCGATTTGCCGAGCGCCTACGTCACCGTGGGCCGTCACGTGCGCGTGCCGGCCGACGAGATCGAGCACCGCTTCCTGATCGAGGAGCCGGGCCAGTTGCGTGGCGTGCCGTGGCTGTCGGTGGGCGCGCGCCGGCTCTGGATGCTGCACGACTTCGAGCAGTCTGCCGCGGTGGCCAGCGCCAATGCCGCCAAGCGACAGGGCTTTTTCTTCTCACCCAGCGGGGAGGCGCCGGCGGGTTTTGCCGACAAGGTCGTCGCCAAGGTCATCGCCGAGGCCCAGGCCGAAGGGCGCGAGCTGACCGAAGCCGATCTGCTGCAGATCCAGATCGCCGCCGAGCGCTACGCCACGACCATGCCAGGGCAGTTCGACACCCTGCCGCAGGGCTACCAGTTTCAGCCGTTCGAGTCCAAATGGCCGGAGGTTTCCGCCGAGGGCTACATCAAGGGCCACGTGCGCGCCTGGGCGGCCGGGCGCGGCATGTCGTACGTGAGCATCGGCAACGACCTCGAGGCGGTCAACTACTCGTCGGCGCAGGTTGGCATCCTCGGCGAGCGCGAACACCACAAGAAGACGCAGCGCCGACTCAAGCGCTGGCTGCATACCCGCGTGTTTCCCCGATTGCTGCCATACCTCGTGTTGTCCGACGCGCGCCTGCGGCCCGCGCGCATCGCAGAGTATCTTGCCGCCGCCACATGGCAGGGCCGGCGCTGGGCACCGCTCGACCCGCTCAAGGCGGCACGCTCCAACGACATCAAGCTGCGCAACAAGACCACGAGCCGGCACCGCGTATGGCTCGAAGACGGCGTCGATCCCGACGAGCTCGCCGCCGAGATCGCCCAGGAGGAGGAAATGTTCGGTTCGCTCGATGCCCCCCAGGGGACGGCATCGAGTGGCGGCGCCGGCCCCGATCAGGACGCCGATTGACGCGGACATTCTTTGCCTAGTTTTTGACCCCCTATCGAACGAGACTGCCCACCATGACGACTGCAACCGACACCCCGAACCGGCGGCAACGCATCGACGGCACGCTTCATCGCAGCCTGCCCGCCACCCTGACCATTCGCGATGCCGCGCCTGGCGCACCCGACGACGGCCTGTTGCGGCTGCGCCTGTCCGCATCGAGCGAAACGCCCTACCTGCGTGCGAGTTGGTGGGAAGAGCCGTGGATCGAAGTGCTTGGCCACAAGGACGGCGAAGTCGTGCTCGACCGCCTCAACGGCGGCGCCGCCGTGCTCGCCAATCACAGCCGCTGGAACAACCATGGCCAAACGCCGCTGGCCGGCATCGGCGCCGTGGAAAAGGCCTGGCTAGAAGACGGACGGCTGCAGGCCGATCTGGTCATCAGCCGCCGCGATGCGCTGGCCGACCTGCGGCAAGACATCGCCGACGGCCTGGTGCGCAACGTGTCGATCGGCTACTCGATCGACGAACGCACGCTCACCCGCGCCAATGGCGAGAACAAGCCGGACGAATACCGCGTCACCAAATGGACGCCGTTCGAGATCTCGCTCGTCGATATCCCCGCCGACCACACGGTCGGCCTCGGTCGCTCGGCCGACGATTCCAACCCGCCGCGCTATCGCGTGGTGGATCTGCCCGCCGCGGGCGCAACCCAAGGAGAACGCTCCATGAAACCCACCGATACCCCGGCGGATGACCACAACACCGCCACCGCCGACAAGTCCACCGTACGCGCCGAGGACACCGTTCGCTCCGCCGACGACCCACTGAAGGCCGAGCGCGAGCGCATGCGCGACATCGCCGCCATGGGCCGCCAGTTCGGCGTGACCGAGCTGGCCGACCAGGCCGTCGACAACGGCACGACCGTGGACAACTTCCGCGCCCTGGTGCTCGAGCGCCTGCAGGCCTCGGGCAAGCTGCGGCCGGCCGAGTCGCCCGAAATCGGCATGAGCGAGCGCGAGGTCAAGGCGTTCAGCTTCTGCCGCGTGCTGCTCGCCGCGTCCGACCCGGCGCATGCCGACAAGCTCGCCCCGTTCGAAACCGAGTGCTCGCGTGCGGCGCAGGACAAGCGCGAGGGCATGCCCAAGGAGCGCGAGGCCGCCATCACGATCCCGTTCGACGTGCTCGCGCGCGGCATCCAGATCCCCGACATGGCCTCTGCGCTCGTCGCACGCCAGCTCATCGAGCGTGCCCGCCGCGGGTCTCACGAGGCTTTCCGCGATCTGGTCGTCGGCACGCCGACCGCCGGCGGGAATCTGGTCGCGACCGAGCTGCTGTCATCGAGCTTCATCGAGCTGCTGCGGAACGCGATGGTGCTCGACCGGCTCGGGATCACCTGGCTGCGTGGTCTGTCGGGCAACGTCGCCATCCCTTCGCAAACCGGTGCTGCCACCGGCTACTGGGTGGCGGAGGGCAACGCACCGACCGAGTCGCAGCAAACCATCGGGCAGGTGCCGCTCACCCCGAAGACGGTCGGCGCATTCACCGACTACAGCCGCCGCCTGCTCCTCCAGTCGTCGATTGACGTCGAGGCCTTCGTGCGGGCCGACCTTGCCGCCGTGGTCGGACAGACCATCCAGGCTGCCGCGATCAACGGCTCAGGCGACAGCAACGAGCCGACCGGCCTGCTCAACACCAGCGGCATCGGCTCGGTGCCTGGCGGAACGCATGGCGCGGCGCCCACCTACGACCACATGGTGGATCTGGAAACGTCTGTGGCTAACGCCAATGCCGACGTCGGCGCCCTGGGCTACCTCACCAACACGCGCGTGCGCGGCAAGCTGCGCAAGACGCAGGAGTTCGCCAGCACCAACGGCAAGCCGGTGTGGACGTCCGGGCGTGAGCGCGGTATCGGCGAGGTGCTGGGCTACGACGCCCACGTCACCAACTCGGTGCCGAACACCCTGACCAAGGGAGATGCGGTCGGTGTTTGCTCGGCCATCGTCTTCGGCAACTTTGCCGACATGGTCATCGGCATGTGGGGCGGGCTCGACATCATGCTCGACCCCTACACGCACTCCACGACTGGCACCCGCCGCGTCGTCGCGCTGCAGGATGTCGATATCGCCCTGCGTCGCGTCGCCTCGTTCGCCGCGATGAAGGATGCCCTGACCGCATAACCACCACCGGCAGCAGCTCGCCCCCGGGGATTGCCCCGGGGCGCGGTGGACACACGGAGAACACTCATGCCCAAAGTACTCATCATCGAAGCCACGATCGTCAATTTGGGTGACGATCGCGGCGGGGTCCATCAGGGCCCGGCCGAGATGCCCGAAGTCAGCAAGGACATCGCCCGAACCCTGGTGCAGAGCGGCCGCGCGCTCTACACCGTGCGCAAGGACGATCCCTCGCGCGGCGGCATCTACACCGCATCGGCCGAGATGCTCAAGGCCGCCGAGCGTGTGCGCAAGTCGCGCGCTGGCAAGACGACGACCGCCGAGCAGTCTGACCAGAAGGATGAGAAGGACCCATCCGGGGAGTAATGCGTGGAATTCTCGATCGACATCCCGCTGATGTTCGCCGACCACGGCATCGACGCCACCTACACCACCGGCACGGACGATCCCGTGCCGTGCCGCGTGATGGAGGATCGCAACGTCGAGGTCATTGGCGATTACGGCCAGGCGATCGACCGGCGCACCGCGCTGAGCTTCATCGCTGCCCAGGTGCCGGCCCCGGTGCGCGGTGCCGTGGTGGCCGAGCTCGCCCCCGGCACGCGGGTGTGGAAGATCGACCGCGTCATCGAGGATGACGGCGACGTGGTCCAGGCGCTGGTGCTGCGATGAAGGACAAGGACATCCTCGAAGCCCTGCGCGTTCGTGCCGCGCAGATCCTCATCGCCAACGGCTACCACACTGACGCCGGCGCGCGCGTGCTGCAGGGCAAGGTCTTCGACACCCAGACCGATACGCTGCCGGCGATCGTCATCACCCAGCCCGAGGACGATGCCGACTACGTCGACGACGACGAAACCAGCACCGAACCGCAAATGGTCAGCACCTTCGTGCTGGAAGGCTGGCGCGAGGTCGATCAGGCGAACCCGCTGCCTGACCTCATGGACCTGCGCGAAGACCTGCTGCGCGCCTGCTACCGCCCCACGCCGGACCTGCCCGACACCCTCGGCGGCACCGTGTCGGCCATGCGGCTGGACAGCACCACCAAATTGATGCCCGCCCCCGGGGCGAGCATCGGCATGGCGCAGGTCGTCCTGCGCGTCGAGTACCACGAAACGTTTGGAGACTGAACCATGAAACCTGCAACCAAGAACATCGTGCTCGGCGCCGGCTACGTCTATTTCGACGAGCACGCCGCCGACGGCAGCCTGACCGGCGAACGCTACCTGGCGGAAACTCCGGGATTCTCGCTCACCGTCGCCTCCGAGAGCCTGGAGGACTACAGCTCCGACGGCCCCATCGCCGAGAAGCACATGGACGTCGCGATCCGCGTCACGCGCGATGCGGCGCTGACGCTCAAGGACATGAGCACCGAGAACTTCGCGATCTTCCTGATCGCACAGGCCGCCATCCTGAGCACCACGGCCGGCGCGGTCGAGGACACGCCCATCAACGCCGGCAACGGCGTACAGCAAGGGCGGTGGTATCAGCTCGGCGTGAACGACGACTACCCCACCGGCGTGCGCCAGATCACCGGCCTGGTCGTGCATGACGACGCAGTCACGCCCAACGTCTTCACGCTCGACGACGACTACGAAGTCGACCTCGAGCTCGCCCGCATCTATATCGTGCCTGGCGGCGGTATCGCCAACGACACCGTCCTGCAGGGCGACTTCAACCGTACGGTCGCCTCGTGGGACCAGGTCAGCAGCAACGACCTCGGCGCCAAGACCGGCGCGCTGCGCTACGTCGCCCACAACACGCGCGGCCAGAACCGCGACCTGTACCTGCCCGACGTGGTCATGAAGCCCGACGGCGAGTTCGCCTTCAAGAGCCGCGACACCGTCCAGCAGATGGGCTTTGCGGTGTCGGTGAACACTCCGGGCGATGGCCGCTCGGCGGTGTATCTCAACGGCCGGCCGGTGTAAGCGATGTCGGAAGAGCTCGACGATCTCATCGCGGAACCGCGCACGGTGCCGGCGGGCGGGCGGGAGATTCCCGTCCGCCCGCTCAGTCCGCGCCAGCTTCCCGCCTTCGTCGCTGCGGTGCGCCCGCTGCAGGCGGCCCTGGGCGGTCTCGCGCTCAACGACCTGCAGGGCGAGCGCCTGCTCGATCTCGTGGAGCGCCACACCGACCACGTCATCCAGGCCGTGGCCATCGCCACGCGCCAACCGGAGGCGTTCATCGGCGACGAGATCGGTCTCGACGCGCTGGTTGTGCTGGCGGCTGCGGTGATCGAGGTGAACGCGGATTTTTTCGCCCGACGGGTGGCCCCGGAGATGATCGGGGCGATGGCACGCCTGGCGAGCCTGCGAGCTGGGCCGACGCCATCCAGCGGCTCGTGAGCCATGGTCACCCGTTCGACGCCGTACTGGACTACCCGCTGCCTCGCATCACTCGGCTCCTCGTCGCCGTCGAACGGCAGGAAGCCGCGCGCAATCTCGCCATGCTGCAGGCCATGGCGCTGGGGACGCGAGCGTCGCCCGACGACCTCGCGGCCGCAATGACCGAAAGGGGAGACGATGACACTCCGGTATGACGTCAAGGCCGATGTGCGCGAAGTCGAGCGGGCCCTGCGCGGCATGAAGAACGGGACCGCCACGGTCGTCACCCGCGCCTCGAACAAGGCTATCCGCAAGGCGCAGACCGCTGCCGTGCGGGGCATCGCCAAGGAACTGCCCGGCATCCGCCAGAAGCGTATCCGTTCGGCGATGAGTCTCAAGCTCGCCCGCCGCACCGACTGGACGGCATCGGTAAGTGCGCGCGGCGCGCGAATCCCGATCATCGATCTGGCGGCCCGTCAAACCCAGCGCGGCGTCACGTACCGCACTCAGGACGGCCGGCGCCTGATCCCCGGCGCATTCATAGCCACAATGTCCAGCGGGCACCGTGGCGCGTACAAGCGCGTCGGGCGGCACCGCCTGCCCATTGTCGAGCTGTACGGTCCGTCGATCCCGCGGGTGTTCGTGCAGGAACGCGTCGAACGTCCGATGGATCAGGCCGCCCGTGAGGAGTGGGCTCGCGAAGCCCTGCGGCAGATCGAGCTGCTGCGCACGCAACAGGGGCTGCGCTGATGACCCGACAGGCGCGCGCCAAATACGAGATCACCGCCGAGGACAAGAGCCGGGCGGCGCTCAACAGCGCAACGAAGGGTTTGCAGGGCGTCAAGAGTGCAGCGCTGTCCCTGCAGGGCGCGCTGGCTGGGCTGGGCGCGGCGTTCTCGATCAAGGCGGTTATCGATAACACCATCCGCCAGGAGGCGGCGGTTAAGCAGCTCGAAACTGCGCTGCGTTCCACGGGCGAGGCGATGGGCTTTACCCGCGACCAGCTGGTCAGCATGGCCGGCGAGTTGCAAAAGGTAACGACCTTTGGCGACGAGGCCATCATCGAGGCCCAGGCGCGCCTGGTGACCTACACCGGCATCGTCGGCGATCAGTTTCCGCGGGCGCTGCAGGCGGTGCTCGATCAGTCGGCGCGCCTGAACATCGGCCTCGAGCAGTCGGCCGAGGTTATCGGCAAGGCGCTCGAGTCGCCCCTTAAGGCGGCCGAGGCGCTGTCACACCAGGGCTTCGGCGCCGCATTCACGCGCGAGGTGCGCGCCACCATCCGTGCCCTGGTCGAGGCCGGCCGCGAGGGTGAAGCGCAGGCCGTCATCCTCGGCATCCTGGAAGAGTCGTACGGCGGCGCCGCAAAAGCTGCGCGCGACACCTTCGGCGGTGCGCTCAAGGCCCTGGGTAATGCCTTCGGCGATCTGCTCGAGGCCGACGGCGGCGGACTCACGGGCGCGAAGAATGCGCTGGAGGACTTGACGCGACTACTGTCGGATCCTGGCACGATCGCCGCTGCCAATGCACTTACGACGGCACTCATCAACGGTTTTGCCGGCGCTGCCAAAGCACTGACCCATTTTGTCGGCCTTGCCCAGATGTTCGGCGAGAACTTCGCCCGCTCGATCCACGGTTCGGCCGATCCGGTCGAGCGCCTCGACGAGGAAATCGCCGGCCTGCATGATCGCGTGCGGGCGCTGAACGACGAACTCGCGCGCCCCCGCGTGCTGCGCATCAATCCATTCGCCAGCACCGAAACCTTGCGCACTGAGCTCGAAGCCGCCGAGGCGCAGATTACCGCCCTGCGCCGTCAGCGGGTCGCCCTGGCCGATCTGATGATGAGCGGCAGCGCTCCGGCCTCCACCCCGTCGGGCACGGGTTCTGGTACCGGCGGCGGTGCGATCGGTTTTGCCGTCCCTCCCATCGACGTCACCCGGGCGTTGCTCGATCGCCATACCGCGCTGCTGCGCGACGCGATCACCCGGCAGCTGCAGGACCTCGACCGCGCCTACCAGGACGGGCTGACCAGCACGGCCGCGTACTTTTCCGAGCGCGCCCGGCTGCAGGCCGCCTCGATCGATGCCGAACTCGACCGCCTGCGCGGCATGCTCGCCCAGGCGCGCCGCGAAGAATCGTCCGCGGCGAGCGCGTCGGCGGCCACCGATGCCGAGGCGCGGGCGTCGGCCGTGGCGCTCACGCGAGCGCGCGAGCAGCAGATCGCGCTCACCGGGCAGATCACCATCCTCGAGCGCGATCGCGCCGCCATCGCCGGGCAGGCCGCCCGCGACCAGGCGACGGCCGAGCGGGATCTCGCGCGTCAACTCGACCAAGTGCGCATCCGCCTGCTCGAGCTCACCGGCCAGACTGCCCAGGCGCGGGGCATGGCGATCGAACGCGAATACCGCGAACTGCTCACCCGCCTGCAGGCCGAGGGCGACGCGCAGGGCGAGGCGCTGGTGCGGCGCCTCTTCGACGTCGAGGCCGCCCGCGCGCAGCTCGACCAGATCCAGCAGGAAGTAGCGCTGGCCATGGAGCGCATGGCCACCCAGGAGCAGAGCATCGGTGTGCAGCGCCAGACGGGCTTGCTCTCCGAGACGCAGGCCCGCCGCGAGCTGGTCGAATTGCACCAGCGCACGGCCGAGGAGGTGCAGCGGCTGATCCCGCTCATGCTCGAACTTGCCGCTGCCACCGGTGACCCGATGGCCATTGAGCGCGTGCGCCAGCTCGAAGTGCGCCTGCAGGAGCTTGCTGTTACCGCTGACGACGTCGCGCTGCGTATCAATGCCGCGTTCGAGTCGGGGCTGTCCAATGCGCTGCACGATTTCGCCATGGGCACCAAGACCGCCGGCGAGGCCTTCCGCGCCTTTGCGCGTACGGTCATCACGGAGATCAACAAGATCGCCTCGCAACGTCTGGCGGAGTCGATTCTCGGGATGTTCGGCGGTTCGGGTGGTGGTATCGGGGGTTTCTTCTCCGGCCTGCTCAAGCATTCTGGCGGCGTGGTCGGCGCCGGTGGCCAGTTCCGCCGCATTCCGGCGTTCGCCTTCGCCGGCGCGCCGCGCTATCACACCGGCGGCATCGCCGGCCTGCGCCCGG
>DAOMNN010000065.1:14461-18098 GCA_035443825.1 Rhodocyclaceae bacterium | reverse complement strand
GCGTGCATGATGATCGGTACCGCGTCACTGCCGCACATCCTGATGCGCTACTTCACCACCCCCTCGGTGCGTGACGCGCGCAACTCGGTCGCCTGGTCGCTGTTCTTCATCTTCCTGCTGTACTTCTCGGCCCCCGCGCTGGCGACGTTCAGCAAGCTGCAGCTGATCGACCCGAACCTGCCGACGTCCATCATCGGCGATCCGATCGAACAGGTGCTGGCGCTGGAATGGGTGCAGAAGTGGTCCTCGATCGGCATGATCGCGGTCAGGGACAGCAACGCCGACGGCATCCTGCAGGTCAATGAGTTCTTCCTCAACCCGGACATCATCGTGCTCGCTACGCCGGAAATCGCCGGCCTGCCGTACGTGATCTCGGGCCTGGTGGCTGCCGGCGGCATGGCCGCCGCGATGTCCACCGCGGACGGCCTGCTGCTCGCAATGGCCAACGCCCTGTCGCATGACCTGTACTACAAGATCATCGACCCGAAGGCGGAGACCAAGAAGCGTCTGATGACCGCACGCATCCTGCTGCTCGTCATCGGTGCTGGTGGTGCGCTGGTCGCGAGTATGAAGCTCACCGGGATCCTCGGTGCGGTCGCGTGGGCGTTCTGCTTCGCGATGTCGGGCCTGTTCTTCCCGCTGGTGCTCGGCGTGTGGTGGAAGCGCGCCAACCGCGCCGGGGCAATCGCCGGCATGGTGGTCGGTCTGGGCGTGGGCTGGTGGTACCTGATCGCGGTGCGTAGCGGCATGGAGCAGTGGCTCGGCCTGAATGACCTGCGCTTCGGTATCATCGGCACGGCCGCGAGCCTGGTCGCAATGGTCGTGGTGAGCCTGCTCACGCCGGCGCCGGATGAGGAGATCCAGCGCATGGTCGACGAAGTGCGCATTCCGCGCGGCGAGAGCATCATCCCCGCCAAGGCCTGACGTGCTACCCAATGCGTAGCTGACAAGGCACGCACGGGCCGGGGCGAGGATACTCGCCCCGGCCTTTTCTTTGCTGCGTCAGGAACATGCCAGAAGAAAATCGGTTTTCTGAGATACTTGGTAACGCCAGTTACCCGATTCCCGGCGAGCGCAGCCGTCGTATGCCACGCATCTGCGCATTAGCATCGAACGCCGTCGGGCACGTCGTACCGAGTATTCGGCACAATGGAATCAACCCGCTGCATTGAGTGAAATGAAATGATGATCGAGAACATTCCTCCATGGGCAATTGCCATCGACTACGTCCTGGGCATGATCATGTGGACCCTGATCGGCCGATTCGGCATGCGCCTGTTTCTGCCCGAGGAGAGCAAATTTTTCTTCAGTCGCTTCTTCATCAAGGTGACGAACCCGCTGATTCGCCTTTTCGCGCCGATCACCCCCGCTTTTCTGATCCCCGCGATGGTGCCGCTCTACGTCGCGTGGTTTTTCTTCATGTTCCGCTTCTACGTAATGCCATGGATGCTCGGCTACTCGGTCATGGGCATGCTGTCGTTCCCGCTCGAAGGGGAGATTTCGAGGGGCATCTACCAACTCGGCAGAATGCTGGCGAACTAGCGCGAAACAGCCGGCCTCCACCATCGAGCAGGCTCATGAGCACCCCTCTTCCGCCTTCGGCCCACACCCCGCTGATTGCGCTGCCGGTGCTGATACTCGATGTGGAGACGACCGGGCTGGACGTGCGCAGCGATCGCGTGGTGCAGATCGGCGCGATCGCCATGGTGGGAGAGACACCGCAGGACGTTCCTCGACTCGATCGCATCGTCGATCCGGGGGTGCCGATCCCGCCGCGGGTCACGCGCATTCATGGGCTGGACGATACCAGCGTGAGCGGGGCGCCCGCCTTTGCCGACGTCGCTCCCGATCTGCTCGCCATGCTGCACGCTCGCTGCGCCGTAGGTCATCACATCGGCTTCGATCTCGCGATCCTGCGCTCCGAAGCAAGCCGCGCAGGTCTTCCGTGGCATGACATACCCATGCTCGACATCGCACAGGTTTCGAGCGCACTGGACCCCGCTTTTCGCGATCTCGAACTGGAGGCCGTGCTCAAGAAGCTCGGCATTCAGGTCGAAGGTCGGCATAGCGCGATGGGGGACTGTGTGGGCACGTCCCGGGCGTGGGTCCGACTGCTGCACCTGTTGCGCGAGCGAGGCATTCGTACGCTGGGCGAGGCGCAGGCATTGTGCGCACGTCGCGGGACCATAGCCCGCAACGAGGCTGAGGCCGGCTGGGTCACGACGTCCGACGCGCCTGCCGATGCATCGCGCCACGGAGCGATCGCCGAACGAATCGACCGCTATGCCTTCGAACGACGCTTGTCCGAGCTGATGCGCTCACCCGCGTTCATGATCGATCCCGCTACCAGCCTGCGCGATGCGGCCCGAACAATGACCGAACGCCGCATCGGCGCCCTGCTTGTAGGTGCAGCGGACCAGCCTCCGGTGGGCATTCTGACCGAGCGCGACCTCCTGCGCGTCGTCGCACAGGCTGAAGTCGAGCTCGATTCGACCCCCGTGGTCGCGGCGATGAGCGCGCCGGTCGCCACGATGGACGGCGATGAACTGCTGTATCGCGCGCTGGCCCGCATGGACCGGCTCGGCATTCGCCACCTGTGCATCAGCGACGATACCGGTGCGGCCCTGGGAATGGTGTCACAGCGCGACCTGTTGCAGCACCGCGCGCGCGGCGCCGACATGCTCAGCGACGCACTGGTGGCGGCCGACGACCCACCGAGCCTTGCCGCCGCCTATGCCCGCCTTCCGGAGATCGCGTCGCGACTCGTTTCCGAAGGCCTGAATGGACAAGGCGTTGCGCGCATCGTATCGACCGAATTGCGTGCACTCATGCGAAGAGTCGCAGAACTCTCGCTCTCGCGCATGCAAGCCCAGGGGCATGGACCCCCGCCAGCCGCCTGGTGTCTGCTCCTGCTCGGTTCCGGTGGACGTGGCGAAAGCCTTCTCGCCGCTGACCAGGACAATGCACTCATCCATGCCGGGAGCGCCTCCGATGATGCCTGGTACGCCGAATTCGGCACCGTCATCAGTGAATTGCTCGATGCCGCAGGCGTCCACTTCTGCCCTGGCGGAGTGATGGCATCGAACCCCGACTGGCGCGGCTCCCTGGAACAGTGGTCGCAGCGGATCGACCACTGGTTGAACCACCCCCGCCTGAAGGATCTTGTCAAAGCGGACATCTTCTTCGACCTCGCTCCGGTCGCGGGCGATACCGATCTGGTGCGCACCCTGCACGCGAAAGCAATCGCCACGGCTGCGGCCTCACCTGAGGTCATGGCTCTGCTGGCCGACTCGGCCGCTGCCTTCGCTCCTCGCTACAACGTCCTGGGGCGACTCGTCACGGATGACGGGCGCGCCGATCTCAAACGGGACGGCCTGCTTTCATTGGTAAAAGTGGCCAGGACGCTGGCACTGCGATCAGGTTCCGGGGCCACCACGACGCCCCAGCGCCTCCGCGACGCGCGGGCTGCGGGCCGTCTGCCCGACGGCGATGCAACCACCCTGGAGGAACTGCACGGACAATTGCTCACGCATATGCTGCATCAGCAGCTGAGCGACCTGCGGGACGGCACCCCCCCATCCGGCCGCGTCGTACTGCGATCGATAGAGCGCAAACAACGTACCCGTCTGATGCATGG
>DAOMNN010000065.1:9456-14361 GCA_035443825.1 Rhodocyclaceae bacterium | reverse complement strand
GTCCAGTCGCAGGCAGCGAGCCTTTCCCGGACACGCTGGGCATGTGCCGCGAACTCGGCGCCGGCCTCCTGCGGAACACCCGTCTCATCGAGAATATCGCCGACGAGCCGCTGGATGAGTTCGCCCACATCTTCGCCCGAGGCACCGGAATTGCGAACCATGAGCCCTCCGGCATAAACGGAGACGTCGGACAGGCAATCCAGCCAGATATGCCACTTCGCGATGTTGATCCCCTCGACGAAGGGATCATCGTCGAACAGTTCCGGATAGCGCATTCCGGCGCGCGTTCGCAGATAGCCATACAGCGATGTCTGCGCGACGAAGCTCGAGCGCGATTGCAGGAAATAAGTCAGGCCGGAGGAGGTGGTGATCGGGTCCAGACGGCGTCGTGTCCGCCCCAGGCCAACATAATCGACGATGCCCCGAAACCACTCCGCCGGGCGTAGTGAACGCAGTGACCTCAGTGAGAACCCAAGCCCCCGTGGCTCCTCGTCGTGGGAGGGCTGACGTCGAACGACTTTGCGCATGCCTTGTCTTTGCTGTCCGGACACTTCTGTTCGCAATCCTTGAGTACGTAGCCTGAACGATTATAGGGCGAGAGCGGCCTGCCGGGGGCATTTTTGCCATGAGTCCCTCGCCTGCCTGGCCGGCACTCGAATCCACCCAGAGTGACGTTACTCTTGGTAGCACATGCTACTTCGCGTAACAGCCACCAGGGTCGTGTCCGGGGCACATCTGCTTGAGCGGCAAGGATTTGCGATCCGGCATGTCGATTGCTTTACTAGCACATCCAGGCAACCATTCAAACCTCATGCACGCACCGAACTTCATCCAGGTCTCCGGCGCCCAGCCACCGCAAGTCCTCGCGTCGCTGATCGGATTTCTGCGCGTCCACTCTCCCTTTTCGGGCATGCAGCCCTCGCATCTCCACTTTCTCGCCAAGCGCCTGCGCATCGCCTACTATCCGCGCGGGTCGGAAATCGAGACATCGGATGACGGCGCGACGGACAACCTTTACATCGTCAAGCAAGGGAGAATCGCCGAATCGTCGGCCGCCTCTTCCTGTAGGAGGGAACTCGGCCCGGGCGACTGCTTCGTGACAGGCGCGGCTGTATCGCGAAGCACAAGACATGCGCGCTACCGGACCCTCGAAGATACTTTCTGCCTTGAGCTGGAACGCGAGACCATGAACAAACTCGTGAAAACCTCGGCTGCGTTTCGCGATTTCTATGACCACCTCGCATCCTGACGAGACACGGCTGCGCACATCAGGCGTCCTGGAGTTGCAGGCGACGCCGGAGATCCGGCAGGCGTGTCGGGCGCGCATTGGCGCGCGTGCCCGACCACAGGCTCAGGTCGCACACATTCCGCCACGTGAAAAAGCGAGGCGCGGGTCAAAAAACCCGCGCCTCGCTTTTTTGGTCCCCCGCCTGTGCCGTTTCCGCCGGGCATCCTGAACCTGTGGTTCAGGGTGGTCGCTTTCCTTCCGCATCAGGCTCGCCCGGCTAGGGGCGTGCACACCAGCGGTTTCATCGGTCCGCAACCATGTCTCTCGACATTGGTCCAAGGAATCTACGACTTCGACGAACACTGCAGGGGATTGACCCTTGCACACTCCCGGTTTCGACTACACCCGCAACTGCCGTCAGAACAACTTTTCCTGCTGGGCGAGCACTCCGTCGAGACGTGCGTTCATGAATTCGATTCTACGCTTCAGGGTCGGCATGTCAAACCCGCCTGAGCGCTGAAACTGCAGAAACTCATGCGCAATATTGAGCGCGGTCATGACCGCGAGTTTCTCGCCCGAGGAACTGGTCCGCGCGGACAGATCACGAAGTTTTCCATCCAGATAGGCCACCGCTTCGAGCAGCCCGTCCCGGTCTTCCGGCTTGCATGCGACCCGGTACTCCTTGCCGAACAGCCTGATGTCGAGCATGTCGTTGGTCACATCAATCCTCCGGCAAGCGCTCGAGCAGCGCTTCGAGCCGCTCGGCGGCCGTGGCCACCTTCTGTCCGAGCCGGCGGTTTTCCGCTTCGAGCGCCGTCACCCGCATGCGCAACTCGCGCGCCTCTGCCTTGCCCGCTTCGTACAGGCCTACGAGTTGCTCGACCCGACTCTCAAGTTGCGCCAGTTCGCTGTCCATGTGCGCGATAGTAGTTGGCAGTCGGAAGGCGGTCAACAAAGGTCTTGGAACTCACCGAAACAGCTGGCTCACATCGCGTACGGCGCCAGTGTCCGCACTCGTGGTCAAGGCCGCATAGGCCTGCAGCGCGGCCGAAACGACACGCTCGCGCGATGCCGGTTTCCATGCCTTGGCGCCCATGCGTTCCATCGCCGCACGACGCGACGCGAGCGCTTCGTCGGGAATCGCGAGATGGATGCGCCGGGCGGGAATGTCGATCTCGATCACGTCGCCCTCTTCGATCAGCGCAATCGCCCCGCCGCACGCCGCCTCCGGGGATGCGTGGCCGATCGACAGGCCCGAGGTGCCACCCGAGAATCGCCCGTCGGTCAGAAGCGCGCATTCCTTGCCCAGCCCCTTGGACTTCAGATAGCTGGTCGGGTAGAGCATCTCCTGCATGCCGGGCCCGCCCTTGGGACCTTCGTAGCGAATCACCACCACGTCGCCTGCCACGATACGATCGGCCAGGATGGCGGTAACCGCATCCTCCTGACTCTCGAAGACACGGGCGCGCCCGCTGAAGACCCAGATCGATTCGTCGACACCGGCGGTCTTGACGATGCAGCCCTTCTCGGCGATGTTGCCGTACAGAACCGCCAGACCGCCGTCCTCGGTGAAGGCATTCGCCCGATCACGAATCACGCCCCCGGTGCGGTCCATGTCGAGTTCGTTCCAGCGCCGGTCCTGCGAGAACGCCTGCTGCGTCGGCACCCCGCCCGGTGCGGCGCGGTAGAAATCGAACACCGAATTGTCGTGCGCCTGCATCACGTCCCAGCGGTGCAGCGATTCGGCCATGGTCTTGCTGTGCACCGTGGGCACGTCGCTATGCAGCAAACCGGCGCGGTCGAGTTCGCCCAGGATGGCCATGATGCCGCCGGCACGATGAACATCCTCGATGTGCACATCCGGCACCGCCGGGGCGACCTTGCACAGGCACGGTATCCGGCGCGAAATGCGGTCGATGTCCTTCATCGTGAAGTCGACGCCGGCCTCGCTGGCAGCCGCGAGCAGGTGCAGCACGGTATTGGTTGAACCCCCCATTGCGACATCCAGGGTGATCGCGTTCTCGAAGGCCTTGAAGCTGGCGATCGATCGCGGCAGCACCGATGCATCGTCCTTCTCGTAATAGCGACGTGCCATGTCGACGATGGTGCGCCCTGCACGGAGAAACAGTTCTCGCCGGTCCGCATGGGTTGCCAGCACCGTGCCGTTGCCCGGGAGCGACAGGCCGAGTGCTTCGGTCAGGCAATTCATCGAGTTCGCGGTAAACATGCCGGAGCACGACCCGCAGGTCGGACAGGCGGAACGCTCGATCTCTGCGACCTCTTCGTCCGAGCAGGCGCTATCCGCAGCCTTCACCATCGCATCGACCAGATCGACCGCGTACACCTTGGACTCCCACTTGACCTTACCCGCTTCCATCGGGCCACCGGACACAAAGATGGCGGGGATGTTCAGGCGCAGTGCGGCCATCAGCATCCCGGGGGTGATCTTGTCGCAGTTGGAGATGCACACCAGCGCGTCGGCGGTGTGGGCGTTGCACATGTATTCGACGCTGTCCGCGATGAGTTCGCGCGACGGCAGCGAGTAGAGCATGCCGCCATGGCCCATCGCGATCCCGTCATCCACGGCGATGGTGTTGAACTCCTTGGCCACGCCACCGGCGGCCTCGATCTCGCGCGCAACCAGCTGACCGAGATCCTTGAGATGCACGTGACCGGGGACGAACTGGGTGAAGCTGTTGGCGATCGCGATGATTGGTTTTTCGAAGTCGCCGTCCTTCATGCCGGTGGCGCGCCACAAGGCGCGCGCACCGGCCATGTTGCGGCCGGCAGTCGAAGTGCGGGAACGGTATTGGGGCATGATGTCCTCGGCTCTGGCAGTATTTCAATGACGCCGCCGACAGCCTGTGCCGGCAATTGCGAACATCAATTCTAACCGAACTGACCGAAGCGTCGCGCCGAGTCGGCTATCATTGGCAGTCCGGGCCAGGCAGCCACGCCGGTCGCCCCAACGAAGACGCCCTCATGAACGACAACGCCCCGACTACAGATTCCGACGAAGGCTTCGATCTCGACCCGGTCGAACTCAGGGTGCTGGGCGTTCTTGTGGAGAAAGCCTTCGTCACGCCGGACGCCTACCCCCTGTCGATCAACGCCATCGTCACCGGCTGCAACCAGCTCACCGCACGCGAACCGGTGATGGCGCTGGACCAGGACCGCGTGCAGGAGGCTGTCGACAGCCTGATGCGGCGCAAGCTGGTATCGCGACGCGACTCGGCCAGTGCCCGCGTTGCCAAGTACGAGCATCTGGTGCGCCTGCGCCACTCGCTGCCGCCGGATGCGCAGGCGGTGTTGGCCGTGCTGATACTGCGCGGACCACAGACACCCGGAGAGATCCGGCAGCGTAGCGATCGCATGCACGCGTTCGCGGACATTGCGGCGGTGGAGGCGGTGCTCGAACATCTCGCGGACAAGTTTCCACCCATGGTGACACCGCTGCCGCGCATGCCGGGAACGAAGGAGATCCGCTATGCGCACCTGCTGGGCGGGAACGACGCCTTCGAGCAGTATTGCGCAAGTGTGGCGACGGTCGCAGTCGGTACGACGCCGCCCGCGCGCGGCCGGACCGCGGAACTCGAGGACGAGGTGCGGCGTCTGCGTGAGGAGGTCGATTGGCTGCGCAGCGAGTTCGAACGCTTTCGCGCGCAGTTCGACTAGAG
>DAOMNN010000065.1:0-9356 GCA_035443825.1 Rhodocyclaceae bacterium | reverse complement strand
AGGTCGATTGGCTGCGCAGCGAGTTCGAACGCTTTCGCGCGCAGTTCGACTAGAGTCCCCTGACCCACTCACGCCGGACCATCACCCACGATGCTGACCCACCCCCAGTTCGACCCCGTCGCGATCTCCATCGGCCCCGTATCGGTCCATTGGTACGGTCTCATGTACCTGGCCGCGTTCGTGCTGTTCGTCGTACTCGGCAGGCTGCACGCCGCCCGGCGCCCGGAACTGGGTTGGACGGCGCACCATATCGACGACATGCTGCTGTACGGCATGCTCGGCGTCATCATCGGCGGGCGCCTTGGAGAGGTGATCTTCTTCCAGCCCGGCCACTATCTGGCCAACCCGCTTGAGATCTTCGCGATCTGGAAGGGCGGCATGAGTTTCCACGGCGGTTTTCTCGGCGTCCTCGTCGCCATGTGGCTATATGGACGCCGCACCGGCAAGGGATTCTGGGAGATCACCGATTTCATCGCGCCACTGGTCCCCACCGGCCTCGCTGCGGGTCGCATCGGCAATTTCATCAACGGTGAATTGTGGGGTCGCCCGGTCACGATGGACCTCCCATGGGCCATGATCTTCCCCTGGGTAGACGCCGTCCCGCGCCACCCGTCGCAACTCTACCAGGCCGCCGGAGAGGGCCTGTTGCTGTTCGCGATCCTGTGGTTGTATGCGGCACGCCCGCGGCCTGTCACGGCCGTGTCGGCGGTCTTCCTCATCGGCTACGGAAGCTTGCGGTTCGTCGCCGAGTTCTTCCGCACCCCCGATCCGGGAATATTCGGAACCCTGGCAATGGGTCTTTCGACGGCACAGTGGCTGTGCGTGCCGATGGTCGTGATCGGTGTGTGGATGCTGATGCGCGCGAGATCGCGCTGATCGGGTTGCGGCCCGCAACGCAGGCGCGGGCGTACACGTTCAGCGCCGACGAGTTGCGGCGCGCGCCATCGAGACCAGGGTGCGCGACAGATCGGGCAGGGTGACGATGACGTCGGCACCCAGTGCCCGGGCGGCGAGGGCCGGCATCGACGCCTGATCGGGCACGACCGCAATCACCCGGGCATCGGCAACCATGCGTCGCAGCACGCCGATGAGCCGGGCGGGCTCATCGACCGAAAGCCGCCAGTCGAGAACGATCGCGTCGGGACGCAGCTTCAGGAACTGCTTCACCGCATCGCTCTCGGTTTCCGCCCGACCGGCGAGTTCCACGCCGGGCACGCGCCCCCACGACGACGAGGCCATGCAGTCCCCGGCCTGCGGCGGCGCGGCGAGCAGCACGCGGAATGTGTGCGTGCCCACGAACAGGTTCGAATCGCGGCTGGATCGAGGAATCATTCGGCATGCTCTCGCGCGGTTTGCACATATCATGAAGCAATGGACCCGAAGATGACAACGAGGTTTTTGGAAATTCGTTAAATATTGCCTCCGCGTATGGCCTCAGTCATCCGGGGACACCAACCCGATCCGTATCGCGTGTCTCGTGAGGCCTGCGACATCGAATATCCCCAGTCGCTGCATGAGCTGCGCACGATGGGTCTCGACGGTCTTGATGCTGATGCACAGGCGCTCGCCGATCTCCCGCGTGCTCCGGCCCTCGGCGATCAGTTGCAGAATCTCGCGCTGGCGACTTGTCAGCGCCCCGTCGCCCCCCGCCGCGGGCGGAGCCCTCATCGACGCCGGCCGGATACGATCGCCCCTGAGTTCGGGCGACAGCGATGACGACAGGTAGCGCCGACCCCGGGCGACCTCGACAAGGGCGAGCTCGAGTTCCTCGGGCGCCGCATCCTTGATCACATAAGCGGATGCGCCCGCCTGGAATGCTTCGATCACATAGCGTTCGACGGTATGCATGGAAACGATCAGGATCGCACAGCCTGGCAGGCTCCTGCGAAGCCGCGCGGTCGCATCGAAACCGTTGAGACCCGGCATGGCGATATCCATCACCACAATATCGGGTTCGAGTGCGCGCGCCTGCATCAGCGCCTCACGACCATCGGAAGCTTCGCCGACAACGTCGAACCCGGGAAAACCGGCAATCAGTGCCTTCATTCCGGCTCGCACCAACGCATGGTCGTCGACGAGGAGCACACGGCGAATCATCGCTCGGCCTCGTCTACCGGAAGTACCGAGACGATTCGCGTGCCCTCGCCGGCTCCGCTCAGGATCTCAAGGCTCCCACCGGCCAGGGCGACCCTTTCCTTCATTGCATTCAGGCCGAAGCCTCCAGACTCATTCAGTGCCTTCGAAGCGTCGAATCCCTTGCCGTCATCGCAGATTTCGACCCGGATGTTCGCCTCCTGCCGTATAACTGTCACCGTCACCTGCGCCCCCGCGGCATGCCGCAAGGCATTGTTGACCGCCTCCTGGACCACCCGGAAGATCGTCGTCTCCAGCACTTCGGACACTCGTCCCATGTCCTGTGCCGCAAGCAGGGTGACACATGTGTCGCTACGTTCCTGTTGCCTGCGACAGTACCAGTCGAGCGCCGCGTACAGACCCAGGTCGTCCAGCATCGGCGGCCGCAAGTCCAGGGCGCGGTTTCGAATCGCATCCAGTGTCTGTTCGACTATGGCCCGACAGTCCGCCAGGCGTTCGCTCGCGACGTCGGATGCAAGCTCCCGACCTAGCGCATGGAGGTTGAGCTTTATCGCGGTGAGTTGTTGTCCGAATTCGTCATGGAGTTCGCGTGCAAGTCTGCCCCGCTCCGCCTCCTGGACTGCCAGCAGGCGCCCGGACAAGTCCGCCAGACGTCGCATCGACTCGATCTGGCCAGTGATGTCCAGGTAGGTGCCCACGACCCTGCGCGGCCGTCCCTCGGCATCACGCTCGACGATCTGGCCGACCGAGCGGAACCAGCGATAATCGCCCGCCCGGGTCCGCATGCGGAATTCACAGCTGTAATCCGGCCGACGGCCCTGGAGATAGTCACGGAAAGCCGCTCGGACCCCCTCTCGGTCATCCGGATGAAGCCGCTCCACGAACGCGCCCCGTGTCTCGGTGAACGTCTCGGGCGCATAGCCCAACATGCGTGCGACCTCGTCGTTGCTTCCCACCGTCTCCTCGCCGGGACGATAATCCCAGAGCCCGATGCCGGTCGAGCGCATGGCAAGTCTCAGACGTGTCTCGCTCGCAAGCAGGTCGCGCTCCGTAGCCGAAAGACGTTGTTCGACGCTGCGCGCTCGCTGCGTCAGACCGATGCGCAGTACTCCCCAGCACACGATCAGGCCACCGACGGTGGCGATCAGCACGCCAACAGGCCCGGACCACCAGACGGCATATGCGGCCACGGGAAGCATACCGGCCACACAAGCGCCGGCGAGAAACAGTGCCTGCCCTCCGGGGCTGCACGGAAACCATCGAAATGAATGGGCCATCGAACCTTGTCCCGCCGGGAATCGATCAGTCACAATGATACTGGACCGGCCGATTTCCCGACCGTCACGAATTCCCCACCGCTTTCAGGAGTATCCCCGATGTCTTCCGGACTGGTTGCGCGAAGCCTCTCAAGAGTGCGCGAGATGGTTGTGAACGCAACGGGCCTTGGCGGCGAATCGCCCGAGAAGGTGCAGGCCCGCGTGCGCCAGCAGTTGCAGGAGTGCGCCGAGAGACTCGGAGGCGAAGTGTCGACCCGCCAGCGCGCGGCGACGCTGGCCCAGACCTACCTGAGTCTCGACGACGAGGGCCGCCATGCCTTCCTGCGCATGATCGCACTCGAGTTCGGGCCCGATCCGGAGCGCATCGCCGAGGCACACCAGGCCTATCAGGCAGCCGTGGGCTCGGACGCGCAGTGGGACGCCGAAGCACAGCTTCGCGCGGCGATGCGCTCGTCGCGCATCCGCATACTGACCCAGTTCAATGCGATCCCTCAGGGCGTCAAGTTCCTGGTCGATCTGCGCGCCGATCTGCTGCGTTTCCTGCGCGATGACAGGGATCTTCAGGCGCTGGACCGCGAACTCGAGGCACGCCTCACGGCCTGGTTCGACGTCGGTTTTCTCGAACTGTCGCGCCTGACATGGAACTCGCCCGCGGCGCTGCTCGAGAAGATCGTCGAGTACGAGGCGGTTCACGAGATCGCTTCATGGAAGGATCTCAAGAACCGTCTCGATTCGGACCGGCGCTGCTATGCGTTCTTTCATCCGCGCATGCCGATGGAGCCGCTGATCTTCGTGGAGGTCGCGCTGCTCGAGGATCTCGCGGACAACGTGCAGAAACTGCTCGACGAGAGCGCCCCGGTGTTCGATACGCGCAAGGCCACCACCGCGATCTTCTACTCGATCAGCAACACCCAGGCCGGTCTTCGCGGCGTATCCTTCGGCAACTTCCTGCTCAAGCGCGTCGTCGACGATCTGAAGCGCGACTTTCCCCGGCTCAAGACCTTTGCGACGCTTTCACCGATACCGGGGCTCAGACGCTGGGCGACACGCAATCGTGAGCGCTTCCTGAACACCCTGACATCGGGAGACTGGAGGCGCCTCGCAGAGACGGGTATCGACGGGCCCCAGTCCGCCGAAATGGATGCGCTGCTGTCCGGCGAAACGGCATGGAAGGACGACGCCGCACGCGCCAAGCTGTTGCGCGAACCACTCATGCGCATTGCGGCCGATTACCTGTTCAACGAGAAACACGACGACAAGCCGGTCGATGCGGTCGCTCGCTTCCATCTTGGCAACGGTGCACGGATCGAACGGATCAACTGGCTTGCTGACACGTCGGACAAGGGGATGGCGCAGTCTTGGGGGCTGATGGTCAATTATCTCTATGACCCGGACCGCATCGAAGACAACGTGGAGGCCTTCGCGCGCAGTGGCGCGATCGATGCCGCCTCAGCGGTCAGACGGCTGGCCGAACGCTGATCCCGAACGCCGGGGCGCTGCTCCCCGCACGCCCTTTCACCCGAGTGCGCCGACAGGCCGAAGCGGGCCCGACCCCCCGCATCGGACATCACTTTAGTCATACGGTATGCCACAATGGCATTCCCATGACGGTCATCGGAGTCACCGCTTGAGTCTTCCTTCGCCGCGGACGTCGATCCGGATCCGCTTGCTGCTCGCGAGCACGGTCGTGCAGGTCGTCATGCTGTCGCTGCTCCTCATGAACAGCGTTCGCCTGATGAACGACGCGACCAGCGCAACGCTCGACACCCTCGTCACGCAGAACGCGACCATGCTGCACGCGATGACGACGTCCTTCGGCGCGCAGGGTCGTTACGATGTCCTCCAGGATCTGCTCGTCGAACTGCTCGACAGCGCGGTGGAAGGCCTGATCTACGTGCGCATCGGATCGGATGACGGAAGAATGCTGGTCAGCGCCGGGCTGCCCGACCTGAGCCCCCTGCCTTCGCCCGACACGGACTTCAGCCGTGCCGGAGCGGTTTCGGGAAGCCGCCTCATTCACGTGCGCACACCCCAGCTCCTGGACCGCAACGAGGTCGGCTTCCTCCAGTTCGGGGTATCGGTGTCGGTGCTGACCGCCGCCCGTCAGGCCATCCTGCGCCAGGGCGCCGCGATCGCGGTCGCCGAAATCATCCTGACATTCGGCCTGCTATCACTGATCGGTTACCTGCTCACGCGCAACCTGCGGCGTCTCCTTGTCGGCAGCCAGGCCCTCGCCGAAGGCCAGCTCGAGCATCGGATCGTGGAAGAAGGTCACGACGAACTGGCCCGACTTGCACGTCGCTTCAATATCATGGCCGGCAATCTGCAAGGCCGCATCGTCGAGCTCGAGGAAACCGCGCGGCGGCTGCATGTCAGCGACGAGCGCTATGCGCTTGCAATCCGCGGCGCCAACGACGGGCTGTGGGATTGGGACATCGCGAACGCTTCGATCTTCGTTTCCCCGCGATTTCGACAGATCGCAGGACTCGACCCCGAACGTGCCAGCATAACCGCCTCGGAGTTCATGCAACTCGTCCATCCCGAAGACCGCGCTGCCTATCGGCACCGACTGGTCGACCACCTGAAGGGGTTGCGTGATCAGTTCGAGACCGAGGTCCGGGTCCTGACTCCCGCCGCCGTGAGTCGCTGGGTTCACGTGCGTGGCGTCGCCCTGCGAGGTGAGGACGGTCGCGCCTCGCGCATGGCCGGATCGCTTACCGACACTCATCAGCGGCGACTGACGCAGGAGCAGATCCTCCACGACGCCTTCCATGACCGGCTCACCGGGCTCCCGAATCGCGCGCTTCTACTCGAGCACCTGCGCAGCGCCCTTGCCCGACAGCACCGCAATGACCAGTCCCGACTGGCGGTCCTGACGTTCAACCTGCTGCGCTTTCATCTGATCAACGACAGCCTTGGCCATGCGGCCGGCGACGAAGTGCTGCATCAGGTTACACGCCGCATTACCCGCCTCATCCGTGAGGGCGACATTGCGGCGCGGGTGGGCGGCGACCAGTTCGCTGTGCTGCTCAGCGAGCTGCGCTCGACAGACGAAGCCTTGCGCAGCGCCGAGCGGCTCCGCGACGCCATCGCGGAACCGCTCAAGGTCGCAGGCCACGTCTTCTATCCGAAGAGCTGCATCGGCGTGGTTCTGAGCGACCCGGGCAGTGCCGATGCGGAGGTCCTGCTGCGGGATTCGGACAACGCGCTGCATCAGGCCAAGTACGCCGACACCGGGGGCATCGCCGTGTTCCACTCGGCAATGCACACGAAGACACTGTCGTCCGTGCAACTCGAATCCGATCTTCGCGCCGCGATCGCGTCTGGCTCGCTGGCGGTGCACTACCAGCCGATCGTGTCGCTTGCGGACTCGCGCATCAGCAGCTTCGAGGCCCTTGCGCGCTGGCCCCACCCGGTAAGGGGACTCGTTTCACCGGTCGAGTTCATTGCGTTGGCCGAGTCGCTCGGCCTGATCCACGAACTGGGCATGCAGGTGCTCGATCAGGTGTGTACGACGCTCCTGCACTGGCAGCGTCTCTCGGGGGGGCGAGACATGCCTTCGATCAGCATCAATCTCTCGGCTCGCCAGCTGACCCATCCCGACATCGCCGAAGAGATCATCGAACGGATCAGGATCGCAGGGGTCGATCCCGCCTGCCTTCGCGTGGAGGTCACGGAGAGCCTGCTGGCCGATGCGAACGGACCCGCCCCCGCGACGCTCGGTCGTCTGCGCGAAGCAGGCATTGCGATACTGATCGACGATTTCGGCACGGGATACTCCGCACTGAGCTACCTGCACACCATTCCATGCGACGTGCTCAAGTTCGACGGCTCCTTCATCCGCCATCTCGACTCTGACGTGCGGCTTCAGGCCATCGTGAAAAGAAGCATCGAGCTTGCCCACGATCTGGACATGAGCGTGGTTGCCGAATGTATCGAGCAAGAGCGTCAGGCGGAGATCCTGCGTGCGCTCGGCTGCGATCACGGCCAGGGCTACCTGTACGGAAAACCGATGACGCGGGACGAAGCGGGTGCCTTGCTGTTCGGCACATCCGATCGCGAGGAGGCAAGGTGATGATCCATGTGCAGGCATTTCGGCGGCTCGCGGCGTGCTTGCTGCTGGGCTGGACGGTCGGCGCCGGTGCGACCGAACACATCCGGCCCTGGCATCTGTCGGGCTTCGCCACCGTCGGAGGCATCTGGCTCGACGACAGGGACGTGTTCTTCAACCACCCTGCCAAGACGCGCGAGCAGGCCTCGCACCCCGACTTCGACAGTGACAGCCGGATCGGTGTCCAGGCGTCGCTGACCCTGTCCGACCGGACCGATCTGACCGTACAGGTGATGGCGTCCGAAAACTACCGCGGCACGTACGAATCGCGCATCACGTGGGCCTACGCACGCGTCAATCTGACCCCGGACATGACGTTGCGTGGCGGCAAGCTCAGGGCGCCGTTCTTCATGCACTCCGACAGCCTGTACGTGAACTACGTCCATCCGTGGGTGCGTCCTCCGGTCGAGGTCTATGGGCTCAATCCGTTCAGCGATCTCGACGGCGTGGATCTCCTCTATCAGACGCGCGTCGGCGCCGTCGACGTCGTCGTTCAACCCTATTACGGAAGAGGGCGTGTCCGCTTTCCGGCCGGTTCGGCACGGCTGGATGAAAGCCTGGGCGTAAGGGTCGGTCTTGAGAAAGGGCCTCTCACCTTTCAGCTCGGACATGCCAAGGGGCGTCTTGCGGTTCGCTACGGCGACCCGCTGTTCCTGCTGCTGCGCGGACAACTCCTCGCCGCCGGCATGGACGGGGCCGTAGCCAGACTCAGCGGCCAACGTGCCGATGCCCGCTTCGATTCGATCGGCTTTCAATGGGACGATGGCGAGCTTCTCGTCATCGGCGAGTATGCCAGACGCAGCGCCAGCCGTTTCATCGCTACGGCCGAGGCGGCGCACATCACCGCCGCATATCGGATCGGTTCTGTCACCCCCTTCGCGACGTTCGCGCGCCAGCGCATCGTTGACCCGGTGTTGCGCGACAATCCCGCGGCACCGGCTCTGGAGCCGTATCTGACCTCGCGCAACCAGTCCCAGCGCAGCGCGACATTCGGCGCCCGATGGGATCTCCATCCGAACGCCGCGCTCAAGGCACAGTGGACCAGGACCCGTGTGGACCGCGCGTCATGGGGTGCCTTTTTCCCCAGTGGCGACCCGACCGCGGGCAGCCCGGCCGGGCGGACGATCGACATGCTCAGCGTGTCGATGGACTTCGTATTCTGAGCCGCCCGTCGAGCGCCCGCATCGTGACTGCCCTGCGCCTCCTGATCGCCCTGATCGCAATCGCGCTCACCGGTGCCGCCGCAGCCGAGATCGTGGTGGTCACCCGGGCGCACGGTGCGATCGAGTCGCTGACGCGCGAGGAGGCCGAGCAGTTGTACCTGGGGCGTTTGAGCGCACTCAGGGACGGCACCCCGGTCAAGCTCCTGGACTTGCCGTCCGGTCCGATACGTGACGCGTTCTACGCAGCGCTCATCGGCAAGAACGCAGCCCAGACGCGTGCCTACTGGTCACGCATGGTGTTCACTGGCCGCGCCCGCCCACCCCGCGAGGTCCTGGACGTCGAGCAGATGCGCGAGCAACTGCGCAGTGACCCGGGATTCATCGGCTATCTCCCGTCCGCCGAGGTTGATGCCGACCTGCGCGTGCTTGTGCGCCTGCCCTAGCCCGCATTTCTCACACCTGCACTACTGCGAACGCCGGTGCACTCGCGACGCGCCGGTGTGAGAAATGCGGGCCAGTCCGACAGCCGCCTGGCGGCTCGTCATCTTGCTGCAATCACCTCCAGCGACAGTCTGCCCACGCCTTCGATGCTGCCGTCGAGGCGCTCCCCGACTTGCACCGGTCCCACCCCTTCCGGCGTTCCGGTGAAAATCAGGTCGCCCGGCTGGAGGCGAAAGTAGCGCGACAGGAACACAATGATCTCGGGTACCG
>DAOMNN010000064.1:11633-18147 GCA_035443825.1 Rhodocyclaceae bacterium | reverse complement strand
TGGGCGCGAAGTCGTCGATGTGCATGCCGCGCGCCAGATACGACTCGACGTAGGTAAAGCCGTTCGAGAGCGTGAACGCAAGCTGGCTGATCGGATTCGCGCCGGCCTCGGCGATGTGATAACCCGAGATCGACACCGAGTAGAAGTTTTGCACCTTGTGGTGTACGAAGTACTCCTGGATGTCGCCCATCATCTTGAGCGCGAATTCGGTCGAGAAGATGCAGGTGTTCTGGCCCTGGTCTTCCTTGAGGATATCGGCCTGTACCGTCCCGCGCACCGTCGACAGCGTCCACTCCTTGATCTTCTGGTATTCGTCCTCGGTCGGGTCGCGACCGTTGTCGGACTTGAACTTGGCCACCTGCTGGTCGATCGCGGTGTTGAAGAAGAACGCGAGCATCATCGGCGCCGGGCCGTTGATCGTCATCGACACGCTGGTCGTCGGCGCGCACAGGTCGAAGCCGTCATAGAGCACCTTCATGTCGTCGAGCGTGGCGATCGACACACCGGAGTTGCCGACCTTACCGTAGATGTCGGGACGCGGATCCGGGTCGCAGCCGTACAGCGTGACCGAGTCGAAGGCCGTCGACAGGCGATGCGCCGGCATGCCTTCGGAGACTTTCTTGAAACGGCGATTGGTACGGAAGGCATCACCCTCGCCGGCAAACATGCGGGTCGGGTCCTCGTTCTCGCGCTTGAAAGCGAACACGCCGGCAGTAAACGGGAACGAACCCGGAACGTTCTCCTTCATGAGGAACTTCAGGGTCTCGCCCTCGTCCTCGAAGTCCGGTAGCGCCACCTTGCGGATCCTGCTGCCGGAGAGGGACTCGGAGGTCAGTTTGGTGCGGATCTCCTTGTCGCGGATCTTCACCACGTACTCGTCGGCCGCGTACAGTTCCTTCGTCTTCGGCCACATCTCGAGCAGCTTCTTCGCTGCCGGGGTGAGTTCGCCATCCTTCCATGAGATCAGCTCGTCGAAGGAACCGATATCCTTGCCACACTGCTCGAACAGGGCCTTGGCCGTCTTCAGCGACTGGCGCTCGCGCGCCACCCGCGACTGGCTGTGCACGTGCTTGTGGTAGTCACGCACGGTTTCGGCAATCTCGGCCAGGTAACGGGTGCGTTCCGGAGGCACGATGGCACGGCCCCGGCTGGATGCCTTGACCGTTACCCTGGGCAGCTTGCCGGCCGTGACCGTCAAGCCCTTGTCGACGAGCACGGGCAGCATCGCCTGATACAGGGCAGTGACCCCATCGTCGTTGAAACGTGCCGCCATGGTGCCGAACACGGGCATCTCATCGGTCGAGTGCGAGAACAGCTCGCGGTTTCTCTGATACTGCTTGCGCACGTCGCGCAGCGCATCTTCCGCACCCTTGCGATCGAACTTGTTGATCGCGACAAAGTCCGCAAAGTCGAGCATGTCGATCTTCTCGAGCTGGCTCGCGGCACCGAACTCGGGCGTCATCACATACAGCGACAGGTCCACGAAAGGCACGATCGCGGCGTTGCCCTGGCCGATCCCCGACGTCTCGACAATGACCAGGTCGAAGCCGGTGAGCTTGCACGCGGCGATCACTTCCGGAAGCGCCGTGGACACTTCTGAGCCGGTGTCGCGCGTGGCCAGTGAACGCATGAAAATGTTCTCATGCTCGATCGCGTTCATGCGGATGCGGTCGCCCAGCAGCGCGCCGCCGGTGCGCTTGCGGGATGGGTCGATCGACACGATCGCAACCTTCAAACGGTCTTCCTGATCGAGGCGGAAGCGACGGACCAACTCGTCGGTGAGCGAACTCTTGCCCGCCCCGCCGGTACCGGTGATGCCGAGCGTCGGCGTACCGAGCTTGGCGGCAGCATCCTTGAGCGCCTTCTTGACCTTCTCGCCGTAACCGCCGTTCTCGAGCGCAGTGATCGCCTTGGCGAGCACCCTGCGGTCGCCAGCAGCAAGTTTCTTGATCAGTTCTTCGGCCTTCTGCGGTGCCGCCGCGGTCAGATCCACATCGGCGCCTTCGACCACGGCATTGATCATGCCCTGCAGCCCCTGGGTCGCCCCGTCTTCGGGCGAGAAGATCCGGGTTACGCCGTAGTCGTGGAGTTCCTTGATTTCCGAGGGAACGATCACCCCGCCCCCACCCCCGAACACCTTGATGTTCTCGCCACCGTTGGCACGCAGCAGATCGATCATGTACTTGAAGAACTCGACGTGTCCGCCCTGGTAGCTGGTGATCGCGATCCCCTGCACGTCCTCCTGCAGCGCCGCATTGACGATTTCGCCGACCGAGCGATTGTGCCCAAGGTGAATGACTTCAGTGCCGGTCGCCTGCAGGATGCGGCGCATGATGTTGATCGAGGCATCATGCCCGTCGAACAGCGCCGCGGCGGTCACGAAACGCACCTTGTTCCTGGGCTTGTAAGGGGTCAGCTTCTTGCTCACGCTGAGGTCGGTCATCACTGCGCTCTCCATTTTTCGGTGGCCCGCATGGCCGCCCGGGCGGTGGCCCGCTTTGGCAGACCCCGTGTTTTCTTGATGGCGGGTGAAATCTAGATTACGTTCACGTAAACGTCAACTTGCCCGGGACTGTCCCGCAACCGGATTCCAGCGCGTGGCGCGCGGGGCACCACGAGAAGAAGGGCTTGCACCGAGCCTGACCAGGCATGATCGGACACCACCATTGCGCAACTGTTTTGCCACTGTATCGAATTGTGACACCATCTTGTAAATAGCGGGCCATCGCGGGCGCCGCCTGTTAACCGAAGCCAGAGCCTGGAACACGAATTCCCGATGACAGACCCTCATGTTGTCGCACCCATCATCGAGCAGAGACGGCGCTACGATCTCCTGTTGGCGGGACTCGACCTTCTCGATCAGGCGATCGCGGTGTTCGACGCGACGCCACGACTGGTCACGTGGAACAAGGCGCTGATAAGACTGCTCGATTTTCCGGAATCCTTCCTGCGTGTCGGCTTGCCGTTCGAGGACATGGTCCGATTCAATGCCGAGCGCAGCGAATACGGCGAAGGCGACGTCGAGTGCCAGGTCGCCGAGCGCATGGCGGCTGCACGTTCGTTTCAGCCTCACTATACGGAGCGGACGCGGCCGAATGGTCGCATTCTGGCAATCCGCGGCGTACCGATTCCCAATCTCGGTTTCGTTTCTCTGTGGACGGACATCACCGACCAGCGTCGTTACGAGGAAGTGATCCAGCAGCAGAACGCGGCCCTCGAGGCGCGGGTCCTCGAGCGCACGAGCGAACTGGAAAATGCGAATGCACAACTTGCCCAGGCAAACGCCGAGATCGACCAGATTGCCGATGCACTCAGGCGCTCCGAAGGCAGGCTTCGCCTCATCATAGACTCGATTCCCGCTCTGGTTGCATACGTGGATCGCAACGAGGTCTATCAGTTCGCCAACAAGGGCTATGCGGAATGGTTCGGTCTGGGCAAGGAAGACATCGTCGGCCGGACGATCAGCGACATTTTCGGCGAGGCATCCTACGAGCAGATCAGCCCACACCTGAAGGTGGCCAAGCTTGGCGAGCGCGTCAGTTACGAGTACTCACGCAAGCGAGCCGGCGGCCGGACAGTCCATGCCCGCAGCGTAGTCGTTCCCGAGCTCAATGGGGAGGGCGAGGTGCTCGGCTTCTTCGTGCTGTCGATCGATATCACCGAACAGAAGGCAAGCCAGGCCGCCCTGATCCAGGCACAGAAAATGGAGGCGGTCGGGCAGCTCACCGGCGGACTGGCCCATGACTTCAACAACCTGCTGTCGATCATCATCGGAAATCTGTCGGTCCTGAAAGAACGCACTTTCGAAAACGATCCCTCGTGCGAGTTCGTGAATCCGGCACTGCACGCCGCGCAGCGCGGCGCTGAGCTGATCAAGCGACTGCTGACATTCTCGCGCCGCCAGACGCTTGAACCCTGCGCAGTAGAGGTGGGAGCGCTGGTGCACAACATGACCCAGCTGCTCACCCGCTCGCTCACCGAAAGCGTCGTCATCCATACCCGACTGCCGGAAGATCCGCTCTATGCCTTCGCCGATCCGCATCAACTCGAAAATGCCCTGCTCAACCTTGCGCTCAATGCGCGCGATGCGATGCCCGCCGGGGGCGAGCTCACCATCACCGTCAGCAACCGGCACATTCCCGAAAGCATGACGATGCTGGTCGAACTCCCCGCGGGCGACTATGTACAGATCGATGTTTCGGATACGGGTACCGGGATCGAGGCCGAGGCGCTGGCGCGGGTGTTCGAGCCGTTCTTCACCACCAAGACCTTCGGCCGGGGCAGCGGGCTGGGTCTGTCGATGGTCTACGGTTTCGTGAGGCAGTCTGGCGGGAACATCCGCATACGGAGTGCCCCAGGCACCGGGACCACCGTGACCTTCGTGCTACCGCGTACCCAGGCGCCGCTTGCACAAGCGGGCGTGCATCCGGACGACCATCCAGCGGCCCTGTCGCGGCGGGGCCCCGTCCTGCTGGTGGAAGACGAGCCCGACGTGCGGCGCATCATAAGACTTGAACTGGCCACCTTGGGATACCCCGTCATCGAGGCATCCGACGGACCGGAAGCCGCCTCGCTGCTGGAAAATGTCCCCGAGATCGCGATTCTCGTGACGGACACGGTCATGCCCGGCGGCATCGACGGACGCGAGTTGGCCAGACGCGCGCGCCAGTTGCGGCCCGAACTTCCGATCCTGCTCATCACCGGCTACGCGAGCGAGCACGCACTGGTCGGGGATGCGGACATCGACATTCCCGTGCTCAGAAAACCTTTTGGTCGTGCAGAACTCGATGCAGCACTGCGCGATCTCGAAGTACCGCAGGAATCGATGAATCAATGACAGGCACCGACAATCTTGCAGCAAGCATTCTGGTCCTCGAGGACGACGACGATATTGCCCGGCTGATCTGCGCCAGCCTGGGCGATTACGGCTTCCGCAGCGAACATGTGTCGACGGGCCGGCAATTGCTCGAAAGGGCACGGCGCGCGGCGCCCGATCTGTGCATCGTCGATCTCGGACTGCCCGACATGGACGGTATGCAGGTGGTGCGCGAACTGCAGGACGGGAGTCCATGCGCGGTCCTCATCCTGACCGGGCGCAACGACGTGACCGATCGTGTCCTCGGGCTCGAACTGGGTGCGGACGACTACATCGTCAAACCCTTCGAGCCACGTGAACTCGTCGCCCGGGTTCGCTCGATCCTGCGCCGCTATCAGCGCGCGGCCCCCGCGGATGCGGTGGCGACGGAGCGGAACCTTGCCCGTTTCTCCGGCTGGACCTTCGACCGAGGGCGACACACACTGCTGTCGCCCGACGAGCATGAAGTGAGCCTTTCGGCCGCCGAAGCAGCCCTGCTGTTTACGCTGCTGCAAAGACCCAATCGCATCCTCAGCCGCGAACAACTCCTTGGCGAACGCGATCTCGACCCCTTCGATCGCAGCATCGACGTACGGGTATCCCGCCTGCGCCGCAAACTCGAGGACGACCCGCACGACCCGAAGCTCATCAAGACCGTCTACGGGGCCGGCTACCTTTTCTCTGCGCAGGTGGAGTGGGCCTGAGGAGGCAGTCGGTGCAGCTGATCCAGTACTCCGTTCCACCAGACCGCGTACATGAACTCGCGCCGTTGCCGATGGGTCGTTGCAAATCCTGACCATGGCGACGCCCGTGGCTGCGGTTTGCGCCTGGCCCGGCATTCGAGTCCACCGATTTCACCTGCAAGCTCATTGACGGAATGGAGTACTGCAGAGTCGGAGAAGCAGTCCATATCCGACCCAGCAGGCACCGGCAGCCGTTCCCGGAGCAGCCGCAACACCTACTCGACGGAACCCGCCCCGTCCTTCATAATTATGAATTATCAGAAAGTCGGAGTGCATCCATATGATCGAACGTCCATTCAAGGTCCTGGGAATTCAGCAGATCGCGATCGGCGCACCGAGCAAGGCGAGACTCAAGACCCTGTGGGTCGACATGCTGGGGCTCGAAGTCACCGGCAACTTCGTCAGCGAACGCGAGAATGTCGACGAGGACATCTGCGCGATGGGGACCGGGCCCTTCAAGGTCGAGGTCGACCTCATGCAGCCGCTCGATCCGGACAAGAAGCCCGCCGTACATGCAACGCCGCTGAATCACGTCGGACTGTGGGTGGATGACCTGCGCACGGCAGTCGAATGGCTGAGCACAAACGGGGTGCGCTTCGCCCCCGGCGGCATTCGTCGCGGGGCGGCCGGCTACGACATCACCTTCCTCCACCCCAAGGGGAACGATGAATTCCCGATCGGCGGCGAAGGCGTACTGATCGAACTGGTGCAGGCACCGCCCGAAGTGGTCGAGGCGTTCGGAAGAATGGCCGCCGCCTGACGTGTCGCCGGACTAATCCGATCCGCACGAACAAAGGGCCCGCGGTGCGGGCCCTTTGTTCGTGCTTGCGGGGATGCGATCAGTCCACCGCTACCGATACCAGTTTCTGCGCACGAATCGCCGCGTACTCGTCTTCCCAGAACCACTTGTCTTCGC
>DAOMNN010000064.1:0-11533 GCA_035443825.1 Rhodocyclaceae bacterium | reverse complement strand
AGTTTCTGCGCACGAATCGCCGCGTACTCGTCTTCCCAGAACCACTTGTCTTCGCCGAAAGCGGGCTTCAGGTGATGCAGCCACGTCGCATTCTCGTCGAATTTCGCGAAGAACGGCCGTTGCACCCAAGCGGGATTGCGGCCCTGAATGAAGCGAAGTACGAACACCTTCTCCCCCGCGATCTCGGTCACGCCCTGGATCTCCACCTTTCCGGGACTCGCGCTCATGCTCGGTCCGCGAGCAGTACGGGCCAGCCCCGAAACCTGCTGCATCGCTTCACGATAAATTTCCCATGCGCGCACGAGCGGCACTTCGAAGTAGTTGCGCGCGCCCGTATCACGCTCGACGAACATGTAATAGGGCACGATCCCGAGCCGCACCTGCAGCTTCCACATCTTTGCCCATACCGCCGGATCGTCGTTGATGTTCGCCACCAGCGGCCCCTGGGCGCGGATCACCGCGCCGGTCGAGCGCACCCGACGGATCGCAGCCTGGGCGACCTCGGTGTCGAGTTCCTTCCAGTGGTTGTAATGGGCCATCACCGCAACATGCTTGCCGGCCTCGACCATGCGCTCGAGAAGGCGGATCAGCTCATCCGCGTCATCCGCTCCAAGGAAACGGTGCGGCCAGAAGCTCAACGCCTTGGTGCCGATGCGGATCGTCTGGATGTGATCGAACTCCGGCGCCAGCAACGGTTCCAGATAGTCCACCAGATGCCGCGTCTTCATCACCATCGGATCGCCTCCCGTAAACAACAGATCCGTCACTTCAGGGTGCGAGCGCAGGTAGTTGTGCAGCGTCGTCACTTCCGAGCTGGCAATGCGCAACTCCTTGTCGCCGACGAACTGCGCCCAGCGGAAACAGAAAGTGCAGTAACTGTGGCAGGTCTGTCCCTGGCTCGGAAAGAACAGAACCGTCTCGCGATACTTGTGCTGCATCCCGTCGAGCCGGTGACCTTCATCGTCACGCGGCATGTTCATTTCCATCTGGTCCGCGGGATGCGGATTCAGCTCGTGCCGCACCTCATCCACTGCGGCCTCGAGGACGGCCTTTTCCGCGCCACTTTCAATGAGCGCTGCGATTCTTTCGTAGTGCTCGGGGGCCAGCATGTCGCGCTGGGGAAAGGTCAGCTGGAAGATCGGATCGGCCGGCACATTGCTCCAGTCGATCAACTCGTCGATCACGTACTGGTTCACCCGGAACGGAAGAACCGACGATACCACCTTCATTTCGAAGCGCTGCGCAGCGCTGAGGCGGGACAGCGGCTCGATTCGGTCGAGATCACGCTGCGTATAGACCTTGAACGGGACCGTCTCGAAACGGCTGGTCATCCGCTTCGATGTCTGCAACAACAGGGGGGCGATCTGAGCACTCATACTCGTTCCTCCAGGTCTCTGCAGGGTCTGGCGTCCGCAGCTTCGCGCCGGGAGGCGGATGCCGGTAGATACGGGCCCTGCGGGACAGTCAACGGCCGGCAGCATAAGGCGATCAAACGGTCCGGTGCGGACCTGCTACCGACGCAAAAGCGTCGCATCTGGAATCGACGACGCGAGTTTCGAAGGCGATACTACTGAATTCGTTATATTCGTGCAAATATGACTTGGGCGAACGCGATAGGTTCCTTCATTCGAGACGCGCCAAAAAGCAAAGGGCCTGCGCCGGGCAGGCCCTTCGGCTGACCTCGGGACGCCTTACTCGAACTCGACGATCACCTCATCGACTGCAAGGCTCGCACCAGGTCTGGCGACGATCTTCTTCACCTTCCCGTCTTGATCGGCCTTGAGGACGTTCTCCATCTTCATTGCCTCGATGACCGCGAGCTTCTCACCGGCCTTGACCTCCTGGCCCTCACTGACCGCTACCTCGCGCAGCAGGCCGGGCATCGGAGAAAGCAGGAACTTCGACAGGTCGGGCGGCAACTTCTCGGGCATCAGCGACAGCAGATGGGCTGCATTGACCGTCATCACCATCGGCTCGACCTGCAGGCCGAAATGCGAAATGCGGTAGCGCAGGCCGCGCCGCTCGATCTGCAGGCAGATCGGCGCGCCATTGACGGTTCCCACGAACAGCAGGTCACCGAAAGACCAGTCGGAGACGATGCGGTAGGTCTTGTCGGCATGCGTAATCGCCAGACCGCCCTCGATGCGCCCGACCGACATCGGGTAGTGCCTGCCGCCCATCACGACGACCCAGTCGGTCGCCACCTTGCGCCCGTGCCCGGCAAGCTGGCCCTCGATTTGCACCGCCCGGTCGATATAGCGCAGACGGGCGAAAGCAGCTATTGCAGCCAGCAGAGCCGGGTCGTCGTGCGGCACCATCGATGCGTCGAAACCATGCGGGTACTCTTCGACGATGAAACCGGTATTGAAGTTGCCCGAGCAGAAGCGCGGGTGCTGCAGCAACGCGGCCTGAAACGGAATGTTCGAGCTGATGCCGCGGATCACGAAGGCATTGAGCGCGTCGCGCATGCGCTCGATCGCCTGCTCGCGGGTCGCCCCGTGAACGATGAGCTTGGCGATCATCGAGTCGTAGAACATCGAGATCTCGCCACCTTCGTAAACACCGGTATCGACGCGCACGCCATCGGTTTCAGCAGGCGGCCGGAACTTCACCAGGCGTCCGGTGGAAGGGAGAAAGCCGCGGAACGGGTCCTCGGCATTGATCCGGCACTCTATCGACCAGCCATCGAGCTTGACGTCTTCCTGTCCGAACGACAGCTTCTCGCCGGCGGCGACGCGGATCATCTGCTCCACGAGGTCGATGCCGGTGATGTTCTCGGTCACCGGATGCTCCACCTGCAGACGGGTGTTCATCTCGAGGAAGTAGAAGCTCTTGTCGGCGCCGACCACGAACTCCACCGTACCAGCCGACTCGTACTGCACCGCCCGTGCCAGCGCCACCGCCTGCTCGCCCATGGCCTTGCGCATCGCCGGATCGACGAAAGGCGAGGGCGCCTCTTCGATGACCTTCTGGTGGCGGCGCTGGATCGAGCAGTCACGCTCGTTCAGGTACACGTAGTTGCCGTACGCGTCGCCCAGCACCTGGATCTCGATGTGGCGCGGCTCGAGCACGAACTTCTCGATGAAGACACGATCGTCGCCGAAGGCGTTCTTCGCCTCGTTGACGCACGACGAGAAGCCCTCGTGCGCTTCCTCGTCATTGAACGCCACGCGCAGGCCCTTGCCGCCGCCGCCCGCAGAAGCCTTGATCATCACCGGGTAGCCGATACCCCGGGCGATCTCCACTGCCTGGTCGGGGCCCGAGATCGCTTCGTTGTAGCCCGGGATAGTGTTGACCCTGGCTTCGAGCGCGAGCTTCTTCGATTCGATCTTGTCGCCCATCTTGCCGACCGAATAGTGCTTCGGCCCGATGAACTTGATCCCTTCCTCCTCCAGGCGCCGCGAAAACTCGGCGTTCTCGGACAGAAAGCCGTAGCCGGGGTGTACCGCTTCGGCGCCGGTCTGCTTGCACGCGGCAAGGATCTTGTCGATCACCAGATAGGATTCCTTGGACGGCGCCGGCCCGATGCATACGCCTTCATCGGCCATCTCCACGAACAACGCGTCCTTGTCCGCCTCGGAATAGACGGCGACGGTCGCGATGCCCATCCTGCGGGCGGTCTTGATGACCCGGCAGGCGATTTCCCCGCGATTCGCAATCAGTATCTTCTTGAACATTGTCATGTCTCCCCGGCTCAGAGCGGAATGTTGCCGTGCTTGCGCCACGGATTCTCGAGTTCCTTGTCCTTGAGCATGGCCAGCGAACGGCACACGCGCTTGCGCGTTTCGTGCGGCATGATCACGTCGTCGATGAAACCACGCGCACCCGCCACGAAGGGATTGGCGAAGCGGGCCTTGTACTCGGCCTCGCGCGCGGCAATCTTTTCAGGGTCGTTCTTCTGCTCGCGGAAAATGATCTCTACGGCGCCCTTCGGCCCCATCACCGCAATTTCGGCTGACGGCCACGCGAAATTCACGTCGCCGCGAAGGTGCTTGGAACTCATCACGTCGTAGGCGCCGCCGTAGGCCTTGCGCGTAATGATGGTGACCTTGGGCACGGTGCATTCGGCGTAGGCATACAGCAACTTGGCACCGTGCTTGATGATGCCGCCGTATTCCTGGCTCGTGCCGGGCATGAAGCCGGGGACATCGACCAACGTCACCACCGGAATGTTGAACGCATCGCAGAAACGCACGAAGCGTGCGGCCTTGATCGAACTCTTGATGTCCAGACAGCCGGCCAGCACCAGCGGCTGGTTGGCGACGATGCCCACCGGAGCACCTTCCATATGCGCGAAGCCAATGATGATGTTTCTGGCGTAGTCGGGCTGCAACTCGAAGAAGTCGCCGTCGTCGACCATCTTGACGATCAACTCCTTCATGTCGTACGGCTGGTTGGCATTGTTCGGCACCAGGGTGTCGAGCGAGCAGTCCATGCGATCGGCCGGATCGACGACCGGAATGCAGGGTGGTTTTTCGCGGTTGCTGGAAGGCAGATAGCCCACCAGGCGGCGGGTCATCATCAGCGCTTCCACATCGTTCTCGAAAGCAAGGTCGGCCACTCCTGATTTGGTGTTGTGGGTGACCGCGCCGCCGAGTTCCTCGGCGGTCACTTCCTCGTGGGTCACCGTTTTCACCACCTCCGGGCCGGTCACGAACATGTACGACGAATCCTTGACCATGAAGATGAAGTCGGTCATCGCCGGGCTATACACTGCCCCGCCGGCGCAGGGACCCATGATCAGCGAGATCTGCGGCACCACCCCGGAGGCTAGCACGTTGCGCTGAAACACGTCGGCATAACCCCCGAGCGAATCGACGCCTTCCTGGATGCGGGCGCCGCCCGAGTCGTTGAGCCCGATCACCGGCGCGCCGACCTTCATCGCGTGGTCCATGACCTTGCAGATCTTCTCCGCGTGCGTTTCGGACAGCGAGCCGCCGAACACGGTGAAATCCTGCGAGAAGACGAATACCAGGCGACCGTTGACCGTGCCATAGCCGGTGACGACACCGTCACCCGGAACATGGTCGGCGTCCATACCGAAGTCGGTGCAGCGATGCTCCTTGAACATGTCCCATTCCTCGAAGCTGCCATCGTCCAGAAGCAGTTCGATGCGCTCGCGCGCCGTGAGCTTGCCCTTGGCGTGCTGGGCATCGATACGCTTCTGGCCGCCGCCAAGCCGGGCCTTTTGGCGCTTTTCGTCCAGTTGTCGAATGATTTCGTGCATCGATACTCTCCCTAGATGACTTGTGCCGGAGGGCTCGCCGCCTGCCGGTTCCTCATTTCAGATATCCGAGCAAGCGGGCCGTCGCGGCCGCTGGCGTGGTCGTGCCCGCCTCGACGGCGGCCTGCAGGTCCGGCAGCGCAGCCTTCACCGCCGGGTTGCTGCGAAAGCGATGGCGCAATCCGGCGTCGATCAGTTCCCACATCCACGCCAGCGCCTGATGACGGCGCTTCGCGTCGAACTCGCCACTGAGCTGCATCGTGTCCCGATACGCACGCACGGTGTCCCAGAATTCGCTCACACCCGCCTTCTTCAGTGCCGACATGGTCAGCACCGGCGGCGCCCAGTTCGGACTGGCCGGGCGCAGCATGTGCAGCGCCGTCCTGAGCTGGGCTTTCGCGCGCATCGCCGCCGCTGCATCGATGTCCGCCTTGTTGATCACGATCAGGTCGGCGATTTCCATGATGCCCTTCTTGATCGCCTGCAGATCGTCGCCTGCATTGGGCAGTTGCAGCAGGCAGAACATGTCGGTCATGCCTGCCACCGCGGTCTCCGACTGACCCACGCCCACGGTCTCGACGATGATCACGTCGAATCCCGCGGCCTCGCATACCAGCATGGTTTCGCGCGTCTTCTCCGCGACCCCGCCCAGGGATCCGGACGACGGGCTCGGGCGGATAAACGCTTCCGGACGCTGCGACAGCAGTTCCATGCGGGTCTTGTCACCCAGAATGGAGCCTCCGCTGACCGTCGACGACGGGTCGACCGCCAGCACCGCAACCCTGTGTCCACGTTCGATCAGGAACAAACCGAGCGCTTCGATGAAGGTGGACTTCCCGACGCCGGGCACACCCGAGATCCCGATCCTGATTGCGTTGCCGGACGCGGGCAGCAAGGCTTCGATGATTCGTTGCGCGTTCGCCTTGTGATCATCTCGCGCGGACTCGATCAAGGTGATGGTCTTGGCCAGAGGCCGCAATTTTCGCGCGAGCACTCCCTCCACCAGGGCGCGCACCGCCGGCTCCAGGCTGGACGGGCGATCAGGCATGTGCATTCCTGTCGGTGCCGCGGCGGTCGAAACGGACGCGCTCAGGCCGCACACCGCGCAGCGCGGATCGCCTTGAGCACCTCGCGCGCGGCCTTGGGAATCGGCGTCCCTGGTCCGAATATCCCCTTCGCGCCCGCCTTGTACAGGGCATCGTAGTCCTGTGCCGGGATCACGCCGCCGACGAATACGATGATGTCGTCCGCACCCAGCTGCTTCAGGCCGTCGATCACGGCGGGCACCAGTGTCTTGTGGCCCGCGGCAAGACTGGAGCAGCCGACCGCATGGACGTCGTTCTCGACCGCATGGCGGGCGGCCTCCTCCGGGGTCTGGAAAAGCGGCCCGATATCGATGTCGAAACCGAGGTCGGCGAAGGCCGATGCGACAACCTTGGCGCCACGATCATGACCGTCCTGGCCAAGCTTGGCGATCATGATGCGCGGGCGGCGTCCCTCCTCCACAACGAAGGTCTCGATCTCGGCCTTGAGGGCCTTCCAGTCATCATCGTTTTCCACGACCGCTCCATATACGCCGGATACTGCCTGAGGATTGGCGCGATAGCGCCCCCACACCTTCTCCAATGCTTCCGAGACCTCGCCGACGGTCGCACGGACACGCATTGCCTGCACCGCCAGATCGAGCAGATTACCCTCGCCCGATTCGGCGCACCGGGTCAGTGCGGCAAGTGCCGCTTCGACTGCATCCGCATCTCGGCTCGCACGGATCTTCGCAAGTCGCGCCACCTGCGCCTCGCGCACGGCATGATTGTCGATGTCGAGGATTTCTATCGGGTCTTCCTTGGCAAGCTTGTACCTGTTCACGCCGACGATGACTTCCTTGCCCGAATCGATACGCGCCTGCTTGTCGGCGGCACACTCCTCGACCTTCATCTTCGCCCAGCCCGACTCGACGGCTTTGGTCATGCCGCCCATGGACTCGATCTCCTCGATCAGTTCCCAGGCCTTGTCGGCCATGTCCTGGGTGAGCCTTTCCATCATGTAGGACCCAGCCCAGGGATCGACCACATTGCAGATGTGGGTCTCTTCCTGAATGATGATCTGGGTGTTGCGCGCGATCCGCGCCGAGAACTCGGTGGGCAGCGCGATCGCCTCGTCCAGCGCGTTGGTGTGCAGGGACTGGGTGCCGCCGAACACTGCGGCCATCGCCTCGATGGTGGTGCGCACCACGTTGTTGTACGGATCCTGCTCGGTCAGCGACCAGCCCGAGGTCTGGCAGTGGGTGCGCAACATCAGCGATTTCTGGCTCTTCGGATTGAACTGCTTCATGATCCGCCACCACAGCAGCCGCGCCGCGCGCATCTTGGCGATCTCGAGGTAGAAGTTCATCCCGATCGCCCAGAAGAAGGACAAACGCCCCGCGAAGGCGTCCACATCCAGCCCGCTGTTGATCCCGGTGCGTACGTACTCGAGCCCGTCGGCGAGCGTAAACGCGAGTTCGATCGCCTGGTTCGCACCCGCCTCCTGGATGTGATAACCCGAGATGGAGATCGAGTTGAACTTCGGCATGTGGCTCGCCGTGTAGCCGAAGATGTCGGAGATGATCTTCATCGACGGGGTCGGCGGGTAAATATAGGTGTTGCGGACCATGAACTCCTTGAGGATGTCGTTCTGGATGGTCCCCGAGAGTTTCTCCCGGGTCACGCCCTGCTCCTCGGCCGCAACGATATAGCCCGCGAGAATGGGCAGTACGGCACCGTTCATCGTCATCGACACCGACACCTTGTCGAGCGGTATGCCGTCGAACAGGATCTTCATGTCCTCGACCGAATCGATCGCGACGCCGGCCTTGCCGACGTCTCCGGTCACCCGCGGGTGGTCCGAATCGTAGCCACGGTGGGTCGCGAGATCAAAGGCCACCGACACGCCCTGACCGCCCGCCGCCAGCGCCTTGCGGTAGAAGGCATTGGATTCCTCGGCGGTGGAAAAGCCGGCGTATTGGCGGATGGTCCACGGCTTGACCGCATACATGGTGGGCTGGGGACCGCGAACGAAGGGTTCGAATCCCGGCAGCGTATCGGCGAACGGCAATCCGGCCACATCCGCCGCGGTGTACAGCGGCTTGACCGCGAGCCCTTCCTGCGTCGTCCACACCAGCCGCTCCGGGTCGCCGCCCGGCGCATGCTTCGCGGCAGCCTGCTGCCACGCTTCCATATCGGGCTTCGGGCAGGACGGATACTCGGACTTCGACATGACAAACCTCACAGAATTACGGGCCGCCGTCAGCGGCAGAACTTACGGGCGCAGATGCGACGGCCCGGTACGGTGCATCCGTTTCCCTTGCCTCGGGCTCCAGCCCGAATTCCTCATTTCGCGCGACGACCGGAAAGTTGACTTGAAGCGCACTCCGAATAATACTTTATCCATAATTATGAACGCAACTCATGCATGGGCATCATGCGTGCTCCTTCCCTAACGCACCACAACGACGTGCCAAGGCCATGAACTCATCCCGCATCGCACCGCTCGCCCTGTACCAGGAGGTTGCCGAACGGCTGCGGCAGCGGATCTTCTCGCACGAACTGAAGCCCGGCACCTGGATCGACGAACAGACACTTGCCGACCAGTATGGCATTTCGCGCACGCCCCTGCGGGAAGCACTCAAGGTACTGGCCTCCGAGGGGCTGGTCACGCTCAAGCCCCGCCGCGGCTGCTACGTGACTGAAATCTCGGAGCGCGACCTCGACGAGATCTTCGATGTCATGGCCCTGCTCGAAGGTCAATGCGCGCGCAAGACGGCCGAGACCGCCCGCGATGCCGAACTGCGTTCGCTCGGCGCCGTGCATGCCCGCCTCGAGGAGGCTGCGCGCAAGGGCGACATCAACGGCTTCTTCGAAGCCAATCAGGCTTTCCACCGCAAGCTTCAGGAAATCTCCGACAACCATTGGCTGCTTCACGTCATCGAGGATCTGCGCAAGGTCATCAAGCTCTCGCGCCATCATTCGCTGTTCAGCGAGGGACGGCTTGAGCAGTCGCTGGCCGAACACCGTGCGCTCCTGGCTGCGCTGGAGGATCGCGATCCCGCGGCGGCCGAACTGCGCATGCGCGAGCATATCCACAGCGGCCGCGCCGCACTCGCACGCATCGCACGCTCACCGGATTCAACGCCCGAAGAAGCGGTTAACCAGGCAGGCTCGCACTCCTGACATGAGCAGCGACATTCGATGAACGGCGAGATCCGCTTCGAAAGCGACGGGACGATCGCTACCCTGACGCTTTCCAATCCAGCGAAACTCAATGCGATCAACGCGACGATGTGGTCGGGCCTGCGCAATGCGATGGCGCGCATTGCCGCCCAATCCCGCCTGCGCTGCGTTATTCTCACCGGCGACGGCGACAAGGCCTTCGCCGCCGGCGGAGATATCGAGGAGTTCCGCACAGTGCGCGCCACCGCCGATGATGCCCTGCACTATCACGACGAACTGGTCGCCTCCGCGCTCGATGCGATTCGCGATTGCGCCATTCCGACCGTCGCGGCGATCCGCGGCGCCTGCATCGGGGGCGGTCTCGAGGTCGCCGGCTGCTGCGATCTGCGCATCGCGGGCGAGTCGGCGCGCTTTGGCGCACCCATCAATCGCCTCGGCTTTTCGATGTATCCGGGCGAGATGGCGGGCCTGCTCGGACTGGTCGGCCCCGCCGTGCTTCTCGAAATCCTGCTCGAGGGGCGCATCCTCCCTGCCCACGAAGCCCTGCAAAAGGGACTGCTTAGCCGCGTCGTCGACGACGAGACGGTCATCGACGAGGCCCGCGATTGCGCACAGCGCATCGCAGCGGGTGCGCCGCTTGTTGCGCGCTGGCACAAGCAATGGGTCAAGCGCCTCACCACCGGCGCTCCGCTCACCGGGCAGGAGAAGCGCGAGGCCTTTGCCTTTCTTGACACTCGCGACTACGCCGAGGGCCTCGCCGCATTCCTGGCCAAACGCGCACCGCATTTCATCGGAGAGTGAGTCCCATCCTCCGCACGCCACGCTTCCAATTGGTGCATATCTGAATCGAGCGCACCGCAACGGAGCACGCATCGCGCACCGTCTTTGTTCATTCACCTTCAACTCGTTGATCTGAAAGTATTTCGCGGATGGGCACAATTTGTGCATTGCCGGGTGCATCCGATCGAATCCAGAAGCGAGGGTGAACCATGGAATCACTACAGGCCGGAAGCGACGTCCTCTTCATCCTGCTGGGTGCCATCATGGTGCTGGCGATGCACGCGGGCTTCGCATTCCTGGAGGTGGGTACGGTACGCAGCAAGAACCAGGTCAACGCCCTGGTGAAGATCATCGCCGACTTCGCAATGTCCACCATCGCGTACTTCTTCGTTGGCTACGGTGTCGCCTACGGGATGGGCTTTCTTGACGCTGCCCCTGCACTGACGGAGAGGAACGGGTATGAACTGGTCAAGTTCTTCTTCCTCCTCACCTTCGCAGCGGCGATTCCGGCCATCGTTTCCGGCGGCATCGCCGAGCGGGCACGCTTTTATCCGCAGCTCATCGCCACCGCGGCTCTCGTCGCACTGGTCTATCCGCTGTTCGAGGGCATCGCCTGGAACGGCAACCTGGGGGTGCAGGCCTGGATCGAGGCTAGGTTCGGTGCCGCATTTCACGATTTCGCCGGCTCCGTGGTAGTGCACGCCATGGGCGGCTGGATAGCCCTCGGGGCGGTTCTCCTGCTCGGTGCGCGCTACGGACGCTACCGCAAGGATGGCGGTGTCGCAGCCCATCCACCTTCCAGCATCCCCTTCCTGGCCCTGGGTGCGTGGATCCTGAGCGTGGGCTGGTTCGGTTTCAACGTCATGTCGGCCCAGACCATAGACGCGGTCTCCGGGCTGGTGGCGGTCAACTCGCTGATGGCGATGGTGGGCGGCATACTCGCGGCACTGTTCGCGGGCCGCAACGACCCGGGTTTCGTGCACAACGGACCGCTGGCCGGGCTGGTAGCGATATGTGCGGGATCCGATGTCATGCACCCGCTGGGCGCACTGGTGACCGGCTCGGTCGCCGGCGTGCTCTTCGTGTGGACCTTCACCCTGGCGCAGAACAAGTGGAAGATCGACGACGTGCTCGGCGTGTGGCCCTTGCATGGATTGTGCGGCGCATGGGGAGGGATCGCCTGCGGCATCTTCGGGCTTGAGGCGATGGGGGGCATGGGCGGCGTGAGCTTCGGCGCGCAGATGGTCGGTACCTTGCTGGGGGTGGGCATCGCGCTGCTCGGCGGGTTGATCGTATACGGCGCCATCAAGGCCCTGGTCGG
>DAOMNN010000063.1:2677-19413 GCA_035443825.1 Rhodocyclaceae bacterium | reverse complement strand
CGCCCGCCAGCCCTGCACCGTGCCGGGGAGCGGAACGATGGTGTCTCCCTCGACCTTGCCGACATAGCGGTCGGCGCCGATCGAGAATGCGATCTCGTCGCCGCGCAACGTCGCGTCCCCAAGGGGAATCGACGCGCCGCCAGCGACAGCCCGCCCCTCGATCTTCTGGAACGTCTGCTCGATCGACAAGGTCGTCTCGTTGCCGTTCGATGTCCTGAGCTGCCAGCGCCCTTCCACCCGGGCCGGCACGATCCACATGTAGACGTTGCGTCCATCGAGGGAATCATGCTGGTCGGCTTCCCACTCGCCCATGTCGAAGGCGTGGGAGACGATGCGCGTACCCGGCGCCATCCGCTCGAGAATGATCGGCTGCAGGCGCAGGTTGATCGAGCTCAGCAGGTACATGGTCACTACCGTAGCGTCGAAAAAATCCTTCTCGAAGATATTCCCCTCCTCGAAGACAGCACGGTCTGCGACACCCGCCTCGCGTGCATTCTCACGCGCTTCGGCAACACGTTCCGGGTCGAGATCGATGCCGAGCGCGCGCTGCACGTTCCAGTCGCGCACCGCCGCGATGACGATCCGCCCGTCGCCCGAACCGAGGTCGACCACGTAATCGTCGGGTTGCACCTCGACCATCTCGAGCATGCGCTGCACGACCTCGTGCGGCGTCGGCACATAGTGAACGTCGAGCCGCGGCGATTGCGCGCCGGCACTGCGGACGACACCCTGCCCGTCGCTGAAGGCGAGGAGCGCGACAGCAAACAGCAACACCGCGGAGAGTGCGGGCCAGCGCATCCGGCGATTCCATCCTGAGGGGGTGAAAGACGACATCGTGACCTCCTTCTTCGAAGTTAGAGGTACGCAAATCCGATGATTGAGATTGCGCGGGGAAGAGCCGCGGCACGGGCTTTCTTGACGCGATGAACCAGCGCCGGGTAACGACGTCCGAGCCGTCCTGCCTTTTCATCTAACCCGCTGGACCGACCCCTGTCAAGGTTGCGGGGCGCCGCCACGGTCCGGATTGGCGCAGCGGCGGGCTGGATTTCGTCCGGGCGGACGCTCCGGTCGGCAACGTGAACCTTGACCATGCGCCGGCAGGTCGAGGCACTCATCCCGGCACGCTGCGAAAGAGACATCTTGCATCCCGTCGCAAGCCGCAGCGATCTCCATGCAATGTTTGATTTATATCTTTTTACTGTACGTTTCGTACCAGTTTTCGAAATTTTCTATTGACGTTTGACGAGTTCAATCCTAGAGTTGGTGACATCTCGTATATCGGAACCAATGCTCCCGATTTCCTGGGTTGCATCATCAAAGGAGACATCATGAGTTCAAGCACGACATCCGATGGCCGCAGCGTCGTCAGCGGCCCGACGAAGATGACGCCCTCCGAGGCCTTCGTCGAGACGATGGTGTCCAATGGCGTGACCGACATGTTCGGGATCATGGGCTCAGCGTTCATGGATGCGATGGACATCTTCGCCCCGGCCGGCATCCGCCTGATTCCGGTGGTCCACGAGCAGGGCGCCGGACACATGGCCGACGGCTATGCGCGCGTTTCCGGCCGCCACGGCGTGGTCATCGGCCAGAACGGCCCGGGGATCAGCAACTGCGTCACCGCGATCGCCGCCGCCTACTGGGCGCACAGCCCGGTGGTCATCGTCACGCCGCAGACGGGCACCAACTCGATCGGCCTGGGCGGATTCCAGGAGTGCAACCAGCTGCCCATGTTCCAGGAATTCACCAAGTACCAGGGCCATGTGACGCACCCAGCGCGCATGGCAGAGTTCACCGGGCGCTGTTTCGATCGTGCGATGAGCGAAATGGGGCCGACCCAGCTCAACATCCCGCGCGACTATTTCTACGGTGAGATCACCTGCGAGATCCCGATGCCGTCGCGCCTCGATCGTGGACCGGGAGGCGACCACAGCCTCAACGAGGCCGTCGAGCTGATCGCGGCAGCTCGGTTCCCGGTGATCATCTCGGGCGGCGGCGTGGTCATGGCCGACGGGATTGACGAGTGCAAGGCCCTGGCCGAGCGCCTGGGTGCCGCCGTGGTCAATAGCTACCTGCACAACGACTCATTCCCCGCCAGCCATCCGCTGTGGTGCGGCCCGCTCGGATACCAAGGCTCGAAAGCGGCGATGAAGCTGATCTCCCAGGCCGATGTGGTGATTGCACTGGGTTCGCGCCTCGGGCCTTTCGGCACCCTGCCCCAGCACGGCATGGATTACTGGCCGAAGACCGCCAGAATCATCCAGATCGACGCGGACAACAAGATGCTCGGCCTGGTGAAGAAGATCTCGGTCGGGATCTGCGGTGATGCGAAGGCCACCGCGGCCGCCCTCGTCGAACGCCTCGCGACCCGCAAACTTGCGTGCGACGAGACCAAGGCCGAGCGTGCGGCGAAGATCGCCGACGAGAAGGCGAGTTGGGAGAAGGAACTCGACGCGTGGACCCACGAGCGCGACCCATTCAGCCTCGACATGATCGAGGAGAACGCGAAGGAAAAGCCCTTCTCCGGCGGCCAGTACCTGCACCCGCGCCAGGTGTTGCGCGAGCTGGAAAAGGCGATGCCCGAGGACGTGATGGTGTCGACCGATATCGGCAACATCAATTCGGTCGCCAACAGCTACCTGCGTTTCGAAAAGCCGCGCAGCTTCTTCGCTGCGATGAGCTTCGGCAACTGCGGCTATGCGTTCCCGACCATCATCGGCGCCAAGGTGGCCGCACCGCATCGCCCGGCCGTCTCGTACGCCGGGGACGGCGCGTGGGGCATGAGCCTGATGGAAACCATGACCTGCGTGAGGCACGACATTCCGGTTACCGCGGTCGTGTTCCACAACCGCCAGTGGGGGGCGGAGAAGAAGAACCAGGTCGACTTCTACAACCGCCGTTTCGTGGCCGGCGAGCTCGACAACCAGTCCTTCGCCGGAATCGCTCGCGCGATGGGCGCGGAAGGCATCACCGTCGATCGTCTCGAGGACGTCGGTCCGGCACTGAAGAAGGCCATCGACATGCAGATGAATCAGGGCAAGACCTGCGTCATCGAGATCATGTGCACCCGCGAACTCGGGGACCCCTTCCGGCGCGACGCGCTCTCCAAGCCGGTCCGATTCCTCGACAAGTACAAGGACTACGTCTGAGGCAAGGGCGAGTCCTGACCAGGGCAAGTGAACGGCCGTCCCCGCGGCGGGAGAGGTTACCTCCTCCCCTCGCCCGTCCGGGGACGGCCGTTCCTGGCGCACACCGAGCTCAACCGCGACAGTCAACACTTCCATCATGAAAGCGATGCATCGCATCATCGAGCGGGCGCGCCGCGACCCGGGCCGCATCGTGCTGTGCGAAGGTAGCGACCCGCGCATACTGCGTGCGGCGCAGCGCAGTGTGCGGGAGGGCACTGCCAGGCCGATCCTGCTGGGAACGCCTGCCGCGATCGAGTACAGCGCCACCGCCGCCGGGATCTCCCTCGACGGCATCGACGTGCTGGACCCGGCCTCGTCACCGCGTTCGGGGGAGTACGCCGATGCGCTTTTCGAGCTGCGCGCGAACAAGGGGATGACCCCCGAACGGGCCCGGGGCGAAACCCGGCAACCCCTGTGCTTCGCCAACATGATGGTACGGCTCGGGCATGCCGACGGTTCGGTCGCGGGCGCGGTGCACACCACGGCCGACGTGGTGCGAAACGCGATACAGGTGATCGGCGTCGACGATTCGGTGAAGCTGGTCTCCAGCTTCTTCATAATGATGCTGTGCGAACCCTTCCATTCGCTCAAGGGAGGTCTCATCTTCGCCGACTGTGGTCTGATCGTGAATCCGGACGAGGAGGAACTTGGGAGCATCGCACTGGCCGCCGCCGCGAGTGCCCGAAACCTGCTCGATGAGGAGCCACGTGTCGCGATGCTTTCCTTCTCCACCAATGGCAGCGCAAGAAACACGACAGTCGACAAGATCGTGCGCGCCACCGATATGGTCAGGAACCACGCTCCCGAACTGGCCATCGATGGGGACGTGCAGCTCGATGCCGCCATCGTCGCGGAGATCGCCAACAGCAAGCTGCCGCAGTCACGGGTCAAGGGACGGGCAAATGTGCTGATCTTCCCGAATCTGGAAGCGGGAAACATCGGCTACAAGCTTGCCGAACGGGTGGGCGGCGCGGTCGCAGTCGGGCCGCTGCTGCAGGGGCTCGCCAGACCGGCAAACGACCTGTCTCGCGGGTGCAACGCGGACGATGTATTCAACGTGATCGCAACGACCGTGGTGCAGGCGCAGATCGCGGCACGGAAGCGGAAACACTGAGGCTTCGGACACTTACCGGCATGCTGGCACCCTTTTCGCGCGACAAGCGGCGACGCGAGCGCCGGCGACCTCCGGGATCGAACGACCATGAGCACCGAGACCATTCTGTACCTGCTGGCGATCGTCGCAATCGGCACGTACTTTCAGACGCTCACCGGCTTCGGGCTCGGAATCATCCTCATGGGCGCGAACAGCGGACTCGACCTTGCCCCGGTCGCAACGGTCGCAGCCCTGGTGAGCATCGTGACCCTCGCCAACAGCGCCGTATCGCTACCCGGCAATCTGCACCATATCGACTGGCGCGCGATCCGCGCGGTCCTGCTTGGCGTGCTCCCTGCCATCATCGGCGGGGTGCTGCTGCTGGACTATCTGAGCACGAACGCGTCGAACCTGCTGCAGCTCCTACTGGGCGCCATCATCGTGTTCAGCGGCATCATCTTCGCAGCTCGTCCGCGGCAGCTGTCGCAGCGATCCACGGATCGCAGCTTCGCCATCAGCGGCATACTCGCCGGGCTCTCCGGGGGGCTGTTCGGCATGGCCGGGCCACCGGTCATCTTCCACTTCTACCGGCAACCGCTGGCACAGGTCGCGATCCGCAATATGCTGCTGCTGGTATTCGCGATCACTGCGGCCTCGCGAACGCTCTTCGTCGCCTATCTGGGAAGACTGGATCTCGAGATGTGGACCCTTGCGGCGCTGACGCTGCCGCTTGTCGGCCTCGTCACCTTTGCGGCCCGACGCTATCCGCCTCCGATTGCAGCGACGACGATGCGCCGCATCGTGTTCGTCGTGATGGTGCTGCTGGGGCTCTATCTGGTGCTGACGGCAGCGTCCCAGCTGCTCACGCGACATTGATGTCGAATCCCGCCTTCCGGACATGAGGATGCAGCCGAGACCATGAATGCGCCAGGACCGCAGCGACCCAATCCGTACGCCGACCGAGGCCCCCGCCTCCGGCCGGTCGCGTGACCGCAATGGAAAGCGTGCTGCTTCCGTCCCTGATCGTGCTGTTTGCCTCGCTCCTGCAGACCTGTACCGGCTTCGGCTTCGCCATCTTCGCCACGCCCTTCCTGCTGTTCTTCTATCCGGCCCAGACTGCCATCCAGCTGAACATCATCCTGTCGATCGTCCTCTCGCTGCTCATGGTCCCCAAGGTCCGCGACGATGTGGACCGCGTACTGCTCGGCAGACTCGTCAAGGGCAGCATTCCCGGCGCTGCAGCCGGTATCGGGGTGTTCGTGCTTCTCAACGTCGATCTGCTCCGGCTTGTCATCGGCATCGTGGTCCTGTCGCTGTCCGCCCTTCTGATCCTGCGCTTTCGCATCAACGCCAAGCGCGCGTGGGACTTCGCTGCGGGAGCCATATCGGGATTGTTCACGACCAGCCTGGGCATGCCCGGCGTGCCCCTGCTTCTGTACTTCTCGGGAACCGAACTGGACAAGGCGACGCTTCGCAGCACGACGCTCAGCTTCTTCCTGTTCATCTACGCCGTTGCGCTGGCGATGCAGATGCTGTTCGCCTCGACGAACGACCAGATCTGGTTTACTGCACTGGCGCTTCTTCCGTCCCTGGTGGTCGGAATGCTGCTCGGCCAGATCCTGTTCCGTCACATCAATCAGGAAATGTTCCGATACCTCACCCTGTTCATTCTCCTGGCGACGGGAGGGTACCTGGTGTTGTCGTCGCTGCTGACCCGCGGGCCGGTGTGAACAGCGCAAGGAACGCTGCCATTTGCCGGGAATGACGAACAATTGGAGACGACATGTACCGTTTTTTGTTATCTCGGATTGCCTGGTCTCATAATAAAGCCTATAGTTGCTTCGGATATTCCTTTTTCAGAACGATTCGTACCGGATTATGCAAAGCAACATGTTTGCGCGCAGAATGACGAACGAAATCACTGGCGTCGCGCGATGCCCACACGCACTCGTGCGGCAGGCACGCATTGGCTCGAGCGCAACGCCGGATCGTTCATGGAGCACGCCATGCACCCGATAGCATCCTCGCGAGTACGCTCGCGCGTGGAACGCGTGTCGCTCCTTGCGTGCATCGTCAGCTTCTCCGTCTTCTTCCTGAACATCCTGTACGGCCGGTTTGCGCCGGCCTTCGACTGGAACCGTGATCATCATCTGGATGGCGTGCCGGAATTCCTGCTTCTGTTCCTGTCCGCCATCTTCTTCACGGTCGCGACCCTGGCTGCCGAGCGCCAAGGGAACGATCCGCCCGATTAGCTTCGCGCCACACCCCCCACAGCACACGAGGAGACAAAGATGAACGATAAAGAAAAGACTCATCCGCTGACCGATTCCGACTTGCCAAGCTTCGAACGCCGGCGCTTCTTCGAGACCAGCGCGAAGTTCGGCTTCACTGCCGCAGTTGTCGCCGCAGCCGGTGGCACCCTGCTGTCGCGCGAGGCCGCGGCCCAGACGGCAGCCGAGGAAACACAGCGACAGCGCGACGCCAAGGTGACGATGACCATCGCCACCGAGTACCGCATCGGGGCTTCACGCTGGTATCCGCTGATGCAACTCAATCTGAAGGAGAACATCCAGAACGCCACCAACGGCCATGTGTATGTGCGGCTCGCGCCCGCCGGCCAGTTGGGCATGGGAGCGGCCCTCGCCCAGGGTGTTCAGGCCAACACGATGCAGGCCGCCCAGCACTCGGTTTCGAACTTCTCCCCGTTCGCGCCGGAAGTGGACCTGATCAACATTCCGTACTGGTGCGGCATGAACCAGGAGTTCGTGAACCTGGTCACGTCCGATGCGTGGAAGTCGGTCGTCCACACCAAGGCCGAGGAGCGCGGATTCAAGGTACTGCTTTATCTGGTGCTGGATCCGCGTACCGTCGCGGCGCGCCGCGGGCTCGCCAACGCGCCGATCAAGTCACCTGCCGATCTTCGCGGCATCAAGTTCCGGGTACCGGCATCCGAGATCCTGCAGCAGTTCTACCGTCTTGCAGGCGCCAACCCGACCCCGGTCGCATGGGGCGAAACGCCTTCGGCGATCCAGCAGGGCGTGGCCGACGCGCTCGACCCGGCGGCGGTCGCACTGTATTCGAACGGCTTCAAGGACATCCTTTCCTGGGTCACCTTCAATCGGTCGGTGCCCGACTCCCAGGTCTATTCGTGCAATCTCCAGTGGTTCCGCGGGCTCCCGCAGAGCGTCCAGGATCAGATCGATTTCGCCTGCGAGATTACCTTCCAGCAAAACCTCGCCCAGGTGCCCGCCTCACGTGCCTACGCGATGGCGGAAATGGCCAGTGCGGGAGTCCAGTTCTATACGCCCACGGAGGCCGAATTGAAGGAATGGGCCGAGGTCTGCGGCTGGCAGCGCCCCGAATGGGAAGCGACCAAGATCAAGCTGGCCGGCTCGATCGAGAGCTTCGAGCGCATGCGCGAGGCAGCGGCGACGCGCGGCAAGTACTACGTGCACGACATCTGATCGCGAACGACAAGCGCCCGATCCGCGACCGCCTCCACCGCGCACTCGTGCCGGTGGAGGATCCGGTCGTGGCTGACCGGTCCGGCCGGCGCCGGGACGACCGCCGTCGGCCCGGACCGATGATGCCTGACCAGCACCGAAGGCTGCCGCGTGGGCGGCGATCGGGAGCGGAGACCGGGTTCGGCGATTCCCACTCACAGGGCTGCCCATGAAACGACTGCTCGCATCAATCGACGAGAACGGCGAACGCTGGCTGCTTCTGGTCCTGTACATCTACATCGTGGCGGTGATCTTCATCGAGGTGCTACGCCGCTTCGCGTTCAACTACTCGTCCATCTGGGGTGAGGAGACCGCACGTTACGCATTCATCTATCTCGTGTGGATCGGCGCCGCAGCCGCGGTGCGCGACCGCGCCCACATACGCATCGACGTACTCCTGACCTTTCTGCGGCCGCGCCTGCGCGCCGCGATCTTCCTCCTCGGCGACGTGCTGATGGGGGTATTCGCAATCATCGTGTTCCACTTCTCGCTGAAATTCTTCATGACCGCGATCGAGTTCGGATCGGTCATCGAGGGGCTTCGCGTCATGCGCGCATGGGTGCTGTTTGCCGTCCCGTTCGGTTTCGCGCTGGTGCTCATCAGAATCGTCCAGTCGATCGTGCTGGACATAACGGCACTGCGAACCGGGCGCGCACCCCGCGTCGGTCGTCGACTGTTCGACTGAGGCCAAGGCATGCTGATACCCGAAGCCTTCATGACGGCCGAACTGGGCTGGTCCGTTCTGGGCCCGCTGCTGCTCATGCTGTTCCTTTTCGCGCTGGCGGTCCCGATCTGGGTTGCGCTGGGGCTCACCGCCCTGCTCATCCTGTGGATCACCGGCGCGCTGCCGGTCGCACTGATCGGCGAATCCGTATTTCACGGCCTGGACGCATTCGCCCTGATCGCCATTCCGCTGTTCGTGCTTACCGGCGACCTCCTGGTACGCACCGGCCTTTCGATCAAGCTGCTCAACGTCGCGGGTGCGACCATGGGCGGCGTGCGCTCCGGGCTCGGCACCTCGACCGTGCTCGGCTGCGGCTTCTTTGCCTGCATCTCCGGTTCGGACGCCGCCGGTGCGGCCGCGGTCGGACGAATCACGATAAGCCGTCTGATCGAGCAGGGCTATTCGCCTGCCTATGCCTGCGCACTGGTCGCCTCGGGCGCCTGCACAGGCATCCTGATTCCACCGTCGATCGCCTACATCATCATCGGCATGGTGCTCGGCATCTCGACCTCGACGCTGTTCATCGCCGCCGCGGTGCCGGGCGTGCTCATCATGATCTCGATCATGCTCACCAATGCGATCATGAACCGCGTGCAAGGCTACGAGCAGTCCAAAGGCCGCTTCAACTTCGCAAACTGGCTTGCCACCGTATGGGATGCACGCTTCGCACTGCTGATTCCGGCGATCATCTTCGGCGGGATCTACTCCGGCGTCTTCACACCGACCGAGGCGGCGGCCGTGGCGGTGGTGACGACGATCGCGGTGGGGGTTTTCCAGGGGACGTTCCGGCTCAGGGACTTCCCGGGCTCCCTCGAAGGCTCGGCGAAGGTGTGCGGCGTCATCGTGCCCATCATCGCGGTCGCCCTGCCGCTGGCACAAGTGCTGGCGATCAACCAGGTGCCGCAGAGCCTGGTGGGCTCGGTCACCGCATTCACCGAGAATCCGGTGCTGATCATTCTCTTGATGCTGGGGATCTTCATCATCGCCGGGTGCGTGATGGAGACCACACCCAACATCGTGATCCTCGCACCGATCATGCTCCCGCTCGCCCAGTCGATAGGCATGAACGAGATCCACTTCTGCATCTTCATGATCACGGCGCTGGGCATCGGCTTCATCACCCCGCCACTGGGGCTCAACCTGTTCGTGATTTCGGGCATCACCGGTCAGCCCGTGCTGTCGATCGCGAGCAAGGCCGTTCCGTTCGTGCTTGCGATGCTGGTCGTCGTGCTGCTGCTGGCGTTCGTGCCGGAGTTGTCGCTGTTCCTGATTCGGTGACCGCCCCGCTTCACGTACTCGAAAGGAGCAGCACGGATCGCATCGCATCCGCGGCGACGCGCATGTGGGACACGTTGTCGATGAGCGCACTCAGGGAGATCCTCGCGGTCGGGGCATGACACGCGACCGCGGCGACCGGCCGGCCATCGTTGCCGTGCACCGGAACCGCGATCGCGATCATGCCGCGAACAAACTCCTCGTTATCTACGCCGAAACCCTGTCTTGCGACCCGCCCGAGCTCAGCCTTCAGCGCCTCGCGGTCGGTGATCGTGTGGGGGGAATGGCGGCGCAAGGGCAGATGAGCCAGAACGCCCTGCTGTTCAACGGCGGACATCGAGGCCAGAAACAGCTTCCCGCTGGCGGTGCAGTGCATGGGCACCCAGGTACCCGGCTGCATGTGCATGCGCAGCGGCTCGGTCGTCTCCACGCGCTCGACATAGAGGACCCGACCGACATCGGGCACCGTCAGATTGCAGGTTTCGCCGAGTTTCTGGACGAGCTTGCGCAGCACGGCGCGGCACTCCCGACGGACGCTGGACCCGCGCAAGGTCTTGAGTGCGAGGTCGGTCAACCGCGGCCCGGGTACGAAACCACGCTCCGCCGGCATCTGCAGCACGTACCCGTGCGCCTCCATGGTGTGCAGCAGGCGCATCAGGGTGCTCTTGGGAATGCGCATCAACCCGACCAGCTGGGCCAGCGTCAGTGGCTGCGGCGATTCGGTGAGGAGTTCCAGAACGGTCAGCGGACGCAGTCGCCTGACGTCGTCGTTCGAATCGACCTGCCGATCCTGCTGCGTTTCGAGTGGGACGGCATCGGACCATGCTGCAGTGCGATTCTGATCCGCCAGTGCGGAGTTTCGTTTCATTTATTCCCTCCTGGTCCGAATACGCTTGGTTTTTGATTCTGGGCAATGCAAAGTCATCCAACGTCTTAATGAAACGAAGCGTTCCAATTATAGGTTCCGGCGAACAGATCACAAGCGCGCACGGACCAGACCACCCAGGCGGGGAGACGGGTTTGATGTCGCTCGAAGTTGACTACATCGTCGTTGGTGCCGGGTCGGCGGGGTGCGTGCTCGCAAACCGCCTGTCCGAAGACCCTCGCACGCGGGTCCTGTTGCTGGAGGCCGGCGGTTCCGACAATCATCCCTGGATCCATGTCCCGGTCGGCTACTTCAAGACAATGCACGACCCGAAGCTCGACTGGTGCTACGTGACCGAGCCGGACGAGGGTATTGCGGGCCGGCGCCTGCAATGGCCGCGCGGCAAGGTTCTCGGAGGATCAAGTTCGCTCAACGGCTTGCTCTACGTCCGAGGTCAGCGCGAGGACTACGATCGCTGGGAGGCTCTGGGCAACAAGGGCTGGAGTTACGCGGACGTACTGCCCTACTTCAAGAAATCCGAAGACCAGGAACGAGGCGCAAACGAATTCCACGGCGTCGGCGGTCCGCTCAAGGTTTCCGATCTGAGGCTGCGGCGTCCGATCGCCGACTACTTCATCGCGGGCGCCACGGATATCGGAATTCCATTCAACGAGGACTGCAACGGTGCGATCCAGGAGGGGGTCGGCTACTTCCAGCAGACGGCGCACAGGGGCTTTCGCTGGAGTACCGCCAAGGGCTTTCTGCGCCCGGCACAGCGCCGCCCCAACCTGAGCGTCGAAACGCATGCCCATACGACCCGCATCCTGTTCGATGGCAAGCGTGCGACCGGCATCGAGTACCGCAAGGGCGAACAGACATATCAAGCCAGGGCCCGTGCAGAGGTCATCCTTGCCGCAGGCGCAATCGGCTCCCCGCAGATTCTGCAATGCTCCGGCATCGGTCCGTCGGAGCTGCTGCAATCGGCGGGTGTGGCGGTCCACCATGCGCTTCCGGGTGTGGGCACGAACCTGCAGGACCACCTGCAGGTTCGCCTTGTGTTCAAGACGCGCGAACGAACACTGAACGACGAGGTGAACAGCCCCATCCACAAGCTGTGGATGGGGCTCCAGTACATGCTCTCACGCAGAGGTCCGCTGACACTGGCGGCAAGCCAGGTCACGATTTTCACGCGTTCCGGCCCCGAGGTGGAACGGCCCGACATCCAGTTTCACATGCAGCCCCTGAGTGCCGACAAACCCGGCGAAGGCGCCCACCCGTTCTCCGCGTTCACCTCGTCGGTGTGCCAGCTGCGCCCACACAGCCGCGGACGCATCGAGATTCGATCCGCAGATCCGTTCCAGCATCCGGCGATCCGCCCGAATTACCTGTCCGACGAGCGTGACCATCCGATCGTGATCCGCGGAGTCAGGCTTGCACGACGCATTGCCGAAGCACCGTCGCTCGCACCGCACATCCTGTCGGAGTTCGTGCCAGGAGCCGAGCACCAGACCGACGACGAATTGCTCGACGCGGCACGGCGCTTCAGTCAGACGATTTACCATCCCACTGGAACATGCAAGATGGGAAACGACCGGATGGCGGTTGTCGATGACCGACTGAAGGTGCATGGCATCGAGGGCCTGCGCGTCGTCGATGCCTCAATCATGCCCGAGATCACCTCGGGGAATACCAACGCTCCGACGATCATGATCGCCGAAAAGGCGGCCGACATGATAATCGCCGACAACCGCTGACAAGCTGCAGAGAATGCGGCCCGGCTCCGGCAGGCACTGCCGGGCGCAGCGTCAGTGCTTCAGGCAGTCAAGCTTCACGGAATCGCGATTCACATGACATAAGAATATCTACCAGGGCGCAAAAGCCCACTACGCCACCTAGAGGAGACACTCAAATGGCCAAGCAAACACCTCTCGACCGCCGCGGATTCCTGCGTATCGCGGGACGCTATGGACTGACATCGACCGCCCTTGCAATCACCGGCATGGTCGGCCCGCTCACCCTGGAGGGCGTGGGCAAGGCCGCTGCGCAGACCGCGGCTGCGCGCAGCGGCACCCCGCTGATGACGCTCAAGTTCGGCGCGTCCGGATTCAACGAGAACAACCTCAAGATCCAGGAGTCCGGCCAGATCTGGTTCGCACGGGAACTCGAGAAGCGAAGCGATGGCGCCCTGCGGATCGAGTTCATCGGCAGCAACCAGATATGCAACCAGCTCGACTGCGTGTCCAAGGCCCAGCAGGGCATCGTCGATATCTTCAGTGCCAGCACCCAGAACTCGGCAGGCGCCGCACCTTACTACAATGCCCTCGACTTCGCCTACATGTTCCCGTCGCGGGCGTCGCAGCACCATTTCTTCTATCACCCCAAGAGCGAAGTGCTGCTGCGCGAACCCATGCGTCGTCTGCACAACATCCAGTTCCTTTACACGCACTGCGAGCTGCGCGGCATCATGCTCGGCCAGCGCTTCGCCGACAAGCCGACGGTTACCAGCGTCGACGAACTGGCGGGCACCAAGAACCGGGTCACGGGCACTCAGCTCGGGCGAATCGCTATGCAGCTGATGAACCTCAATCCGGTGCCGATCGCATGGGAGGAAACGCTGGACGGCCTGAGGCAAGGCCTGATCGACGGGGCCGAAACGTGGATGGGTGCCGCCGCCTACGCGGGGATGGCGCCGGTGCTTTCCCAGGCGGTCGATCTCAAGTTCTTCTGCGGCACCGAGCATACTGCGATGAACCTCACGGTGTTCGAGAAACTCCCGTCAGCGCTCCAGGACATCATGATGGAAACGGCATTTGCGGCGCAGCAGTACACGCAGCGCGAGCAGGAGCGCGCACTGGTCGAGGTCGTGGGCGCAGTGCCGAACCCGGGTCCGGATACCCTGTTCGCCAAGCACAACGTACGTGTCGCGACGCTGTCCGACGCGGAAATCGCCAAGGCCGAACGGATGTGCTCGCCCGAGTTCAATCCCAAGCCCTGGGAGCAGTGGCGCGAGCGCCTCAACCGGATGTCGGGCGGACATGACGTCTATAGCGAGATCTACGCGATCGCCCGCGAGATTCCGAAGGATGCCGCAGTGGCGGATGTGCAGGCGCGCCGCTGGTGGCAGAGCAGCTGACCGAACCGGGTTACGCCAACGGTCATGGCGATGGTCCACCCCGAATCATGACAGCCGCCCTGACCGTTTCCCTCACCCCCAGCCCCTCTCCCACAGGCGGGCGAGGGGAGCGTCTTGAGTCGCCACGGCGACTTTCACGTTAAGGAGGAACGGCCGGGTCCACGCCTTGCGGCGCGACCCGGCCCCCGCAAGCCCCTGGAGACGGACTGATGCCTTACCTCATGTCGGCCCTTCGCTGGCTGGACCGCAACGCCGAACGCACGCTCATACTGGTCGCGTATTCCGTGATGGCACTGATCATCGTGTACGCAGTGTTCGAACGCTACGTGTTCAGCACCCAGATTCCCTGGAGCACCTCGATTCCGATCTACCTCTTTCTGTGGGTCACCTGGATGGGGTGTTCCTACAATGTCAAGAAACGCACCCACCTCACCTTCAACGAATTCCGCCAGCGCATGCCTTACGGCCTGCAGTTCGCTTGCATGTGGCTGGACGCGGTGCTCTGGATCACGTTCGGCAGCATCGTGACCTACTTCACCGTCATACAGACCCGGCTCGCGTACAACAACTTCGCAATCGTCCAGGGCACGGACGACGTGATGCTGTGGTGGTTCTATCTCGCCACGCCGGTCGCCTGGAGCCTGCTGATGATCCGCGCGCTGCAGAATCTCGTCGCCGACATCCGGCGCTATCGCACACGCCAGCCCTTCCTGGTGGACACGCAAACCATCGGTGCGGACTGAGGCATGCCCGGAATGGACCATACGATACTGATCACCCTCATTACGCTGGGCGTGCTGGTACTGTTTCTGATCGGTGTGCCGATCTTCCTCGTGATCGGTTTCTGGGTCGTCGGGGTGTCGCTGGCGATCGATTTCACGCTGGCCAACGTCGGCGTCACCCTCTTTCAGGGACTCAACTTTTTCGGGCTGCTGTCGCTTCCCCTGTTCATCCTGACCGGCGACCTGATCGCTTCGGCCGGCATCGCGCGGCGACTCGCGAACTTCGCGCACGCCTGCCTTAGCTGGATGCGCGGCGGACTCGGAATGGCGACGATCGGTTCGTGCGGACTGTTCGCTGCCATCTCGGGGTCTAACTCGGCCACCACCGCGACCATCGGGCGCATCATGCATCCGCTGCTGATCAAGGATGGCTACGACAGCCGCTTCGCCGCAGCGACCGCTGCCGCAGGCGGCACGGTCGGCATCATCATCCCGCCATCGATCATCTTCATCGTGTATGGCTTCCTGATGAACCTGTCGATTTCCGACCTGTTCATCGCGGGCATCCTGCCCGGAATGCTCATGGTCATCGCGATGCAGGGAGTGTGCTGGTGGATGTGCCGCAAGCATGGCTGGGGTACGGTGAGTCCGTTCGACATGAAACGCCTCCTGCGCACTGCGCGTGATGCCTATCTTGGGTTCTTCGCCATCTTCATCGTCATCTACGGGATCTACTCCGGTACCTTCTCGCCGACAGAGGCCGCAGCGATCACGGTCGGCTTCTGTCTCCTGGCCGGACTGCTGATCACCCGCGAGATCAAGTGGCGGGAGTTGCCGGACATTCTGCTGCGCTCGGGCCAGCTGACCGGCATGCTCGCGCCGATGGTCGCGATCTCAATCGTCATGCAGCAAGTGCTCGGGCTGCTCGGTGCCAACGACGCCGTGGCCGCCTTCATAGGTTGGTTCGGAAACCAGGAGGTCATCGTCCTGCTGTTATGCATGGCCATCGTCCTGGCGGCCGGGTGCATTCTCGAGAGCCTGCCGGTGACCGTGATCCTGGCACCGATTCTGGCGCCAATCGCGGTCGCTTCGGGCGTCGATCCGGTGCACTTCTCGGTGATATTCCTGGTTGGCGCAGCGATCGGATTCGTCACCCCGCCGTTCGGGCTGAACCTCTTCGTCGCAAGCGGCGTGACAGGCATTCCCTACTCGAAGCTGGTGCGCTTCGCCGTCATGTACATGCTGGGCCTGCTGGTGTCGTGGGTGCTGATCGCGTTCCTGCCGTGGCTCTCGCTCGGGCTGATCCCGGGGCGGGGCTGAGCGACCGGGCCGCCGACCGGGAAGTGATGCCGGCTCCGGCTGCAGTCCGAGGGCCTCGGCGCCGGCCGATCAACGCCGGCGTCCGCCCAGCAGTTTCACCAGGTCGGCGAGCAGGCGACTGTCCAGGCCCTGCGACAGGTCGGTCGCCAGACATCGGCGATAGAACGGGCTGAGATCGAGTCCGACCCCGACGCCGAGAATCTCCACGTCGCCGAATTGCTCATGGCGGGCGACCACCTGCTTGAGGTGATTGTCCAGATACAGGACGTCGTTGGCGAGATTGGTCGCGCCGTCCATCGGGCATCCGTCCGAGATCACGATCAGGATGCGGCGGGTCTCACTGCGTGCAAGCAGGCGAGTGCACGCCCACTCGACCGCTTCCCCGTCGATGCCTTCGCGGAACAGGTCGGACTTGAGCAAGGCCGCGATGTCGCGACGGGCGCGGCGCCAGCTGCGCTCGGCCGGCTTGAACACCATGTGACAGAGTTCGTTGAGCCGGCCCGGATGCCGCGGCCGTCCTGCCGCCATCCATTCCCGGCAGGGTCGGCCGCCATTCCACGCCCCCGTGGTGAAGCCCAGAATCTCGGTCGTGACACCGACCGTCTCCAGGGCTCGCACGACAATGTCGACCATGAGCGCGACCGATTCGATGTGCGTCTTCATCGAACCCGAACAGTCGATGAGAAAGCTCACCACAGTGTCGGCACGCGGAACGTGGCGTTCGAGCCTGAACAGGCGACGTTCGCCGGGAGAACCGATCAACTGGGCGAGGCGCCGCCCGTCGACCAATCCCGTTTCCTCTCCGAATTGCCACCCGTCGCGCGTCGGCACTGCAAAGATCGCTCCGAGCTGACGCGCGAGTCGTGCGACGTTGATCCCCTGCGCGGCGGCGCGCTCGTCCAGCCTGCTGCGG
>DAOMNN010000063.1:0-2577 GCA_035443825.1 Rhodocyclaceae bacterium | reverse complement strand
TCCGCAGCGCGCATCATCTCGCCGACGATGCCCGCGATCTGCAACGCGTGCGGCGCGAACTGGATCTGGTCGCGGCGATGGCGACGAATGGCGGCCAGCGCCGGACCGAGCACCTGCACGATGGACGCCCGTGTCACCTCGATCAGATCTTCCGTATCGCGTCCGACCGGCTTTGCATTCAGGCGCGACCAGCAGATCTGGGCCACGGTGTACAAGAGGATGCCGAGCGCACTTTCGGTCAGACCGGAGCGGTCAAAGGCGCGAGACCAGTCCTCGAAGCGCCGGTGCAGGTTGGACGCCATGCCCGGCATGTCCGGTGTGACAAGCGACTCCACCCGCAACTGCTCGAGGAGTTCGAAGATCAGGCGTTCGACCGGGTCGGCAGGACACAGGCGCCGGTGCACATCCTGGTCGGAGAACCTGAGGCGCAGGGCGGCCCCGTCGGCGGCGCCGCGACAGGCAGGAAGATCGTCGTGCGCGGAATCGACGCGCAGATGCGGTGCATGAACGGGTATGGGTCGGGCACCGCGGTGGAGCCGATGACCGCGGAAGTGCAGCGCGGGCTCACCCGTCAGCGCGCGGATGGTCGCGGCACACAGTTCCTCGACATGCTGCTGCCCCCTGGTCAGTTGCTGCGGGGTGGCCATCACCCGGAATCCGGACGCTTGATCCAGGACTCCGCAAGCTCCTCGTCGAAGCAGCGCTGATAGTACTCGGCCACGATCGGTCGTTCGGCCTCGTCGCACTTGTTCAGAAAGGACAGCCGGAACGCGAGCGCCGGATCGCGAAAGATCTCGCAGTTCTCCGCCCATGTGATCACCGTTCGCGGCGACATCAGGGTCGACAGATCCCCTACCGCGAATCCCTTGCGGGTAAGTTCGGCCACGGCCACCATCGACTCGATCAGCCTGCGACCCCGCTCGGTGTTCTTGGCGGGCACGCGCGCAAGCACGATCGCCACCTCCTCGTCGCGCGGCAGATAGTCGAGTGTGGCGACGATGTTCCAGCGATCGATCTGCGCCTGATTCAGCACCTGCGTGCCGTGATAGATCCCGTTCAGATTACCGAGGCCCACCGTGTTCGAGGTGGCGAACAGGCGGAAATAGGGATGGGGTCGAATTACCCGGTTCTGGTCCAGCAGCGTGAACTTCCCGTCACGCTCGAGGATGCGCTGGATGACGAACATCACGTCCGGACGCCCGGCGTCGTATTCGTCGAAGAGCAGTGCCACCGGGCGCTGCAGCGCCCAGGGAACGATCCCTTCCTGAAATTCGGTGACCTGCAGGCCGTCACGGAGCACGATGGTGTCCTTTCCGACCAGTTCGAGACGGCTGATATGGCCATCGAGATTCACTCGCACGCAGGGCCAGTTGAGCCGCGCCGCAACCTGCTCGATGTGCGTCGACTTGCCGGTGCCGTGCAGGCCCTGCACCATCACCCGACGATCGCGGGAAAAGCCTGCGAGTATCGCGAGGGTGACATCAGGGTTGAAGCGATAGGCATCGTCGATCTCCGGGACGTGATCATCCCGCATGGAGAATGCCGGCACCTTCAGGTCGGTGTCGATTCCGAACAAGGTCCTTGCCGACACCATCAAATCAGGCGCCGACGGCATGCCCTCGCTCATGCGCGACTCCGAATACGGGGCTCACGCCCGCACATTACGAGGCCTTGACGCTCGGCATCGCATCCGCATCGATCGCCGCCAGCGCCTTCGCGGCCCGCTGCAGCGCCGGGAGAAACTGCAATGCCTTGTCCGGCGTCAGCCGCATGATGGGCGCCTGGATCGCGATGCCCAGGTTGGAACGGCCTTTCGGGGCCGGAACGAGTACCGCCACGCACAGCAGGCCCGGCAGGAATTCCTCGTCGTCGATCGCATAGCCGTCGCGCTTGACGCGCTCGATATCGGCCTCGAGGCTGGCCCGCTCCGTCTTCGTCTTTTCCGTATAGCGCTCGAGCGGTACATGCTCCAGCAGTCGCCGGCGCTGCATCGGCGTCATCTGCGCCAGAAAAAGCTTGCCGCTGGCCGAACAATGAACCGGCACGCGAGAACCCGAGTGAAGGTAGAAGCGCAGCGGTGCCTGGGTTTCCACCCTGTCCAGGTAAAGAACCTCGCTCCCGGACAGCGCCGTGATGTTGCAGCTCTCGCCCACCTCTTCGACGAGTTGGCGCAGGACCGCATGGCGCGCCCCGTGCACGGTGCTGCTCAACAGCAGATTCTCGGCGAGCCGGCGCAGGCGCACTCCTGTGCTGTAGTGCCGCCCGTCACCGTCCCGCTGCAACATGCCTGCACCTTCGAGCTGCTGGAGCATGCGGTGCAGGGTCGGCTTGGGCAAACCGGTCTCTTCGACCAGGCTCTGCAGGGAGAAGAACTGGTCCTTCGTCGAGATCACCTCCAACAGCGCAAGCAGACGCATGGCCGGTGTGTCTCCATCGATTCTCGTCACATCCGTTTTCATTCCGAACCTCTACACGATTCTTGAGTGCGTATCGATATTCCTTATTTAGGACCATATTGTACCGTTTTTTTGAATTTTTACATTGACCTTTGGAGATGGTCCCTTTAGAGTTTGCGAA
>DAOMNN010000062.1:0-19818 GCA_035443825.1 Rhodocyclaceae bacterium | reverse complement strand
TCCAATCAGCGCGCCCTGCGGGCCCGACTGCGCACATATTCTGGCACACCCGCAGGCCGCGGTGACGCGGCCGATGCGACGAAGCCGCCGAGTCCGCATTTTGGCTCCCTGTTCGGCCGGCACTGAACGCACGCTACCCTCCGGTTGTCACAACCGTCATCATCGATGATGATGGCTGCGGCACGGAGCGGGAGGAAAAGCCTCCCGGCCTGCACGGCCATGCAGACAAGGCTCGCGGCGCATGTCAATGGTCGCCGGCTGTCGTTCCGGAGCCGCAGGTTTCGCGGCGACACCCACCGGACTCGGAGGTAGTCATGTTCTCACGATGCGCTCGACTGCTGCCCTGGATGCTGGCGCTGCTTCTCGTTTCCGCCCCCGCGTCCGGTCGCGAACTCGCCGTTGCGCCGGAGCAGTTGATCGCCGTCGAACTGGCCACCGTCGCCGTGCTGACAGGCACCGACGTGCCGGTCGTGCTGTTGCGCGAACCCGAATCCGGCGACGTGATTCCGATCTTCATCGGCATTCCCGAAGCGCGCGCGATCCTGCTGGCGCTGCGCGGTGTCGAACTGCCCCGCCCCATGACCCACGACCTGCTCCACGACGTGATCGGAAGGCTTTCCGGCACTGTGGAGCGTGTCATCGTGGACGACTTGCGCAACAACACCTATCACGCCGTTCTGGAGATCCGCCTTTCCGGGAACGGCGAGCTCGTGCGCATCGACTCTCGCCCGAGTGACGCCCTGGCGCTTGCGGTTCGGGCAGGGTCCGAGATCCGTGTTTCCATTCCGGTCCTGCAAGCCGGCCGCGATCTCGATTTCGAAGGTCTCGCGAACGAGCAGGTCGTGACCGCACTGGGCATCACCGTCGTCGAGGCGACACCCGAGCTGCGCGACGCGCTGGCTCTTCCGGATCGCGACGGGGTGATCGTCACCGCCGCCCGCGGCGTCGCAGCCTTTGCCGGCATGGAACCCGGCAGCCTGATCCTCACGGTCAATGATGCCGTGCCGCTCAAACCCATGGATTTCCTGGAACTGGTGCGCAAGACGCCCGCGGGCAGGACGGCGGCCATCACCTACTGGCGGAGCGGGGAGGAGCACAGCATCGAACTGTCCACCGACGTCCCGTCGCGCGGATCGCGACAGGGCGTGGCCTTGTAGCGGCCAGCCCGGATGTTTCGTGAATGCGCGTGATGATCGCGCAGGGGTTTGTTCCGTAGGGGAATTCCGAGAAGGAGCGGCGTAGTGGTTCGTACGCCCGACTGAGCGGGATTTCCCTACGGAACAAGAACCAAGCGAGGGCGCGTGCAATTCACGAAATATCCGGGCTAGGCTCAACTTCCGGTATCGAACATCCGTTCGACAAGGCCCGAGTTGCGGCGCGTCGGCGTCTCGCACGCGGCGACGAACACCGCTTCCCGCCCCGCGATCTCGACCGCGCGGGTGGCACGGGTGACTGCGGTATACAGCAATTCGCGCGTCATTACCCGGACCGGCTCGGCGGGCAGGAGCAACATCACGCTGCCGAACTCGGAGCCCTGAGACTTGTGCACCGTCATCGCGAAGGCCGTGTCATGCGACGGCAGGCGCAGCGGCGCAAGTACATGCCAGCCGCCCGCCTGATCGGGAAAGACCACCCGCAGTTCGCCCTGCACATCGGGCAGACAGATACCGACGTCGCCGTTGTACAGACGTAGCAGGTAATCGTTCTTGAGCACGATCACGGGGCGCCCCGGATACCAGACCGACGCCCCGCCCGGATCGCACGGATGCGCCATGGCCTGCCGCAGAACACCCGACAGGCGCAGATTGACCGCATCCACGCCGCGGGCGCCGTCGCGCACCGGGCAGAGAATCCGGAAACGGTCGAAGGCCGCGAATACCGGCACCGGGTCACCGGCATAGGACGACACCGCATCGACGTAGTCCGCATAGCCGTCCGTCATCCGCCGCAACACGGCGTCGCACGGGACGGCTCCGGGGTCCGCCATCCACCCGACGGTGGAATCCACGTTCTCGCGCATCCACCCGAGCGCGGCCTCGCCCACACCCGCGTTGATGTGGGCCGCAAGGCGGCCGATTCCGGATTCGGCGGAGAAGCGGTAGCTGTCGACCAGCCACATTACGCTGTCGCGCAGCGGCGTGTGGCGGCGCGGTGCCGGCGGCACGACCGCCGCCTCGGGAAGCTCGCACAGGGCAGCGAGCCGGGCGCGACAGGGCTGGGACAGCGAAGGGTCGGCGCACAGCTCCGCGAACACCGCGCCTGCCTCGACCGCTGCGAGCTGATCCTTGTCTCCGAGCAGGACAAGGCGCGCATGTTGCGGCAGGGCCTCGAGCGTGCGCGTCGCCAGTGCGAGATCGAGCATCGACGCCTCGTCTATGACCAGCACGTCGAGTGGTAGCGGATTGCCTGCATGGTGGCGAAAGCGCCCCGTCTGCGGGGTGACGCCGAGCAGGCGGTGGATGGTGAACGATTCACGCGGCAGGCGTGAGCGCATCTGCTCGGGAAAGGTGGACGCACGCACCCGGAGGGCTTCCAGCATGCGTGCCGCGGCCTTGCCGGTGGGCGCGGCAAGTGCGATGCGCAGGTCCGGCTGCACTTCGAGCAGGCACGCCAGCAGTGCGGCGACGGTGGTGGTCTTGCCGGTGCCCGGCCCGCCACTGATGACCGTCAGCGGGCCTTGCAGCGCAAGCGCGACCGCGAGCTTCTGCCAGTCGGGTCCTTGCATGCCCGATCGGGCCTGAGCGGGCGGGAACAGCGCCGAGAGGCGCTGCACCAGTCCGGCTTCGTGCGCGGGCGGGAGACTCACGGCGGAGCGCCGAAACAGTGACGTCGCAAGGCGCCGCTCCAGCTCATAGTGGCGTCGCAGGTAGAGCCGATCGTCCGGATCGAGGATCAGCGGACGGGCGAGATCGTCGGGCGTCCCCACCACGCCGCTTTCCAGCAACAACGCGCGCAATTGCGCGACCGGCAGGGCCGGCCCGGCCACATCCTCCAGCGGTATGCACACGTGGCCTTCGGCGCCCGCCAGGCTGAGTCGGCTCGCAGCCAGCCGAAGCGGCGGCAGGCACTCGGCCGCCGCGCCCAGTTCCCGTGCCCAGCCAGCGACATGCGCGGCAAGCCCGTATGCGAGGTCGTGCGCGGCGGAGGTGTCGGGTTGCAGTTCGTCTTGCTTCATCGGATCTTTACCTCGCCTGACGCGTGTCCGCCGACAAGGCGGTCCAGACTCTCGATGACGGAAGGGTCGGGCCGATGGAAGAACACCCCTGCGCCCTGCGCGCGCGCCTGCCACGCGGGGCGAACCCCGCGCACGAAAAGATACAGCGCGCCGCCGAAGTGCTTGTCGAACGAATAATCCGGCAGGCTGCGGCGCAGATGGCGATGCAGCGCAACGCTGTAGAGCAGGTGCTGCAGGTGATAGCCGTGCGACTGCATCGCCTCTTCGAGCCTCTCGGGCGCGTAGTCCTGGGCGGAAAAACCCAGATGATTGGATTTCCAGTCGAGCACGTAGAAGCGCCCGCCGTGCTCGAACACCAGGTCGATGAAACCCTTGAGATAGCCCGATAGCGCGCTGAAGCCCAGACGCGGCATGCGATAGCCGTGTCGTGCCAGCCAGTCGTTGAGTTCCGCCGACGAAAGCCGTGGAGCCGGCAGGTGGAAGGCCAGTTCCACGAGTCGTTTCGCGTTGTCCAGAGCCTTCAGGACGATGCCGTCGGGGAGCGGCATCGCGAGGACATTGTCGACCATGCCGTGAAGCATCCGCCGCTGCAGCTGCAACGCATCGTTGGCGGAAATGTTTCCGGGGCCTTGCGGATGTGCTGCGAGTGCTGCCTCGATAGCGGCTTCGCGGCCGGACGGATCGGTGAAATCGAGGTTTTCGAACACTGCGTGCACGCAGTCCCCGGCGACCGGACCGCGCGGGAAGAACAGGATGTCGTCGGGGGCGAGCGCACGGGCAGCGTCCCCGGCGTCAGTGGCCGCCTGCGGCGACCGGCCGGACTCGCTGCGCGCATCATGGTCGCGTGCCGCCTCGTCCCGCACCGCGCCGTGGTTCAGCGCGCTGAAACTGCCGATGCGCCAGCCGCCCGGAATCTGCGCAGGCGGTGCCAGCGCGTGCAGGGTTTCGGCCGACGTATCCGCCGTCGACACGCGCTGCCCACCGCTCGCGGGCATCTCCTCGATCCGCAATTCCGGTGCGACCGCCGCTTCCAGCGCCCGCCACGCCGTCATGATCTCTTCAGGCGGGCGCTCGCCCTCGACCCAGGCATCATGAGTCACGCCGGCGCCCGCGACGAGCCAGTTGAGCAGGCTACGGGTACTCTCGGTGGCTGTGGCACTCTTCCCGTACTTGCGTCGATACACGCCGCCTACCAGGTAGCAGCGGTGCACGGCGCGGGTCAGTGCGACGTAGGTGAGGCGAATGAACTCGGCATCCTTCTCGCGCCGGATGCACGCCTTGATCATCGCGTCGTCGCGCGCCTCGGGGCGGAAATCCATCACAAGTCGTCGGACCACACCGTCATTCGCGCCCTTGTGATAGACGCGCTCCTCGTCGCCGCCGCCGCGCGGTACAAAGGCGTCGAACAGGAAGGGGCAGAACACCACGCCATACTCCAGACCCTTGGAACGGTGCACGGTGACGATCTGTACCAGGTTGCGGTCGGACTCGAGGCGCAGCTGGGTCGCCTCGCCGCTTCCGGCCTCGCTGCGCCGGCTCGAAAACCATCGCAGCAGTGCGTCCGGCGAGGGGTGCGTGGCGGCAGCCTCATTCAGGCATTCGGCAAGATGCAGCAGATTGGTCAGGCGACGCTCGCCGTCATCGCGTGCGAACAGCCTGGCGACCACGCCTGCGTCGTTCATCCATTCGCGCAGCATCACGCCACAACCGCGCTCGAGCCAGCTTTCACGCCAGCGGGCAAAGCGCGCGATCGTGTCCATCAGGCGGCTCTCATCTGCGGCGAGTCGCTCCAGTGCCCCCGCGTCCAGCCCCATCAGCGTCGTCGCCAGGGCCGCATGCATCAGCGGCTGACGTGACGGCTCCTCGATGGCCAGCAACACGCGCTCGAGTTCCTCCGCTTCGCTGCCGTGAAACACGCTCGCCTGCGACAGTTCGACGCTCCCCACGCCCAGTTCGGCCAGGGCCTCGCGCATGCGCGCACCCTGGCGGTGGCTCTTGACCAGTACCGCGATGTCACCGGCGCGCAGGCTGCGCTCCCCGATCCTGACCCGCCCTTCCATGCCGTCGCGGATCAGCCGGGCAATCTCCGCGGCCGTCGCTGCGGTCGCGCGATGCATTGCCTCGGCGCGCAGCACCGGCTCGCCGTCTTCGCCGCACGGGATCGACCACACGCGCAGTGAGGCGCCGTCCGGACTGCCCTCGTCGACAAAGGGCGGGCGCGGCCGCGCGCCTTCCGTGGCCGGAGTGAAGTTGAGGCCATCCAGTACGAACGCGCCGGGATTGACCCCGAACAGGCCGTTGCACGCACGGATCAGGCCGGCGACGGAACGCTGGTTCTCGCGCAACGTGTAGCGCGTGTCGGCATGATCGCGCGCACCAAGATAGGCGTGCAGGTCGGCATTGCGGAAGCTGTAGATCGCCTGCTTCGGATCGCCCACCAGAAAGAGCCGGCCATGGCGCTCGGCATCGTCGTAGACCCGGCGGAAGATGTCGAACTGAAGCGGATCGGTATCCTGGAACTCGTCGATCAGCGCGGCCGGATAGCGCCGCTGCAGATCGGCGGCGAGCCACGGATTGCGCCCGCCCGAAAGTGCCTGATGCACGTTGTAGAGGATGTCGTCGAACGCGATCTGGCGCCGTTCGCGCTTGAGTGCGCGCAGACGCCCGGAAGTCTCCTCGACGAAACGACGCAACAATTGCAGGCGCTCGAACTCGAAGTGCGCGAGTGCCGCATCGCGCAGGTCGAGCAACCGCGCCGCGGCGTCGAAGAACGGATGCTGCGGCGTGTCGCAGTTCTTCTTCGTCTTTTCCGCAAGCATTGCCGCACCGAAAAGCTCGAGCTTGGCCCCGCTGATCCGTGCGAGGGGATCCGCACCCGCGAACAGAGCGCTCCAGCCCCGGGCAGCAGTGGTCACCGCCTCCGCCTTGTAGGTCTGTGCGTTGAGCTCACCGAGCGCCGCCAGCAGGACCGCGGTCGCTTCAGCGCCATCGCCACCCCACAGCAGTGCGGCCGACGCAAAGGCTTCCGCGAGCGCACCCGGGTCGTGCCCGCGCTCGTCCGAGGCCTCGGGCCAGCGCGTCAACGCCAGCGGCCTGGCCATGCAACGGCGCAGCAGTCCGGCCCAACGCTCCGGGCTGTCGCCACTGCGTACGAGCAGATCTCCCAGCTCCGCCGAGCAACTGTCGCTCGCGACATGGCGTCGCCAGAAGTCGCGGCTGGCCTCCAGCCGCAGTTCGAGATCGTCCTCGCCCAGTTCGAGCGCGAACGGCAGCCCGGCCGCAAACGGCGTGTCCGCCAGCGCGCGCTGGCAATAGCCGTGGATGGTGAAGATCGCCGCCTCGTCGAAAGCCTGCAGGACCGGATCTAGGCGCTTGCGCATCACATCGCGCGAATGCCCGCGCGCCTCCAATGCATCGACGAGACGCGCAACGAACGGGTCGGCGCCCGAGTCGGCGCCATCGAGCCACGCGAGTGTCTCGACGATGCGCCCCCGGATCCTGCTCTTGAGTTCGGCGGTCGCCGCGCGCGTGAAGGTCACGACCAGGATCTGCTGCACTTCGAGTTGTGCCTCGAGCAGCAGGCGCAGATACAGTCCGCAGATGGTCCACGTCTTGCCGGTGCCGGCCGAAGCCTCGATCAGGCGGACGCCGTCGAGCGGACAGTGGAAGACGTCGAGATCCTGCGCTTCGATCCCCGTCATTTCACGACTCCGGCTCTTCCACATGCTCGAGCAGCGGCCCCATCACCCGCATGGCAAGCTCGAAGAACGTTTCGTCCAGGGGGTCCGCAAGGCCGCGAAACGCGAGTCGGATCGCCGGGTCGTTGCGCTCGCCGAACTCGGGCCGGTCACCACCGCGCCACTTCTGCTCCGCTCGTGAGCGGCTCTGCGCGCTGGACGCCCAGGCCCACGCGGTCTTGGGAAAGAAGGGCAGCGGTGTGTTGAGACCGTCCCGGTACAGTGCGACCAGCTCCGCGAGCCGCGCATGTGCCGTATCGCACGGGCGAAAGCGTCGCACCCCGTCGCGCGCATGCCATTGCGTGCGAAGCGCAACGCCGGGCGGCGCGCACGCGCACAAGGCCAGATGTGCAATCCACGCCGACAGATAGTCGCCCGCACGCATGTCGTCGTATCGATGGCGCACCAGACCACCCGACCGCAGATCGCCAAAGCCGGCCTGCAGCAGCCACCGTTCGCCCCCGATGTCGAAGGCGAGATCGGATGCATGCGCGTCAAGCACCTCCACCGCGAGCGCACCGCGCAGCCCCTGCGCGTATGCACGCATCACCCCGAGCTCGCGCTCGAGCAGGCGTTCGCCGAGCGCCCCGACCGGATACTCGCCGCCGGCTGCGGCGAGGATGCGCAAGTCGGCCTCATCCGTGCCACCCAGGAGCGCCGGCAGCAAGCGTTGGGCGAGATGGCGGCGGCCATCGAAATCCGGAACGAAGGGCTCGTCGTCGCGCAACTCCTCGTCACCCTCGGGCAATCTGACGCCAAGGCGCTCGGAAAGCAGATAGCGGCTCGGATTGCGAAAGAATCCAACCAGCCGATCCACGCTGCAACTGCGCCATTCCTCCCCCGGCGCGGGCAGGGGCACGGCGAAGAACGGCGCCCCCGCGCCGTCGGCTTCGTCCCCGTCGGCATCGTCTACACTCTCCGGACGCGCACCGATACGCGGCAGGACCGGGGATTCCAGCGCACGCAGCAAACGCGTGCGCAACGCCTCGCAGTATTCGGCATTGTGGCTCGAAAGACGCGCATCCTTCCCCGCCTCGGTGGCGAAATAGGTGACGGAAAATCCCTGCAGCGGGTGATGCACGCTCAGCCGCACGCGCGCTGCCGCAACGGCGCTCGGATCACGCGGATCGGTCGCGCAGGCCCACGCGGCGACATCGAGCAGTTCGTCGACCAGTACCGACGGCGGCTTCTCGCTGTTGTCGCGGATACTGCGCCCGGAACAGGACAGATGCAGGCAATCGCGCGCCGACAGTACGAGATCGAGAAACAGGTTGCGCTCGTCATGGCGGCGCTGTCGATCGCCACGCGCGGGATGCTGCGCCATCAGGTCGAACTCGTCCGCACGATCGCTGCCGGGAAAGGCGCCGTCGTCGAGGCCGACCGCGCACACGATCCGATAAGGGAGGTTGCGCAGACTGCTTAGCGCCGAAAAGGTCACCACCCCGGACGGCACACCGCCGCGGGCGGGATCGTCGAGCTGCGCGGCAAGTGCCGCATGCACGATATCCAGCGGAAGTTCGGAGGTCATGCCGGCGGCGACGATGTTCGCGTGCAGTTCATGCACCGCAGCACGCACGGTGCGCACATCGTCCGCCCATTCGGCGCCTGTCGCGACCAGGCCATGCAGAATGTCGAGCAGCACGTCGCGCCAGCGATCGGCATCGTGTCTTGCGCGGCACGCCTCGTGCAGCGCACCGAGCATCTGCGCATAGCGCCACAGGCGACCGAGCACCGACGCCCCGCCGCCCTCGGGATTGCCCGCACCGACGCGTCCGGCAAAGACACTTGCCTCGTCGTCCCCCCAAGCATGCGCCAGGTACAGCCGATGCAGTCCCTCGGCCAGGCTGTGCCGCCCCGTCCCCGGCAGCCCCAGCCGTTTGCGGTGGGTCGCGTCCAGACCCCAGCGCACGCCGGCGGCGTTGAGCCAGTCGTGCACCTGTGCCAGATCCGCGCCGTCCAGACCGAAGCGCTCCGCCACCGGTGCCTGTTGCAGCAGCTCGAACATCCGGCTCGCGGGCATGCGGCTGGCCGCCAGCGAAAGTGCCGTATCGAGTGCCCGGGCGACCGGGTTCACCCGTGTCCGGCCAAGACCGGTGATGCGATAAGGGATGCGGCGCGCCGGCGGGGCCGTGCCGAATACGGCGTCGATCAAGGGTGCGGCCTTGTCCAGGTCAGGGGTGAAGACGACGACATCGCCGGGGCCGGGCGGATTCGGCGCTGCAAACAGCCCCAGCAGGCGGTCGTGCAGCACCTCCAGTTCGCGCGTCAGCGAGTGGCACACGTGAACCTCCACGCTGCGGTCATCGGCCGCCAGCGCGATGCTTCCGGGTTCGAGTTCGACCAGGTCGAGTACGGCATTCTGGATCCGTGCGAGCAATGTGTCGCCATCGGCGCGCACGAACAGGCTGTCATCGACCTCCGGCCCGTCCTCCCCTTCGAACAGGAGGTCGATATGTGCCTGCGTCTGGCGTCCCCAGCTTGCCAGCAGGCGGTTTCCGGTTTCGTGGTAAAGCTCGCGCTGCTGGCCGATCAGCCATGACAGGCGGCGCGGTTCGATGATCTCGAACCAGTATTCCCGGCATGGGTTGAGCACGTACATGCGCACGTCGACCCACCGTGCGAGGCGGCGCAGGATGTCCCGATACAGGGGCGGCAGAGCCGGCAGGCAGAACACATGCACGCTCGCCGGAAAATCCGCCGCCGCGGCCGGACCGGCGCCCTCGACCGCGGCGAAGAAGGTGCTCGCCGGATGATCGCGGCGAATCCCGCTGGCAACGGCGATGCGGCGCCAAAGTGCCGCCTGCCATGCCTCGTCCGCTCGCGCCCCCGGCGCCAGGCCGGGGACCGTTTCGTTGTCCGACCATGCCGCCAGCCAGTGCGGCCGGTAGGTGATGTAATTGTCGAACAGTCGCGCCACGCGCCCGGCCAGTTCGAAGCGCATCGCATCGTCGGCCTGCTCGAGATAACGCGCCAGCCGCGGATGCGCCGCCGTCCATTGCCCTTCGCCGAGCAGGTCGAATACGCGCCACGCGAGCAGCGTCGGAGCGAACGGCGACACCTCGCCGACCGGCACCACCTTGCCGATCTGTCCCCACAACCATTGCGCGAGATAGGAAAAGCGCAGGTTCGCCGCCACCCCCTCCCTGTCGGCCACTGCCAGCTCCACGCTGCGGCGCAAGGCGGTGCTCGGCACGATGATCTCGCGCGAACCGAACGGCCCCGGCCGCTCGTCCGCGAGTCGGGCGAGCAGGGCTTCCTGCAGCACTTCGTAGCGATTCGAGAATGCGAGCGAGAGCATCGGACGGGAACCAGGGCAACCGGTCCGTCATGTTACCCGCTTGGGCGCGTATCCGGACCCTGCCGCGAGCGGGGCACCTCGTCCACGCTATCATTCGGCCCTGCGGCGCACCCCTGCCACAAAGCCGGGGCCACGTCGTCCATTCGACCGGAACCGGACAGATCCGGGTCGAAGTCCACAACACGGCCAGCACCGGAAGCAAACCGTCATGCCCCAGCGCGATACCTCCCTCACCACCGACCAGAAAGCCCTGGCGATCAATCTCGACAAGTTCAAGTACGGCTCGATCGTGGAGATCGGGGCCGGACAGGAGGTGGCACGCAGGTTTTTTCAGGTGGGTGCTGCGGCGGGAACGATCGCGAAGACGATGTCGGCCTACGACATGGCGGTGAGCGACGACATCTACGGGCCGGTCGACCGCTACGTGAGCCGCGCACGGCTGATGCAGATGCTCGACAAGGAATTCGACCAGGTCGTCAACCGCCTGGCGAGCGTGCGCTCGCGCAATACGACCTTCTTCGCCTATGCCGCCACCGTCACCGCGCGCAGCTTCCGGCAGCAGAACGAATGCCATGGCTGGGTCGGCATGCGCCTGCAGCTGCATCCCGGCTCGGCGCCGAGCGACATCATCCTGCACGTGCGCATGCTCGACAACGACAATGCGCTGCAGGCCGAGGCGCTGGGGATCCTCGGCGTCAACCTGATCCACGGGGCATACGAGTACCACACGCATCCGGAGTGGATCGTGGAATGCCTGAGCGACGGGCTCGGCTCGGACCGCATCGAGGTCGACGTGATCCATTTCGCCGGTCCGTACTTCGAGGAGGTCGAGAACCGCCTGATGAACCTGCACCTGATCCGCAGCTGGTTGACCCGCGCGGTCGTCTTCAGCCCCTCGGGCGAGGTCGTGGTGCCGGGCGAACTCTTCCACCGCAAGCCGGTACTGGTGATCCGCGGCAGCTTCAAGCCGGTCACCAACGTCAACGTCGACATGATGCTGGCCGGGCAGCGGCAGTTCACGCAGCTCTCCGGCGTCGACAAGGACAGCATGGTGTCGTTGGCCGAAATCACGATGAATTCACTGGTGTCGGGGGACAACGTGGACGACGCCGACTTTCTCGCACGCGTCGACCTGCTCGCCTCGCTCGGCTACACGGTGATGATTTCCGACTACGTTCGCTTCTTCCGCCTGCGTGCCTACCTGCGCCGGTATACGCAGAAGCTGATCGGGATCGTACTGAGCGTGCGCGACTTCGAGACCCTGTTCGACGAGAAGTACTACGAAGGCATGGAAGGCGGCATCCTCGAGGCCTTCGGCAAACTCTTTCCGGACAACACCCAGGTCTACGCCTATCCGTCGCGCCGGCGCGGCGAGACCGAACTGGTCACGCTCGCCAACGCCAAGGTGCCGCACCATCTTCGCCACCTGTATGCCCACCTGACCGAGAACGGCAAGCTCATCGGCATCGAGCACTACGACGAGAACCAGCTCCACATCGATGCCGCCGAGGTCCTCGCCGGGCTGCGCGGCGGACGCGGCCCATGGGAAAAGGACGTCCCCGAGGTTGTCGCCGGCCAGATCATCGAGCGCGGCCTGCTGGGCTACGACAGCGAGTAGCCGACCGTACCGGCGGGACGTCGCCTATCTGCTCAGGAACGAGAGATGGATCTCGCTGCCGTACTTGCGGACAATTCCCTGCTTGGCGGCGTGAAAGGCCGCAACGCTGTCCTCCTGTCCTGACTTGCGCACCGCGTAGCGGGCCAGTTCGTCCGAAATCACGTCCATGAACAGCTCGGCCAGCAGCAGCCGTGCCGAATCACGGAAATACCCCCGCCCATCCACATACAACTGCACCGTGGGCGCGCCGGTATTTATGATGATTTTCCGCGCCTGCGGATCATAGACCGCACGCTCCAGCTCGTTGTCCAGATTGCGGAATTCATACCCCATGAACATTTCCATCCCATGATCCCGGGGCACGCTTCGTTTCGCGGCAGGCGTGGCGCCGTGATGCCTGTGCCCCGAAGCATTCTCCGCCACGACGATCTCGCACCACGCCCAGAAGGCGCCCGCCCGCACGCTGATCTCTCCGCGATCGGCCACATCGCCGACAATCGTCCACTCGATACGCCCCGCATCGCGCAACTCGCAGACGGGGATTTCGGTCGGCGCGAACTCGATGCGCATCGAATCGGGCAGCGAATACTCGAAGCGCAACACCTCGTCGCCGGAGAACTGCCTGGGGTCGATCAACAGTGCCACGTGGAACGCATGCTGGGGCTTGCGATAGTAGAACGGCGTGGTGAAACGTAATGCAGCCGGTTGTTCCGCGTCACTTTCCGCGCCGGCATCCCTTTCGAACGACGGCGACAGCACGATGCCCATGTCGTGAATCGCTGCCACGCTCATACGGTGGAGCAGATGCTCGATCATCTGACTTGTCCGCCCCGAGGTCGCGGCGCGCTCCAGATGCCTGAGCTTTTCCTGTTCAGCAAGTACGTGCGGCGCAAGCATCCTGCTGACCGCCCGTGCAAAGGACTCGACGAACGGATTGCGCGCATTCAGGCCTTCCCGTTCGTCGCTGATGATCGCCATGCCCTGGCCCAGCTTCTCGATCAGGGCCGGGCAAGTGACCGTGCCGAACAGATACTCGGTGCCCACCTGGTTTTCGTACTCGAACAGCTGACAATCGAGCACCGCCATGCCGGACAGGACGATCAGGCCGTTCGTGCGTTCGTCGCCCTTCAGCACCAGTTCGGCATCGAGCGCCCGCTTGAGCGTCACGGCGAATGGATAGTCCTGTTCCTCGTACACGAAGCTCCCGGCCTGTTCAGGACCGAGCAGCACCTGCGCCGGCGGCTCCTCGAAGCGTACCCGTCCGCTGCGTTCGGCCACCTTCCCCTGATGCACGCTCAGCAATTCCACGCCCCGTCTTTCCAGCACGTCGCGCAGGTAGATGTTGTTCGTCACCGCCGACACCAGGGTCCGAAACTGGGAAACGCTCACGTGGGCGTTTGCGATCACGATCGTGACCCGGGTGCCATTCCCGTCGATCTCGAGCCGGTCGCGGTCGGTCGACTCCACCGGCCGGTCACCGCCGCAATCGTCGTACAGGTAGCCGCCGTTATCGGCCCGGAACAACTCGATGCGGGAGAGTCTTCCGCCGTGGATCGTCTCGATCCAGCCATAACCCAGGCCATAGACCGCCTGCTTCAGCCCGCGTCCGAAATATCCGCGCCCGTTGCCTTCGCCCCGTGCCAGCGGACTGTGCGCGCCCCCATAGGTCAGCACCGCCGCCGCCCGCTCGAAGGACAGCCCCTCCGCCTGGTCGGCGACCATCAGCAGCGCACCCCCCTGGTGACGCTCATACTTGACGGTGATCCGCCCTGTGACGGGCACACCGGCCCGCTCCAGGCGCGCATAGCTCTCGTCGCTGTTTGTGATCAGTTCGACCAGCGCCTTCTCCACCGATGCGAAGCGCCGCGAATCGATATCGATCACACGCTGGTCCACCGGAATTGCACCGATTGTCATGATGACTGCCTCGTCTGCCAGATGATCGGGGGGAGTTTCCACCCTGTTCGCACATGATCGACGATACCACCCGCGAACGCCACCGCAGTGCAGATCCCAATGACCTTCCGGGTCCGCAGCCGGCACGGGACCTCCCGGGCCGACCGTCGAACGGGGCACCCCGGTCGAGCAACGGGACTTAAGATTTCCTTAATCGGCGCAACGAAGAATCGAGCCTCGTTCAGTCGGAGTGATTCTTCATGAAGCCATTGGATGGCCGTTGTGGCGAGGTACTGGCGCGTATCGGTCATGCGTCGCCCCTGACCTTGCGCATGGTCTCCGAGGATGCGCCGGCGCAGGATCGGAGCAGACTCGAATCATTCGTCAGAGATTGCTTCGCGGCGCGCTACGGGGCACGCATCCGCCATTTCCTGCCCGCCCTGCTCGGCCTGGAGGACGCGGCCGGTCGCCTTCGGGCAACCGTCGGTCTGCGCTGCGCCGTTTGCGGCCCCCTGTTCCTGGAACGCTATCTCGACCGCGCCATCGAGCACGAGATTGCGGCCGCATGCGGCGCGCTGCCGCAGCGGGCACAGATCGTCGAGGTCGGAAACCTCGCCGCACTCGGGAATGGCAATGCACGGCTGCTGATCGTCGCATTGACTGACCTGCTTGTGACCGAAGGGTTCGAATGGGTGGTCTTCACGGGCACCACGGAGGTGCTCAACAGTTTCCGGCGCCTGAGCCTGTCGCCCCTGACGCTCGGAACGGCGGACCCAGCGCGCATGGGTGACGAGCTTGGCGATTGGGGTTCCTACTACGACAGTCATCCGCACGTGATGGCAGGCTACGTTCGCGGCGGTCACGAGCGACTTGCGAGCGCGGGACGGTTTCAGCGCCTCGGCCATCGATCCTTCCATGCTATCTGCGGAGCTCACGATGTCGCCGTCGCCTGAAGCGCTGTTCGAGGCCCTGGCAATTCATCGTCAGAGAGTCATCCTCAAGGAAGGGGATCGCTACCTGATCGGGGCCCAGGTTCTGGAAGAGGTTGCCGCGCGCGTCGAACGCCTGCGGCGTCACGCCTGTCGGCGCGTTGCGATTGCGCTTGAGAACGGACTGGACTGGGCGCTTTGGGATCTCGCCATTCTGAAGGCCGGACTCGTCTGCGTGCCCCTGCCCGGATTCTTCAGCGCAGCGCAGCAGCAGCACGTACTGGACGGCGCGGGCGTCGACAGCCTCGTGGCCGCAGACCCGAAACTGCGGGTGGCGGCGGGCTTCCACACAGTTGACGGGCAGCTCGCGATCCGCACGCCCGGGACGGCCGTCACGCTTCCGGTCGGCACGGCCAAGATTACATTCACATCCGGAACGACCGGCCAGCCGAAGGGCGTGTGCCTGGATGCACGAGCGCAGCTCGAGGTCGCGTACAGCCTTCGTGTCGCCACCGAAGCGTGTGCGCCTTCTCGCCATCTGTGCGTACTGCCGCTGTCCGTGCTGCTCGAGAACGTCGCCGGACTTTATGCGCCGCTGCTCGCCGGCGCACAGGTCGAACTGGTGCCGACGGACGAGCTTGGCCTTGCCGGTTCCAGCCGGGTCGACGCCCATCGCTTCATCAATGCGTTGATGCAACACCAACCGCATAGCGTGATCCTGTTGCCGCAACTTCTGCTGATGCTGGTCAGCGCGATCGAGGGCACTTTCCCGCGGCCGCAGTCGCTGCGCTTCATCGCGGTCGGCGGCGGTCGCGTGGCACCACAGCTCCTGCAGCGCGCGGAAGCCGTCGGTCTGCCGGTCTTCGAGGGCTATGGACTTTCCGAGTGCGCGTCGGTCGTCTGTCTGAACACCCCGGAAGAACGACGCATCGGCACGGTCGGTCGGCCCCTGCCCCACGTCGGGCTGCGCCTGGCCGACGACGGCGAGGTGCTGGTACGCGGCGCACCCATGCTCGGCTACGTCGGCGAACCGGAGCGGCAAGGCGAGTGGCTGCCCACCGGTGATCTCGGACACTTCGATCAGGGCTTTCTCATCCTTCACGGCCGCAAGAAGCACCAGTTCGTCACCGCTTTCGGGCGCAACGTGAGTCCGGAATGGGTCGAGGCCGAGCTGGTTCAGCAAGCCCCCATCGCGCAGGCCTGGCTGCAGGGTGAAGCCATGCCGCAGAACGTCGCAGTGCTGGTGCCACGCACCACCGACACCTCCGACGCCGCACTCGACGCGGCCGTCATGGCGGTCAACCAGGGCCTTCCGGACTACGCCCGTGTGCATCGCTGGATACGTGCCGACGCGCCGTTCAGCGCATCGAACGGGTTTGCCACCACAAACGGGCGCCTGCGCAGAACCGCCCTGGACGATCACTACCGGCGCGCCATCGAGCGACTGCTGGCGACCGAACCCACCCATGGAGAATGTTGATGAGTTTCTACGAATCCCTGCTTGAACAGACCGCGCCGGAACGCGATTACCTGATGAGTACGCCGATCATCCTGCGGACGATGAACGGTGAGGCCTACCTGCACAGCTATTTGGCATTTCTCGGGCAGGCCTACCATCATGTCAAGCACACCGTGCCCTTGCTGATGGCCTGCGGAGCGCGTCTTCCGGAACGACTCGGGTGGCTGCGATCCGCAGTCGCGGAATACATCGAGGAAGAAATCGGCCATGAGGAATGGATTCTCAACGACATCCGCGCCTGCGGGGGCGATGCCGAAGCGGTACGCGATTCGGCGCCCAATCTGGCCACCGAACTCATGGTCAGCTACGTCTACGACCGCATCGCCCGCGACAATCCGGTGAGCTTCTTCGGCATGGTCAACGTGCTCGAAGGTACGAGCATCGTCCTGGCCAGCCAGGCTGCCGCAACCATCAAGGATGCACTGGGCCTGCCGGACGGCGCCTTCAGCTATCTCAAGTCGCACGGCAGCCTCGACCTCGAGCACATCGAGTTCTTCAAACGCCTGATGAATCGCCTCGACGATCCGGACGACATGGCCGCGGTGGTGCATACCGCGCGGGTCGTGTATCGCCTTTATGCCGACGTCTTCCGCAGCCTCCCGCTACCGACCCGGGGTGAACATCATGCAGGCGTCTGAATGTCGGGCACTGATCACCGGTGCGAGTGGCGGCATCGGACTACCTGTCGCCACTGCCCTGTGTCGCCTGGGCGCACGCGTCCTGCTCGTCGGCCGACGCACGGAGCCACTTCACGAGACTGCACGGACGTTTCCCGGGCAGGTCGAGGTGGTCCAGGCGGACATGACGGAGCGCACCGGCCGCGAGGCAGTCGCGTCCGCCGCAGAGGACTTCGGCGGTCTGAACTGCCTCATCAATGGCGCGGGAATCAACAGCTTCGGTCTGCTCGAACATCAGGACGAGGACACCATCGCCGCGCTGATCGGACTGAACGTAACCAGCACGCTCCAGCTGACGCACCGTCTGTTACCGACGTTGCGCAGTGCCGACCGGGCCTTCGTGGTGAATATCGGTTCGACCTTCGGCTCGATCGGCTACCCGGGTTTCTCGACCTACTGCGCGAGCAAGTTCGCCCTTCGCGGCTTTTCCGAGGCATTGCGCCGCGAACTGGCAGACACCCGGATCAAAGTGATCTACATCGCACCGCGCGCAACCCGGACCGCGCTGAACTCGCCGAGCGTCGTCGCGATGAACCGCGACCTCAAGGTCACGATGGATCCACCCGAACGGGTCGCGGCGGCGGTGCTCGCCGCGGTGCATACCGAACGCGAGGAAACCTACCTCGGCTGGCCGGAGAAGTTCTTCGTCAGCCTGAACGGTCTGCTGCCGCGGATCGTGGATCGCGCCCTGCGCAAGCAACTCCCGACCATCCGGCGCTTTGCCGAAACCCGAAACTGAATGGAGAAACACATGTACGCAATTCGAAACATCCTGATGGTCACGGCATGCCTGTGGAACATGACGGCATTCGCGCTCGAGGACTTGGAACGGCAGCGATTGCAGCACCTGCAGGCACGCTGGGCGGAGATCAATTATCAGGTGCCCGACAAGGAACGTGAGGCCGCGTTCGCCGCTCTGCAGGAGGAGGCGGAGCAGGCAGTCGCACAAGCACCCGATTCCCCCGAGCTCCTGATCTGGCGCGGTATCATCCTCAGCTCCCGGGCCGGAGCCAAGGGCGGACTCGGCGCACTCGACCTGGTCAAGAAAGCCAAGGTCAGTCTCGAGGCCGCAATGAGTGTCGATCCCAAGGCGCTCGACGGTTCGGCCTATACCAGCCTGGGGTCGCTCTACTACCAGGTGCCGGGCTGGCCGATCGGTTTCGGCAGTGGCGAAAAGGCCGAGGCGATGCTGCGCGAAGCACTCGCGATCAACCCGGACGGGATCGATCCGAACTACTTCTATGGCGACTACCTGTTTCGCGAGAAGCGCTATGATGAGGCTCGCAGCGCCCTGTTGCGTGCTCTGGCCGCGGGTGACCGCCCCGGTCGCGAGACGGCCGACGAGGGCCGGCGGGAGGAGATCCGGGCGCTGCTGGGCAAGGTCACTGCGAAGCTCGACTGACATTCACCGAATCTGACTCACGGAATGGAGCGGGTCGATGCGCGTTCTCCTTGTCGAAGACGACCAGAGCCTCGGCGAAGGCATCCTGATCGCACTCAAGCCGGAAAACTATACGGTCGACTGGGTTCAGGACGGCACCAGCGCGTTGCACGCACTCACACACGAGAGCTTCGACATCGCGATCCTCGACCTGGGTCTCCCGCGACTGGATGGCCTGGAAGTGATCAGGAGGCTGCGTGCGACTGCAAACCCGGTGCCGGTGCTGGTGCTGACTGCGCGCGATGCAACGACCGACCGGATCGCAGGACTCGATGCCGGCGCCGACGATTACCTGGTAAAACCGTTCGATGTCGCCGAGCTCAAGGCACGGCTGCGCGCGCTGCTGCGACGCAGCTTCAATCGATCGCAGCCGGCGGTGCAATATCGGGGCATCACCCTGGATCCGGGCACCCAGGCGGTCACCTGGCACGGGGATCCGGTGGTCCTGCCACGCAAGGAGTTCCTCCTGCTGCATGAGCTGATCGCCCAGCCTGGTCGCGTGCTCACCCGGGAGAAGCTGCAGCAGGTACTCTATGGATGGGGAGAGGGCGTCGAGAGCAATGCACTTGAAGTGCATATCCACCACCTGCGCAAGAAGTTCTCGCCCGAACTGATCCGCACCGTGCGCGGGGTCGGCTATCTGGTGGACAAGGCCTGATGCGCTCCATTCGCTCGCGCACGCTCGTTCTGGTGCTGGGCCTGCTCGCCGTGTCGATGACGCTCCTGTCGCTGAAGAGCTACCACGATGCGCAGCACGAGATCGAAGAGCTGTTCGACGCCCAGCTTGCGCAGAGCGCGCGCCTGATCGCGGGCATGGTCGGACGCGACATGTCGCAGGCGGAACGCGCGGCCCTTCAACAGGCGCTCGACGATGCGGTGAGCGCACCCTATGACCGCACACGCGGGCACCGCTACGAAAGCAAGCTTGCGTTCCAGGTACTGGACGACGCCGGCCTTGTCCTGCTGCATTCCGCAAGCGCACCGCCAGGCCTGCTCGCGCACCTGCTTCGCCAGGCAGCTCCGGCCGAGGCCACCACGCTGCCGGAGGCTCCGCTTGTCCTGTCGGATCTCGCCACGAGCCTGCCCGGCTATCACGACGTGCCGGTCGACCGCCTCGGCTGGCGCGTTTTCGTGCTTCAGGACCTGCGCGACGGGCTGTGGGTTCTGGTCGGCGAACGCGAGGACGTGCGCGGCGAGCTGGTCGGCAGCATCACGCTGCGCAGTCTCGTCCCCGATCTCGTCGGGCTGCCGCTGATCGCCGTGCTGGTCTGGCTGGCCATCGGGTGGGGCTTGCAGCCCCTGCAGAGAATGGCGGCGTTGATCAAGGCACGCGAACCCGAATCGCTGACGCCCCTGCTGCTGACTCCGCTTCCCCGCGAACTCGAACCGGTCGTCGCCGCGCTGAATCGGCTTCTCAGCCAACTCGACACTCTGCTCGAACGGGAAAAGCGATTCCTCGCCGATGCCGCACACGAGCTGCGCACGCCCTTGGCCGTCCTTCGCATTCATGCACAAAATGCGCTCGAAG
>DAOMNN010000061.1:5444-20048 GCA_035443825.1 Rhodocyclaceae bacterium | reverse complement strand
GGAGATGAAGGTATTGATCGAGCAGATGCGCGAGCAGGTACAGAACATCGAGTAGGGACGGCCGCACGCTGCGGCCCTTGGAGCCTTTCATGCCGGGAACACTGACCATCATCACGGCGCCGTCCGGCGCCGGCAAGACCACCCTGGTGCGCGGCCTGCTGGAGCGCGATCCCCTGGTGAAACTGTCGGTTTCGTACACCACACGCGACCCGCGTCCGGGGGAGGAGGATGGTCGCGAATATCATTTCGTCGACGTGGCCACTTTCCGCGAACTGCGTGACCGGGGGGAATTCCTCGAGTGGGCTGAGGTCCACGGTAATTACTACGCCAGCTCCAGGGTCTGGTTGCGCGAGCAGATTACGGCCGGGCATGACATCCTTCTGGAAATCGACTGGCAGGGTGCGCAGCAGGTGCGCAAGGTTTTCACCGATGCGGTCGGAGTGTTCGTGCTGCCGCCGTCCCTCGATGTCCTTGAAGAACGTCTGCGCGGGCGTGGAACGGACAGTGACGACGTCATCACCCGCAGGTTGCTTGCGGCGCGCAGCGAGATGCGTCACGTGGGCGAGTTCGACTACGTTATACTGAACAACGAGTTGCGCGATGCCATCGACGACCTGGTGGCGGTGGTACACGCTTCGAGGCTGCGTTACGGCAAGCAGCATGCGCGACATCTGCAGTATTTCGATTTTCTGGAACAGGACTGAATCATGGCAAGAATCACAGTCGAAGACTGTCTTGAACGTATCCCCAACCGCTTCCAGCTCACGCTGGCGGCGACTTACCGTGCACGCCAGATCACCATCGGCTCCGCGCCGTTGATCGATACCGACAAGCATGGCAAGGAAAAGCCGACGGTGATCGCGCTGCGTGAAATTGCCGAAGGAAAGGTTGGGCTCGAAGTCCTGAATCGCGGTCAGGCGTGATCGAGGCCGGGCGGGAGCGGACGCTATGGAAGCCCCCGCTGCCGCCACTTCGCCGCGTGATCCGTTTGCGCCACCTCTGTCCAGCGTTCTCGCGCTTGATTTTGCGAGGCTGAAGGCCAAGCTCGATGCGTACATGCGTCCCGAGGACGTCGGGCGCATCGAGGCCGCCTATCATTTTTCGGCCCGTGCACATGAGGGGCAGTTCCGCATCAGCGGCGAACCCTACATTTCGCACCCGGTCGCGGTGGCTGACATCATCGCCGACTGGCGCCTCGACCCGCAGGCACTGATTGCCGCACTCCTCCACGACGTGATGGAGGACACCCACATTTCAAAGCAGGAGATTGCCGAGCGCTTCGGCAAGATCTCCGCCGAACTGGTCGACGGGCTGTCCAAGCTCGACAAGATCGAATTCCGCTCCCAGGAAGAGGCGCAGGCAGAGAATTTCCGCAAGATGCTGCTGGCGATGGCCACCGATCTGCGCGTAATCCTGATCAAGCTCGCCGACCGGCTGCACAACATGCGGACCCTCGAATGCGTGCGCCCCGCAAAGCGCCGTCGGATTGCGACCGAGACGCTCGACATCTATGCACCCATCGCCAATCGGCTGGGTTTGAACACGCTCTATCGCGAGTTGCAGGAGCTGTCCTTCGAACACAAGTTTCCGATGCGCTATCGTGCACTCTCGCGCGCGATCAGGGCGGCGCGCGGCAATCGCCGCGAGGTGGTCGGGAAGGTGCTGAAGGCGATCGAGGAGCGCCTCCCGCAGTGGGGCATCTCCGCCGAGGTGCACGGGCGCGAGAAGCATCTGTTCTCGATCTACCGCAAGATGCTCGAGAAACGACTGTCGTTTTCCCAGGTGCTCGACATCTATGGTTTTCGCGTGATCGTGCGTGACATCCCGAACTGCTACCTCGCGATCGGCGCGCTGCATTCGATGTACAAGCCGGTCCCCGGCAAGTTCAAGGACTACCTCGCGATCCCGAAGGCGAACGGCTACCAGTCCCTGCACACGACGTTGATCGGACCGTTCGGCACGCCGGTCGAGATTCAGGTTCGCACTGCCGAGATGCACCATATCGCCGAGAGCGGCGTGGCATCGCACTGGCTCTACAAGGACGACGAAAAGACACTGACCGAGCTGCAGCAGCGCACCCATTCGTGGCTGCAGTCGTTGCTCGAGCTGCAGTCGACCTCCGGCGAGGCGACCGAGTTTCTCGAGCACGTAAAGGTCGACCTGTTTCCCGGTGAAGTCTACGTGTTCACGCCGCAGGGCAAGATCCTGTCGCTGCCGCGCGGCTCGACGCCGGTGGACTTCGCCTATGCCGTGCATACCGACATCGGCAATCGCTGCGTCGCGTGCCGTGTCAATGGCGACCTCATGCCGTTGCGCACCGAACTGCAGAACGGCGATCAGGTCGAGATCATCAGTGCGGCGCACGCGAATCCCAATCCGGCCTGGCTGTCGTACGTCCGCACCGGCAAGGCACGTGCGCAGATCCGGCACTTCCTCAAGAATGCCCAGCACGAAGAGTCAGTGACCCTCGGCGAACGACTCCTGAACCAGGCGTTGCGACCACATGGATTGACCCTCGGCCAGATCAGCGCCTTTGCCTGGGACCGCTTCCTGCGCGACCGCAAGGTGCGGAGCAAGAAGGAGATCTTTTCCGACATCGGATTGGGAAAACGCCTTCCGGTCATCGTCGCAAGACGCCTTTCGCAAGCCCAGGACCAGGAGTCGGGACGCCCCGACGTGGTCAAGCCCAAGGCTGCAGGCGCGATCCACATCAGCGGCAGCGAAGGCATCGCGATCCAGCTCGGGCATTGCTGTCAGCCTATCCCGGGCGACCCCATCATCGGCATCATCCGCAAGGGTCGGGGCCTGGAGGTGCATCGGCACGACTGCACTTCGGTCGCCAAGCTGCGCGGTGACCGCGGGCGTTGGGTGGATGTGGAATGGGAGCCTGGCCAGGATCGCTTGTTCGACGTCACGATCCGCATTCTCACCAAGGAAGGGCGTGGTGTGCTTGCGCGGGTCGCGAGTGCGATCTCGGATGAGGAGTGCAATATCCAGAACGTGACGATGGACAACGAACAGGGAATCTACACGGCGCTGAACCTGACCGTTCAGGTCCGCGACCGCATGCATCTTGCTTCGGTCATGCGTGCGGTGCGCCGAGTGCCCGAAGTCATGCGTATCGGGCGCGCGCGAAGCGACGGTCGCGTGGGCTGATCCCGCCGAACCCGGTCGTTTCTCCCGGTGATCCGGTGGCAGGGCCGCTCGTCCCGTCGTCATGCACAAGGAGGATAATGGCCCGCAATCGGTTCAACGGGGCCACTTGGCCGAGTGCTGGCTCCATGGTCGGAGAAAATGCAGTGATCTGCGCTGTGCCGGATCACTCCGGGTGGGGAGAGGCTGACCGATGACGGCTGCAACGGCATTGCGTCTCGAAGCCCGTTGGGACGGGGAGCGTATTCGCGCGGTCGCGATGTGCAATCCGGCCCTTCCAGCTGCAGCGGACCTGGTCGGGTGCAGCGTCGATGAAGTGCTCGAGCTCGTCGCAGCTTCCTGCAGCGAGTGTCGCAGAGCCCAGGAGCATGCCGCCAGGGCAGCATGCATCGCTGCGGGGGCGATCGGAATCGAGCGTGGGGAGGATTGGGCCGCGGAGCGTGCCATTGCCGCCGAGACGGCACAGGAACATCTGTCGCGACTGATGCTCGATTGGCCCGCCCTCTTCGGCCATGCGTCGAAGCGCGAACGATTCGCCAATCTGTCTCGTCGACTTGCCAGGCCGAGTGATTCGAGGGCTGCGTACGACCTGGGCGGGGATTTGCTCGACCTGATTGCAGTCGAATTGCTCGGCGGCTTCTTTCGCGCGATTCGCGAACCCCAGGGGCTGGGCGAGTTCGTCGAGCGTGCGCGTAGCGGCGGCTCCATCGGCGAGGCGCTCGCCGATCTGATCGAGATGGGCAGCTCGACCGCCCAGGAGGATGCGGTACCACTGCTGCCGGCGCTTTCCGCGCCTGCCTGGGCGCGCACCCTCGGAGGCGTCCCGACGGCGCACTTCTGCGCGACCCCGGTTCTTGCCGGTCAGCCTCACGAGACCGGCGCGCTTGCACGTCATGCCTCCTCGCTTCTGGTGCGCACGCTGCTTGCGCGGGGCCATCGCGTCGCCGCGCGCCTGTTCGCGCGTGCGATCGACCTGGCCGACTGCGCGAGCCGGCTGCGGCATCCGCTTGCGGACGACATGCCGGTCCTGATCGACGCCGCACCGCTCGGAGAGGGATCGGGAATCGCTTGTGTCGAAACGGCCCGTGGCGTGCTGCTGCACGCGGTTCGACTCGCGGACCGGCGAGTGGTGGAGTATGCGATCGTCACGCCCACGGCTTGGAATTTTCACCCCGATGGTGCCTTCGTGCGCGAAGCGACGGGCTGGAGTGTGCTGACGCGCGAGGCGGCGCTATTGCGCCTCAGGGCGTTGGCACTGGCGCTCGATCCGTGCGTGGAGTTCGAGATCGAACTGCTGGGACCGGATGATGCGTGAAATGCTGTCCCGGGCAGGCTGCGCTCCGGTACGACCGTAGCTGCAGGCTACCGCCCGCTTTCCTTCGTCGCTTCCGAACACATGCGGCAGACGGCACTGATCTCGATCTCGGGATCCGCCAGGGTGTGACCGGCCGACTCGAGCGTCGTCGTCAATGCGGCCAGTGCCGTCTCGTCGTGCAACTCGGTGACACGGCCGCAGCGCGGGCACACGAGAAACAGGCCGGCTTCGTCGTGGCAATCGTGATTGCAGGCGACGAACTGGTTGGTGCGTCCGATCTTGTGCGCCAGACCCTGCTCGATCAGGAAATCGAGTGCCCGGTACACGGTCGGAGGCGATGCCGAGGGGTGGGCCAGCTTAACCCTTTCGAGCAGGTCGTAGGCCTTGAACCCACCCGCCTGGCGGCGCAACAGGGCAAGCACCTGGCGCCGTATCGGGGTCAGGCTTGCACCGCGTTGGCGGCAGTGGGTGGCGGCCTCGTCAAGGAAGGCCTGTTCATCCGGTGTTGTCGGGCGTGCTGCTTCGGGCATGATTCGGGGATCGCCGTAGTGTCCTGGGCTTTCTGGTGTCGTGTGCGGATGCGTGCGAACGAGGACATGATAATCCTAGAAGCCCCAGTTGATCGCTATCCCCTTGCCTGAAACGCCGTAGGGATGTTGAGGTTCCTGCCTTCGCGACCGCACACCCGATCGGTGAGTGTGCTACGCACCCGAATGCACGCCTGGCGCGGCGTCCGTACTGCGCGCGATGCGTTCGTTCGCAGCCGCACCGGCACACGACGTTCGGGCGAACGGGCGGCGCTCGTGCGTAGTCAACGCCGACACGGCTTCGGGATTCGTGTATCGTGCCGGCCGTCACGTTCATCCCATGGAGGAAGCACGATGAGTGCAGTCAAGTCGGACGCCTGGACCACCTTGACCAAGGAGGAGCTGCTTGCGGCACCGGAAGATGACTATATGTCCGCGGCTCAACTCGCGTTCTTTCGGCAGCTCCTGCTGGCGGAGAAGCAGGAGCTGCTCGATGCGGCCCGCGAGACCACGATCCATCTGCAGGACAATGGAGCCACTCCCGACTGGACCGATCGGGCCACGGTCGAGGAAGAACATGCCCTCGAACTTCGCGTGCGTGACCGTGAGCGCAAGCTGATGACCAAGATCGATGATGCGTTGGGGCGCATCGCCGACGGAAGTTACGGCTGGTGCGAGGAGACCGGCGATGCGATCGGAATCGGTCGATTGCTTGCTCGCCCCACCGCGGCCCTCTCCATCGAAGCCCAGGAGCGCCATGAGGCGCTCGAACGGGTGCAGCGAAGCTGACGGGCCGGGCAGTCCGATGAGAGACGCCACGCATGCCCCGGCAGAGGACCGACGTGTCCCGGTGATCGTTCTCACCGGCTTCCTCGGCGCCGGCAAGACGACCTTGCTCAATCACGTCGTCGGTCAGCCGGAGATGGCTGGAACGGCCGTGCTCATCAACGAGTTTGGCGAAATCGGCGTGGACCACCACCTGGTCGAGAAGATCGACGAGACGCTGATGGTGCTCGATTCTGGCTGCATCTGCTGCAGCGTCCAGGGCGATCTCGTGAGGGCGCTCAAGGGACTCTTCCAGCGAGCGGCACGACGGGAGATCGCGCCGGTTACGCGTGTACTGGTCGAAACCACCGGGCTGGCGGACCCGGCGCCGGTGATCCATACGCTGATGGAAGATCCCTTCATCGCCGGGCGTTATCGATGCGACGGGGTGATCACGGCCGTGGATGCCACCCATGGCGAAAGTCAGCTCGACGAGCATCGCGAGGCCCTGCGGCAGGTTGCGATGGCTGATCGCCTTCTCGTCACCAAGTGCGATCTCGCGTCCCCGGCGCAGCGCGCGTCGCTGGGCGAGCGTCTCGCCAGATTGAATCCCGGGGCCCAACGGATCGAGGTTTTCGGCGGCATGCCGCCCCCCGGCGCGATATCGGGGTGCGGACTGTACGATCCCGCCGGCAAGACGCCGGATGTCGCCCTGTGGCTTGGCGAGGAAGCCGCCCGTGCCCAGGCGGCGACGGAGGCGATGCGCACCGCCCCGATAGCCTGGCGCAAGCCCGGTGCGGCCGCTGCTCATGCGCCTGCACGTCACGACGACCGGATTCAGAGTTATGTGCTCACGTTCGACGAGCCGCTCGACTGGCTCGGATTCAGCGACGGGCTGGGACTCATTCTGCAGGCCTATGGCGAGCGCATCCTGCGCGTGAAGGGCCTGCTCAACGTGGCCGGCGACCCCCTGCCGAGGGTGATCCAGTGTGTGCAGCACGTGGCCTATCCGCCGTCCAGCCTTCCCGCCTGGCCTGACGTGCCGCCCTGTGACGATCGGCGCAGCCGCCTGGTGTTCATCGTGCGCGACCTTCCGCGCGCCGAGGTGGAGAGCATCCTCGGCAGCCTGAGCGGACAGATGCCTCGCCCCGAGCAGACCTGACGCGCCTGCATTCAGCGCCACCAGGGAGGTCCCTGCGTTTCGTGGAGCGCGGTGGCGTCGTCACTCAGATCGTCATGGGAACGCGCGCGTCATCCGTGAAGCTGCGCAGTCGCGAGCTCACCCAGCGACACCAGCGCATGAATATGACGATCGGAAAAGGGGTGGCAGCCGGACAGGCGCACGTGCCGCGTATACCGGCCCGAGGGGGAATAGAGGTTGCCCGGCGTGATGCTGATGCCCTGCTTCAGCGCGATATCGAACAGGCGGTTCGCGTCGCAGCCTTCGGGCAACTCGACCCACACGAGAAAGCCGCCGGTGGGTTCCGTGGCACGCGTGCCTTGCGGAAACGCACTGTCGATCAGCCCCCGCAACCGGTCGATCTGGCCGGCGTAGGCACGGCGCAGCCGGCGCAGGTGTTGCGCGTAGCCGCCGCTCTCGAGGAAGGTACCGAGGACCTCGCCAAGCAGGGCCGGCTGGGAAACCGAGGAGCAGAACTTGAGGTCGCTCATCTCGCGCTGGAATCGTCCGGCCTCCATCCAGCCGACGCGAAAACCCGGGGCGAGGGTCTTGGTGTATGAGGCGCACACGATCACCCAACCGTCCCGGTCGAAGGCCTTGGCAGCGGGTTGCAGCGGCGTGGCGTATTGCAGTTCCGCGTAGAGTGCGTCCTCGATGACCGGGACGCGGTAGGTGTTGGCGAGTTCGGCGAGACGCTGCTTGGCCTCGATCGGCATGCTCGTGCCCAGTGGATTGTGCACGTTCGGCATCGCGACGATGGCCTGGAGCCGCTTCTCCGAGAGCAGGAGTTCCAGTGCGTCGAGCGACATGCCGCGGTCGGGGTGAGTCGGTACTTCGATCGCACGCAGCCCCAGCCGGTCGGCGAGCGGAATCAGATTGAAGTAGGTCGGAGACTCGAACGCGACCGTGTCGCCTGGCTTGGTGACACAACGCAGCGCGAGCTGGAGCGCCTCCATGCATCCGTTGGTGAGGATGATGTCTTCCGGCGCGAGCGTCATCCCGAGATCGAGCGCATGACGGCAGATCTCCCGTCGCAGGCGCAGCGGCCCCGGCGGCAGGGAGTAGTCGGTGAGCAAGGACGGCCTGCGCCGGGCGTGCTCCGCGACGAGCCGGCTGAGGCGTTCGCCCGGATAGAAATCGCCACCCTTGGGGCAGGCCAGAGACAGATCGATGGTTTCCGGGCATGACTGCGCTGCCACGACCGCGGCGATCCGGTCGAGCACTGCGGTCTCGGCCGGGATTGCCTTGCACGGTCGAGTGGAGAAGCGCGGTGGCGGTGGCGAAGGCAGGCGCGAACGCACGAAGTAACCGGACTGGGGGCGCGCTTCGACGAGGCCGCCCGCCTCGAGCTGGCGATAGGCTGCCAGTACGGTATTGATGCTCAGCCCGCGGCTGCGCGCAGCTTCGCGCACCGACGGCAGGCGGGCACCCGCAGGTAACCTGCCGTCGCCCATGGCGCCGCGCAATTCGTCGGCCAGAGACTGGTAAAGCGGTGCGTGTGTGCTTTGCATGGTGTCGGCTACGGATGCCAGTCGATCGAGGGGTAAAACAGTCACGCTTCCAATGAACTGTTGCCAGTATAGATGAGCATTTCCGGTGTTGTAACCGTGCTGTACGCGGACCCGCAGCGGGTGTCCGTGGACCGGACCGAACAAGCGTCTGAACGCTCGATTGCTCGTTGGCGCAGCTCGGCCGTACAATTCAAGGCTCCGTGAAAGGAAGACACATGGCAATCTACGAATCGGAACACACGAAGTTCATGCGCGAGTGGCTGGAGCGGCATCCGCAGGAGATCGAAGAGCAGAAGAAGGGCCGTGCCCTGTGGTGGGACAAGCCGCAGGATCTCGAGCAGCAAGAACGTTATCGTGCGGCTGCGGTACCGGTCAGACCGTACTACTACGACCCAAGTCACTGAGCCGCACGGTCTGGAGCCGGCGGGGCCGAAGCGGTCCCGAAGCCTTCGGAGTGCGGTGTCCCGTCTCTTCGTGTCCCTCCCCGATTCCCTCGTACTCGTCGACCTCGAAACCACCGGGGCGAACCCGGTCGAGGACCGTATTACCGAGATCGCGGTGATGCGGGTCGAGCGCGGCGAAGTGGTGGAGCGCTGGCAAAGCCTGGTCAATCCGGGTCGCCGCATTCCCGCCCTGATCCAGCGCATCATCGGCATCACCGATGACATGGTTGCGGATGCGCCGACGTTCGCCCAACTGGCCGATCACGTGCGAGGCCTTCTGGACGGGTCCGTGTTCGTCGCCCATAACGCGCGCTTTGACTACGGCTTCATTCGCAACGAGTATGCGCGGATCGGCGAGGCGTTCGAGGCCCCCGTGCTGTGTACGGTAAAACTCTCGCGCGCCCTTTATCCCGAGTACCACAAGCATGGGCTCGACGCGCTGATCGACAGGCACGGGTTCGTCTGCGACGCTCGTCACCGGGCAATGGGCGATGCCGACGTGCTGTGGCAGTTCGCACGGAAAGTGGTCGCTGACTTTCCCGCCGAAACCGTGGCGTGCGCCTGCGAGCGGGCCATGAAATTTCCTGCCCGTCCGGCCGGGCTGCCCGATGGCGTGCTGGAGGGTATTCCGGATGGGCCGGGCGTCTATCTCCTGTATGGCGAAAGTCGCCTTCCGCTCCTGATCGGCAAGGCTGTCAGCCTGCGCGCACGCGTCATGGAGCATTTCGCGCCTTCCCGGCTCAAGGGAAAGGAGGCGGAGCTGGCCAGCAAGGTGCGGCGCGTGGAGTGGCACGAGACTGCAGGCGAACTGGGTGCCAGCCTGCTTGAGGCGAAGCTGTCGAGGGAGCGGCCGCCGGCATCGCAGCGGGTGTTGAAGAAGGGAGCCGAGGTTTTCGGTCTGCGCCTGATTCCCGGCAGAAAGCGGCCTCCGATCCTGGAGCGTGTTCCCTTGCACGGTACCGATCCTGCGAGCTGGGACGGTGTTCATGGGACCTTCCGCAGCGGCAAGGAGGCCGATAGCCTGCTTGTCGAGCTTGCCGGCCTGTACCGTCTCTGCCCCCGCCGTCTGGGCCTGGAGCCGGGTGGCAGGGGCGTGTGTTCGGCCTATCAGATCAAGCGCTGTGCAGGTGTCTGCGCGCGGAAGGAAAGTACTGCCGAACACGATGCACGGCTGATCGGTGCGCTCGGATCGATCGGTCTGGGCGCGTGGCCGTGGAATGGTCCGGTCGTGGTGCATGAGCATTCCACCCATACCGGAGCCGATAGCTGGCACGTTTTCGACCACTGGTGTCTGCTGGGTTCGGCCGATAGCGTGGAAGCGTTCGATTCGCTATGTGCGCGACTCCCGCAGCGAAGCTTCGATCTCGATACGAGCCGGCTGTTTCAACGCTGGCTGGGCGCAGACGAGAATCGCGAAAAGGTCGCGGTGCTCCGGTTGCGACCCTACGCTGCCAGGCTCTGAAGGCCCGACAGATCGGTGAGCCTGATCGCCTTGCGTCCGCGACAGAGGATGAAGCCCTCGCGGGTGAAACGGTTGAGCACGCGCGAGAAGCTCTCCGGCGTCATGTTCAGTTGTGATGCGATGGTCTGCTTGTTCGACGACAACCTGACTTCGATCGCATCACCTGCGCCGTCCACGTTATGCACCAGGTAATGGGCGACACGCTGCGCGCTGTTGCGCTGTTCGCACAACTCCATGTTTGCGATCAGTTCGCAGATGCGCGAGGACATTCTGCGGATGAGGGCCTGGGCGAGGACCGTATCCGAGGCCATCGCATGGTGAAGGGCGCGCTCGGTGACGTGGAGCACCACGGTCTCGGCTGTCGTCTGGACCCACAGGGTCTGCGGCACGTCCCCGCTGATGCTCTCTTCACAAAATGTATCGCCTGCTCGCGCGAGCCGGAGGATGCGTTCCGCCCCGGTGTTCGAGATCAGGTAGAGTTTCACTTCGCCTCTTGCCACCAGATACATTCCGGCCGGGCGGTCGCCTCTGTGCACGACGATCTCGCCCGCCTCGAAATGACGCACCCGAGTGCCCTGCGCAAGGTCTGAAAGGACGGACGTATCGAGTGACTGGAACGGTTCCGATCCGGAAAGCGTCTCTGCTATGAAGTCCTGGGTACCCGCTACCATGATGATGTTCGCTCCCTGACAGATGTACGTAGTAGCCGTAACGCAGTTTAAGTAGCTAAATGGACGATGACCATTGTGTCTAGACACATCGCGCGGCTTGTAAGTACCTCCTTGGAGGTATGGGTGGTAGCGTGTAAATGTTTGATTTTGGTCAATTGACGTAGTCGGAAAGTGCGGCCGCCGTGCTTTCGGGAATAAAGAGGTATCCCCATTAATGTCGGGGATACGGGGAGAATTGCGATGAAACGCTCGTTCCTGCAGGCTTTCCGGGGCTTCGTTGCAAGCCGGGCGATTCTGCTCTCGCTCGTTGCGGCCTTCTTCGCAGTGACGCTGATCAGCGTCATCGGCATGAGCACGTCGGTCGTGGTGGCGGAAACCGTGCAGGGAAGCGGCAGCGCGATCAACGTCGCCGGAAGCCTGCGCCGGCTCACGCATCGCGTCAGTGCGCTGGTGGTGGCCGAAGCACTGGACGGATCGATCGGCAGCGCCGAAATCGACGAGGCGATGTGGCAGTTCGAGAGCAGCCTCGTCCATCCCTCGCTGCGCAACGTGATCGGGCGAGAACACAGCAGCGTGGCTGCCGCAATATATCGCGGCGTCGGCGCCAACTGGTACGAGCATCTGAAGCCCAAACTCGTCGGATTGACCGAACGGTCCGCCGTTGAGGAACCGCTGCCGCTGGAATACGAGGAAGTGCTGGGCGAGGTGGACACCTTCGTCGAGCAGATCAACACCCTCGTCCTTGTCCTCGAGCATGATGCCGAAGCGAGGATTCAGCAGTTGCGCACGATTCTCGCCGTGGCGCTGGGGCTTACCGGTGCAGTCGTGCTGGCCGCGATGTACCTGCTCCGCCGACGCGTGTTTCGCCCCCTGGCGGCGCTGGGCGATGCTGCGGGGCGCATCGCGCGCCGGGACTTTTCGGCGCGGAGCCACCATACCGGGCGTGACGAACTGGGACAGGTCAGCGAAGCCTTCAACAGCATGGCTTCGGAGCTGTCCTCCGCCTATCAGGATCTGGAGCGCCGAGTCCAGGAGAAGACAGCCGATGTCGTGCGCAGCAACCGGTCGCTCGAACTGCTCTACCATCTCATCACGCGGCTTTATCACGCGCCGGCGAGTGCGGAGTCCTACGCGGAGACGCTGACGGATATCGAACGCACGCTCGGTCTGCAGGGCAGCTTCGCATGCGTCCAGGCCAAACACGGCGGGCCCGCAACCATCCTGTACTCGAACATGTCGGGTTGCGCTCGGTCGGGGGGCAATTCCGACGAGTCGTGTCAGAATTGCCCGGGCAAGGTCGCGCCGTGGACCTATCGACGGGAGAAGGACGCGGACGTGCTGATGGTGCCCCTGCGCGATGCCGACAATCTCTACGGCATGCTGCGACTCTCGATGCCGCCCGGGCGGCGCCTGCTCGAATGGCAGAGCACGCTGCTCGAGGCGGTTTCGCGCCACATGGGCATCGCGCTCGGGATTTCCCGCCAGACCGAGCGGGAGCGACTGATTGCGCTGCAGGAGGAGCGCTCGATCATCGCGCGCGAACTGCACGATTCGCTGGCACAATCGCTTTCGTACATGAAGATCCAGGTCAGCCTGCTGACCCCGGTGGTCGCCGATCCGGAGCGCCACGAGCAGGCGCTCGAGGTACTCAACGACTTGCGTGAGGGCATCAATTCCGCATACCGCCAGTTGCGGGAACTGCTTTCGAGTTTCCGCCTCAAGATGGAGGGCGATTTCGCGACCTTGCTGAACACGACCGTTCAGGAGTTCTCGAGCCGCAGCGGCATGCCGATCGACGTGGATGTTCGCCTCGGCCACATCAGCCTGGGGGCCAATCAGGAGATTCACTTGCTGCACATCATTCGCGAGGCATTGTCGAATGCGACACGTCACTCCGACGGTACGCGCATTGCCGTTGCGCTGTCGACCGGACCGAAGGACGAGGTGTCGCTGACCGTCGATGACGACGGCAAGGGCATCGACCCGGTTTCGGGCGGAAGCTTCAACCACTACGGTCTTGCGATCATGGGAGAGCGTGCGCGCGGTCTGGGTGGAACCCTCGAGGTGTATCCGCGTCCCGGCGGGGGCACGCGGGTGTGCGTACGCTTCAACCCGGAGAAGACACAGCGCGTCTCCCTGACCCACGGAGTGGTCAATACGATATGAACGACAAGCCCCAGACCGTGGTGATCATCGATGACCATCCGCTGTTCCGTAAGGGACTCATGCAGTTGCTGCGCACGGTGAAGGGATTCCGTCTCGTCGGTGAGGCGGCGGGCGGAAAGGAGGGCGTCGCCTGCGTGCTCAAGCACCGTCCCGACCTGTTGCTGCTCGACCTCAACATGAAGGAAATGTCGGGCCTGGACGTGCTGCGTCTGATCAAGCAGGCGGACCTGGACACGCGCGTGGTCATGATCACCGTATCGGATGCGGCGGAGGATCTGGTTTCCGCGCTTCGGGCAGGCGCCGACGGCTATCTGCTGAAGGATATGGAGCCTGAGGCGATGGTCGAGTCGCTGCAATCCGCTGCCGCCGGCCGGATCGTCGTGTCGGATGCCCTGACGCATCTCATGGCGACGGCACTGCGCACCGTTGCCCGGCCGGAAAGCGTCACCGATGCCGGCCTCACCGAGCAGGAGCAGCGCATTCTCGAGCACATCGCGAGCGGCCTGTCGAACAAGCTCATTGCCAGGGAACTCGATATCGCCGAGGGGACGGTCAAGGTCCACGTCAAGCATGTTCTGCGCAAGCTCAACCTGCGCTCGCGTGTGGAGGCGGCGGTGTGGGCGGTCGAGCACATGCGGAACAGCCGCTGATGCAATCGCTGAATATCATCGGCTGCGGCCGGGCGGCGCGAACGCTGGCCCATCTGTGGCATCGCGATTTGGTATTCGAGATCGGCGACGTGCTCACCCGCTCGCAGCCGAGCGCCAAAGCGGCATGCCGTTTCATCGGCGGCGGCATTGCGGTCGAGTCGATTGCCGCGATGAGGCATGCCGATCTGTGGCTCATCGGCGTTCCGGATCGCGAGATCACGGCGGCGGCGAATCGGCTGGCGGCGTCCGGTCGCGTGCGTGGCGGCGACGGGGTCTTCCACCTGAGCGGGTTCACCCCTTCGTCGGCACTTAGCGCACTTGCGGCGCGTGGGGTGCGATGCGCGAGTGCACACCCCGTGCTCAGTTTCGCGGACCCCGGAATCGCCGTGCGTCAGTTCGGCGGAACCCTCTGCGGTATCGAGGGCGATGCGACCCTGTGCGAGGAACTCTCCCTAGCGTTCGCGGCGGTCGGTGGTGAAGCCTTTCCTGTTGACGCCGGGCGCAAACCCATCTACCACGCGGGGTCGGTATTCGCGTCGAACTTCCTCGTCGTCATCCTGGACGTGGCGCGCCGGGCTTATCTCGAGGCCGGTGTTCCCGAAAGCGTCGTCGATCGCCTGATGGCGCCGTTGGCTCGCAATGCCCTCGACAATGTGCTGAATTGTGGTGCCGCAGCGGCGCTCACCGGGCCAGCGGCCCGAGGCGATCGCGATGTCGTTTCGGTTCAGCAGGACGCACTCGCACACTGGGATGCCGCTTCA
>DAOMNN010000061.1:0-5344 GCA_035443825.1 Rhodocyclaceae bacterium | reverse complement strand
TAGCGTAGTCGCAGTCCGGTCGCGATGCGCACCGTCTGGTTGGCGAATACCGGCAGGTCGGGAGGCAGGGTGACGAGCATGGTCGCCGATAGCAGATCCCTGGACAGGTGCAGCACCAGGCGCTCGGCCAGATCGGGGTTTCGACCGATCATCGCATTCAGTTCGCGCTGGGTGAAGTGGATTACCCTGTCCTCCGGGCGTTCGGAGTAGACCTCGGGACGCAGGGGCCCCGAGGTATCACGGCGCTCGGCCGGCGCTGCCGTGTCCGGATCCCTCGCCGGGGTCCTCGGCTGCGCGAGGAGGTCGAGCTTGGCGTCGAGCACGGCCTGTTCGCGTGCTTCGAGTGCGACCGGTCGGAACGGTTGCGGGAACAGCCAGGTACGAGCAACCCACAGCGTTGCAGCGATGCTGACGAGAATGACGAGCACAAGCAGGCCGGCCACCAGTGGCCAGGCCGGTCGGCGTGCAGCGGAAGCTTCGGTCGGGGCGTTCATGCCGCTCTTATGCGACATGCGAAGCGCAAGGTCAAGCGGCCAAGGGTGAAATCTTGTAAGCAGGTCCGCGGCGGGACGATGCCGCGTGCCGGGTGCGGGCGTGGAAGCCGGATCGGGCGTGCCCGGGTTCCCGTTCGATCGACGGTGCTTTATGCTTTGCTTCGAGTGGGGCGCCAACGCACGGCGTGCCGACCATGGAGCATGCCGATGAACGCAGTGCTGTTGCTGGCCATCGTCGCCGACGAACTGGAAGAGCGCGCGATTGCGATTGCACAGGAGGAGGGTGCGCATGGTGTGACCGTGGTTCCGGCACATGGCATCGGTTTTCCCGAGCACATGACGTTCTTCGGACTCACCTATCGCGGACTCGAGAAGGCGCTCATGTGCGTGCTCGATCATGACACCGCGGAGCGTATCGCCAACCGCCTCAATCTCGAACTGGATCTGCTCGCGCCGTTTCAGGGGCTCGCGTTCTGCCTCGGCATCGGTCGCGCTGAGGGCGTTGACGTCGATGCGATCGGACGCTACATCGCCGCGCACCGTTCGAGCGGCACACTGGCGACGGACGACGACTCTTGAATCAGTTGCGGGAGTTCGCGCGGATCCTGCAGCATTCCTTCCGGAACCTGCTGCCGATCATCCTCGTGGTGACGTTCTTTCAGTTGGCCGTCATGCGCCAGGTGCCCGACGATGTCATCCCGATGGCCTTCGGCCTGCTCGTCGTCGTTTTCGGTGTCGCGCTGTTCCTGCAGGGCCTCGAGCTCGGGATCTTTCCGATCGGGAAGAACCTGTCGAACGACTTTGCGAAGAAGGGTTCGCTCCCCTGGTTGATGGCGTTCGGTTTCTGCCTGGGCTTCTCTGCGGTGGTCGCCGAGCCGGCGCTGATTGCGGTCGCCGGGCAGGCGGAACTGATCAGCGAGGGGCGGGTGGATGGATTCACTCTTCGCATGCTGGTGGCGCTGTCGGTCGGTGCGGTGGTCGCGCTCGGCGTGGTGCGCACCATTCTCGGCCATTCCCTGCATTGGTACATGATCGTCGGCTATCTGACCGTGGTCACGGTGACCTTCTTCGCCCCCGAGGAAATCGTCGGTCTGGCTTACGACTCAGGGGGCGTGACGACGAACATCGTCACCGTGCCGCTCATCCCCGGACTCGGGATCGGCCTGGCGGTTTCGATCCGGGGCCGCAACGCGCTGGCACATGGGTTCGGGCTTGTGGCGCTTGCCGTGATGGTGCCGATGATCTCGGTGCAGCTTTACGGCATCGTCGTCTATACGCTCGGTGAAACGAGCGAAATCGCGCGGACCGTGGCGGAGAAAGTGACGGAACCCGCCACCGTCGAGCTTGTGGGCAAGACCGTCGGCAATGCGCTGCTCGGCATGCTGACCGACCTTCTGGCGATGTTTCGCGACGTGCTGCCGATCATCGCGGTCATTCTGTTCTTCCAGTATGCCGTGATTCGAAAGCGGATCGCCCACCTGCACAAGGTCGTGGGCGGATTCGTACTGGTCATTGTCGGCCTCTATGCCTTCGTCGTCGGGCTCAAGCTGGGCCTGTTTCCGATTGGACGCAGCATGGCCGAGCAACTGATCGCCCTTGACAATGTGATGTGGGTGTACCTGTTCGCGTTCTCGATAGGATTCGCGACGACCATGGCCGAGCCGGCGTTGATCGCGATCGGGCAGAAGGCCGAGGAAGCGGGCAAGGGACGGCTCAATGGCGACCGTATACGTATTCTCGTCGCGATCGGCGTCGCGATCGGGATCACCATTGGCGTGCACCGTATCATCACGGGCGATTCGATCCACTACTACATCATGGGGGGATACGCCCTCGTGATCTTGCTGACATGGCTGGCGCCGAAATACATCGTCCCGCTGGCCTTCGATCTGGGCGGGGTGACCACTTCGGAGGTCACCGTGCCCCTGGTCACCGCGCTGGGTATCGGCCTCGCAACCCACATCGAAGGACGCAACGTGCTGATCGACGGCTTCGGTCTGATTGCGTTCGCGTCGATCTTTCCCATCGTGACTGTCATGCTCTATGCTCTTTACGCGGAGCGGGTCACCCGTACAGGAGGAACATCGTGAAATTTTCGGTACTCATCGCGATTCTCGCGGAGGATCTGGAAGAGCAAGCCATCGACGTCGCCAAGCGTAGCGGCGCGGGCGGCGTGACGATTCTCGATGCCCGCGGCATCGGCGCAAAGGAAAAGAAGACCTTCTTCGGCCTCACTTACGAGGGCAGCCAGTCGGTGCTGGTCTTCGTGCTCGAGCGCAAACTTTCGCTCGCCGTGCTCAAGAACATCAGCAAGGAACTGGACCTCAAGAATCATTCCAAGGGCGTGGTGTTCACCATCCCGCTCGAGCACATTGCGGGAATCGACACGACGCAGATTCTTCAGTTCGAACAGCGCATCAAGGACGATATCTAGTGATCTGTTTCGTAAATGCCAGAACACGAAAACGCGTCTTGCGGCGCTTGGCTGCGTTGCTCCTCCTCGCGATAGCTGCGGCTATCGCCGCGGTTCGCGGCTTGCCCCGCGCCACAATCCATCATTTTTGTCATGCCCTTTGATTTACGAAGCAGACCACCAGGAGAAGCACCAATGCTGATCAAGGACATCATGGTGCGCGACGTCGTCACCGTCTCACCGTTCGCCACCATCCGCGAAGCGATGAAGGTGATGAAGCAGCGTGGGGTCAAGTCGCTGGTTGTCGAGAAGCGCGACCAGCACGACGCCTTCGGCATCATCACCTACACCAACATCCTCAAGACCATCGTCGCCGAAGAAGGCGACATCGATCTCATCAACGTGTACGACATCTGCGCCAAGCCGGCCCTGACGATCTCGCGCGAACTCGAAGTGAGGCACGCAGCGCGATTGATGGTGAACATGGGAATCCGACGTCTGTTGGTCACTGCGGCCAATGAACTGGCCGGCATCATCACGATGAATGACATCGTCGGGGCGATTCTGGAGATGGCCGACGACGAAGGCTGAGCGGCTGTGAAAACATGCCGCACCTGCTGCGACCGCACCTGAACGCTCCCTGCTGCGTTGCGGGGACCCCCGAATCGGGTTATGTGGCCCGCTACGTGCGCCGACTTCATGGTCCCCCGCGCCTTGCCGGGAACGCCAAGGTGGGCTCTCGCTATGGTGCGGAAATTTTCACACCCTCTGAGGGGGCCGGTTTGCGACACCGCTGACCGCGTGCCCGCAACATCCCCGGGATCCGTCTCGAATCCTCCCGGCGCCGGTGCGATTCGCGCCGGCGTTGCTCATTGTGGCGCCGTCGCTGCGCCGCACAAATGCGAGCGATTCGCAATTTAACTGTGGTCAATGTACTGGGCGCGACATGGGTATTTAATTCAAACCCATAAGGCAATCAGGGTAATTGACCCGCAATGGAAACGATCGTCACGCGTCGCGGTTTTCTCAGAGGCCGGCTCCGGTCTGCCGGGAATGAATTACGTCCGCCCTGGGCGCTCGGAAGAGATGAGTTCGAGATCGCGTGTGATCGTTGCGCGGCCTGTATCGAGGCCTGTCCGACGGCCATTCTAAAACCTGGCGACGGCGGATTCCCCCACGTCGATTTCGCGTCCGGCGAGTGCACCTTCTGCGCGGACTGTGTGCGCGCGTGCAAATCCGGTGCATTGAGTGTTCCCGCAGATGCGATCTCGCCCTGGCTGCTCAGGGCGCGCATCGGCGACGGCTGTCTGGCCGACCGAGGCGTCGAATGCCGGATATGCGGCGAATCATGCGGGACCGGAGCGATCCGGTTCCGTCCCCGACTCGGGGGCGTGGCGAGACCGGAGCTGGACTCCGGGAGCTGCACCGGCTGCGGTGCCTGCTATGCACCCTGCCCGGTTAGAGCGATAGCAATGGAGATGCATCAATGAAGATTGCAAGCCTGGTCGTCCGGGCGAAGCCCGAGGATTTTCCCGAGTTGCGCGAAACGCTGTGCGCGATTCCGGGGGTGGAGTTGCACGGCGAGTCACCACAAACCGGTCGCATGGTCGTCACGGTCGAGGACGGGGAGGGCTATGCCGTCACCGATTCGATCCTGGCGGTCAATCTGACCAAGCATGTACTGGGCGTGACGCTGGCCTACGAATATACCGACGAAGGTCTCGAATTACAGGAGGCATGACATGAACATGGATCGACGCGAATTCATCAAGACCAATGCGGTTGCGGCCGCGGCGGCAACGGCCGGCATCGGCATTCCGGTGGTGGCGCAGGCGCAGCAGGCCGGGGATCCCGGCACGCGCGTGCGCTGGGACAAGGCGGCGTGCCGCTTCTGCGGCGTGGGCTGCTCGGTGCTCGTGGGTGTCCAGAACGGTCGCGTCGTCGCGACCCAGGGCGACCCGGATTCTCCGGTCAATCGGGGTTTGAATTGCATCAAGGGCTATTTCCTGTCCAAGATCATGTACGGTTCGGATCGCCTCACCCAGCCGCTGCTGCGCATGAAGGACGGCAAGTACGACAAGAACGGCGAGTTCACCGCAGTGTCGTGGAAACAGGCCTTCGACGTCATGGAAGAGAAGTGGAAGGCTGCCCTCAAGGAGCATGGCCCGGGTTCGATCGGCATGTTCGGATCCGGCCAATGGACGGTGTGGGAGGGCTATGCGGCCGCGAAGCTGTACAAGGCGGGCTTTCGCAGCAACAACCTCGACCCCAATGCACGCCACTGCATGGCCTCGGCCGTGGCCGGTTTCATGCGCACTTTCGGCATCGACGAGCCGATGGGCTGCTACGACGACATCGAGAACGCCGACGTATTCGTGCTGTGGGGTTCGAACATGGCGGAGATGCACCCGATCCTGTGGAGCCGGGTGACCGACCG
>DAOMNN010000060.1:14938-20673 GCA_035443825.1 Rhodocyclaceae bacterium | reverse complement strand
TCCAGCGTACCGCCCTCGGCGAGCAGGGCCTGGTCGAACAGCACCGCGGCCCAGTCGTCGAAGCTCTTCTCCTCGTACTTCAGGCGCAGCACGGCCGGGTGCGAGGCGTTGATCTCGAGTATCGGCTTGGAGTCCGGCGCGCTCTGACCGGCAGCCTTGAGGATGCGCGCGAGATTCATGCCCAGATCGTGCTCGTCGGCCACCAGGCATGCGGGAGAATCGGTAAGGCGATGGGTCACGCGTACGTCCTTGACACGCTCGCCCAGACTCGTCTTCATTTTCTCCAGCAGATCCTTGAACTCGTCGGCGGCCTTTTCCGCTTCCTTCTTCTCCGCCTCGTCCTCGAGTTGCCCCAGGTCGAGCCCGCCCTTGGCCACCGACTGCAGCGGCTTGGCGTCGAACTCGGTGAGATTGCCGATCACCCACTCGTCGACCCGGTCGGAGAGCAGCAGCACCTCGATGCCCTTCTTGCGGAAAATCTCCAGATGCGGGCTGTTCTTCGCCGCGTTGAAGGACTCCGCGGTGACGTAGTAGATCTTCTCCTGCCCTTGCTTCATGCGCCCGATGTAATCGGCCAGCGACACGGTCTCGTCTGGCGTATCCGCCTGGGTGGAGGCGAAACGCAGCAGGCCCGCGATCTTCTCCTTGTTCGCGAAGTCCTCGCCGACGCCCTCCTTCAGCACCTTGCCGAACTCCTTCCAGAAGGTCGCGTACTTTTCCTTGTCGTTCTCCGCCAGATCCTCGAGCAGACCCAGCACCTTCTTGGTGCAGCCGGCGCGGATGGTGTCGATGTCCTTGGATTCCTGCAGGATCTCGCGCGACACGTTCAGCGGCAGATCGGCCGAATCGACCACCCCGCGCACGAAGCGCAGATAGGCGGGCATCAGCTTTTCGGCGTCGTCCATGATGAAAACGCGCTTCACGTACAGCTTGATTCCGTGGCGCGCGTTGCGGTCCCACATGTCGAAGGGGGCATGCCTGGGCACGTAGAGGAGCTGCGTGTACTCGTGTCGCCCCTCGACCCGTGCGTGGGTCCACGCCAGCGGCTCGTCGAAGTCATGCCCGACGTGCTTGTAGAAGGCCTTGTACTCGTCCTCGGTGATGTCGTTCCTGGCCCTTGCCCACAGCGCGCTGGCCTGGTTGACGGTCTCGTCCTCGTCGGTGACGACCTGCTCGTTCTTGTCCTTGTCCCACTCCTCCTTCTTCATGAGGATGGGCTGGATGATGTGATCGGAGTACTTGCGAATGAGGCTGCGCAACTGCCAGCCAGACAGCAGATCGTCCTGGCCCTCGCGCAGGTGCAGGGTGATCTCCGTGCCCCGCCCCGGCTTGTCGACGACATCGACGCTGTACTCGCCGGCCGTATCGCCGCTCATGCTGCATTCCCACATGACGCCATCGCCCGCCGGCAGACCGGCGCGGCGGGTAAGCACGGTGACCTTGTCGGCAACGATGAAGGCGGAATAGAAGCCGACTCCGAACTGCCCGATCAGGTTCGCATCCTTTTGCTGATCACCGGTGAGCTGGCCGAAGAATTCCCGGGTACCGGACTTCGCGATGGTGCCCAGGTGGGTGATTACCTCGTCCCGGCTCATGCCGATGCCGTTGTCCGAGATGGTGATGGTTCTCGCGTCCTTGTCGAAGCCGATCCGTATCGCGAGATCGCCTTCGCCCTCGAACAACGCGGGCTGGTCCAGCGCTTCGAAGCGCAGCTTGTCGCATGCATCCGAGGCATTCGAAATGAGCTCGCGCAGGAAGATCTCGCGGTTCGAATAGAGGGAATGGATCATCAGGTGAAGCAGCTGCTTCACCTCGGCCTGAAAATTGAGGGTCTGTGCGGTGGCCGCTTTCTTTCTGGGCATTGATTCGACTCCGTTTGCTGATCAACTGGCAGCATATGGGAGCGACATTCCGTGATTTCAAGCCCGGGAAACTACTAGTGTCGTGCTGCGATCTTGATGGTGCCGAAGTGAAACCTTCGCAGGTCATGCGGCGGAAGGGGTTGCGCTCTTCCGCCCTACAGGCCATCCGCATAAGTGCCACACGGCGTGCAACACTACACTAGCTTACGTAGCGAACTTCCAGCACCTCGAACTCGCGCGGGCCGGCCGGGCTGATGAAGCGCACCACGTCGCCTTCGCGCGATTTCAGCAAGGCCCGGGCGAGCGGCGAGATCCAGCTGATCCGTCCGCTCGCAGCGTCGGCTTCGTCGACACCGACGATCTGCCAGCACTGCTCGTTACCGCCTTCGACGTCGTCGATCGTCACCGTCGCCCCGAAGAACACCTGGTCGATACCCTGCTGGCGCTCCGGGTCGACCACTTCCGCGCTCTCGATGCGCTTGATCAGGAAGCGGATCCGTCGGTCGATCTCGCGCAGGCGCTTCTTGCCATAGATGTAGTCGCCGTTCTCGGAGCGGTCGCCGTTGGACGCCGCCCATGCGACCGTCTCGACCATCTTCGGACGCTCGAAGCGCACGAGCTGATCGAGTTCACGGCGCAGGGCCTCGTACCCGTGCCGCGTCATGTAGTTCTTGGAGCCGACCGGGACGCTCGCAGCCTGTGCGGGTGCGCCATCGTCGTCGTCCGTCCCGTCGGTTTCCTTGACGAAAGCCTTGTTCATCTGATCGTTGATAGTTGCCCTACGCTCAATGATAGACCGCGGGCTGCGTCATGAGCGCGCCGTAGTGATCGATGAACGAGTCGAACGTCTCCGGATCCTGGGAGACCGCCCACTCCTGCAACTCCACGCGAAAGCGCTGCGCCGCCTCGTCGCGCATCAGCGTTCCGCGCCCGCTGCGCTTGTCTATCACTTCCACGGCATCGATGGCGGGATAATCGACCACGTAGAGATCGGAATTGTTGCAAACGATATTCACGGCTCTGCTCCTTTTGCTGGCCTCCGGGTGCTGTCGCCCGAAGCCGCCTTACCTGTCAAGGTCGGGGGTCCACCCGCCTTTTTCAAGACCGACATTCCCGACTCGTCGAAGTTGTCATTCGGGGAGCCGGCGCATACCATAGCGCCGGACGGTCGTTTTCATTGAACGCCGATACCCACCCACCGGCAGGCGGACCATGAGCGATCCGAGCTTCGAAGATTCGACCAACCTGAGGATCCGGCTCGAGGAACTGCGTATCGAGCACCGGGACCTCGACGAGGCCATTGCCCGCGTCAACATTACCCAGCCTGACGACGAACTGCTCCTCCGGCGGCTCAAGAAGCGCAAGCTCGTCCTCAAGGATCGCATCACCGTGATCGAGCGCATGCTCGAGCCCGACGACCTCGCCTGATTCCGCCCGCAAACCTGTTCAGTAGCCGATGACCCAAGCCAAGACCTTCCAGACCGAGACACTCGCGCTGCACGCCGGGCAATCGCCGGACGCCGGATTCGGCGCCCGCGCCACCCCGATCTACTACACCACCAGCTACGTGTTTCCCGACAGCGACCACGCTGCGGCGCTGTTCAACCTCGAACGCCCCGGCCATGTGTACTCGCGCATCTCGAATCCGACCAATGCGGTACTCGAGGAACGCATTGCGGCCCTGGAGGGTGGTGTCGGCGCGATCGCCACGGCAAGCGGCCAGGCGGCCCTGCACCTTGCGATCGCCACCCTGATGGGTGCCGGCAGCCATATCGTGGCGTCGCGCGCACTTTACGGCGGCTCGCACAATCTGCTGACCTACACTCTGCCGCGCTTCGGCATCACCACGACCTTCGTCGACCCCTGCGACACCGACGCGTGGGTGCGCGCCATCCGACCTGAAACCCGGTTGTTCTTCGGCGAATCGATCGGCAACCCCGGCCTGGACGTGCTCGACATCCCGGCCGTGGCGCAGATCGCACACGATGCACGCGTCCCGCTGCTGATCGATGCGACGCTGGTGACGCCCTGCCTGCAACAGCCGTTCGCACTCGGGGCGGACCTGGTACTGCACTCGGCCACCAAGTTCCTGGGCGGGCATGGCGTAGCGGTTGGCGGCCTGCTCGTCGATGGTGGGCGCTTCGACTGGGAGGCTTCCGGCCTGTTCCCGACGCTCACCGAACCCTACGACGGCTTCCACGGAATGGACTTCGCGGAGGAATCCCCCGTGGCCGCCTTCGCCTTGCGCGCGCGGCGCGAGGGATTGCGCGATTTCGGCGCCTGCCTGTCGCCGATGAATGCCTTCCAGATCCTGCAGGGCATGGAAACCCTGCCACTGCGCATGCATGCGCACGTCGCCAATGCGCAGACGGTCGCCGAGCATCTGCTCGCCCATCCGCTGGTGCAGAAGGTGTCCTATCCGGGCCTTCCGACACACCCTGGGCATGCGTTGGCGCAAACGCTCCTGCCGCAGGGCTGTGGGTCGGTCATGTCCTTCGAACTCCAGGGAGGGCGCACCGCAGGTCGTGCATTCATCGAAGGACTGCGCGTGTTCTCGCACCTGGCCAACGTCGGCGACGCAAAATCCCTCGTGATTCATCCGGCCAGCACCACCCATTTCCGGATGACCGACGAAGATCTCGCCAGTGCGGGCATCGGCGAAGGAACCATTCGCCTGTCGATCGGGCTCGAGAACGCCACCGACCTGATCGAGGATCTCGACCGCGGCCTTCACGCCGCCGGACGCACGCTGAAGAAGGGGTGAGTGCGATGCTGCGAACGATCTCCGGCCACCCCGTGTTCGTCTATACCGGCGGACGTCCCTTCGATCCCCAGCGCCCCGTCATCGTCTTCATTCACGGCGCGGGACACGACCACAGCGTATGGAATTTCCAGGCCCGCCACTTCGCCCATCACGGTTATTCGGTCGTCGCACCCGACCTGCCGGGCCACGGCAACTCGGGCGGAGCACTGCTTGCCAGCATCGAGGCCGTCGCCGACTGGATCGTATCCCTGCTCGACGAGATGCGCATCGCGCAGGCGAGCCTGGTCGGCCACAGCATGGGTTCGCTGGTCGCGCTGCAGACGGCTGCGCAGGCGCCGGAGCGTGTGCGGCGTCTTGTGCTCGTCGGCGGCGTCGCACCGATGCCGGTCGCTTCGTCGCTTCTCGACGCTGCGCGCACCAATCGGGATCTGGCCCATTCCATGATCAATCAGTGGTCGTATGCGCCCGCCTCGCAATTCGGCGCCAGTGCATCTCCGGGAATGTGCCTGACCAACGTGAATCGAAGAATCATGGAACATCAGGCCGAAGGCGTGCTGGCAAGCGACCTCGCCGCCTGCAATGCCTATGCGCAGGGCCTGGATGCAGCCGCGCGCGTGCGCTGCCCGACCGCAATGATCTGCGGCGAGCGTGACCAGATGACACCGATGCGCGCCGCGGCCGCGCTGCGCGAGGCGCTCTCGACGACGGCCCGCACGCGTATCATTACCATTCCAGGCGCAGGCCACGCCATGATGGCCGAGACGCCGGAGATTCTGACGGATTCGATACGGGGGTTCCTGCTGGAAGAATGATCACTGAATGCGGCTCGCGGGATACTGCAACACTGCTTGGCAAGAGGTGTTACCGGATCCGGATCGTGGCCGCTTCCCCCGTTCGCTGCAACGACAATAATAGCCACAACAGGAGAGAGACATGTCGCAGCCGGACAATGCAAGCGTCGAGGACGTGGGGTTACCGTTCCCCAAACCTCGAGATGTAGACGCGCGAGCGCCACTGAGATGGATCAGGCGGGGCTTCGCCGACCTCATGTCCTGCCCCATCCCCAGCCTTTTCTACGGCTTCTGCTTCGCCGGCATGGGCCTGCTGGT
>DAOMNN010000060.1:0-14838 GCA_035443825.1 Rhodocyclaceae bacterium | reverse complement strand
GCCCCATCCCCAGCCTTTTCTACGGCTTCTGCTTCGCCGGCATGGGCCTGCTGGTAACGCTGGTGTTCGAACACGCCTACGAATACACAATGGCGGTCACGTCCGGATTTCTCCTGCTCGGCCCCTTCCTCGCAATGGGTCTGTACGAGATCAGCCGGCGACGCGAGCTGGGACATCGCTGCGCACTCGGCCCGAGCCTCGTGGTATGGAAGCGCAATGCAGGCAACCTCGGCATCTTCGCCGTCGTGCTCGGCGTGGTCTTCCTCGTCTGGGCACGGGCATCGCTGATCATGTTCGCGCTGTTCTATACCAGCGAGGTACCCAACCTCACCGGCTTCCTGTCACAGTTCGTAAAGATGGAAAACCTGGAGTTCCTGGCGGTGTATTTCGGCGTCGGGCTGATATTCGCCACCATCGTGTTCGCGGTGAGCGTGGTTTCGATTCCGCTGATGCTCGACCGCAACCAGGACGCGATCACATCCATGCTCGCCAGCATCGGGACATTGTTTCGCAACCCGGGGCCCCTGATGATCTGGGCCGCACTCATCGTGGCCCTCACTGCGATCGGTTTCCTGACGTTTCATCTCGGCCTGGTAGTCCTGATGCCGGTGATCGGGCATGCGACGTGGCATGCCTACCGCGATCTCGTGGAACCGCTCGACCCGGCCTGGCCCGGTCCTCACGAGTCGATTTCGAGCAAGATCGGCTGATGATCCGATGCCGCCGTGGCGGCATCGACCGTGATGGACTGCAGACGCGGCACGAGGTCCCGCGACACCCAGAAGAAGTCGCAGCAGTATGTGCGATCGGGCCATTCGGCCCCGTGCAGGCCCACTGTCGGCGCGTGCGGTACGGTCCCGCAGAGGGCCCGCCATGCATCGACAAAGCACACACCTTCGTGATTGGTCGATTCTCCCATCAGGGCATGTTCCGGAGAGTCCGGTTCGAAATTGAAATCGCCGCACAGGATTGCGCTCGGCGGCCGCGGGCGCGACGCGAACACCGGGCACGATTCCTTCGACGTGCCTGCGCCAGCCCGCTCCTGCAGCGATCTTTCCGCCTGGAGCGCGCGCAGCGCCTCGACCTGGGCCGTGCGTTGGCGCACGGAGTAGTACTCGAGATGCGTCGTGAGCACGCGAACCGGCCCCGACGGGGCCGCGACGACCGCCTCGATGCAGCCACGCTGCATCCCCGGAACGGACGCGTCCGCCGGGAACGGGAGCAGGTGCCTGAACACCTGATCGACTGGCAGGCGCGACAGCATGAGATTGCCGAAGCGCGCACGACCGCCCGCGCGCGCAGGAACGTCCACCCCGGGTCCATAGACGGGCTCGTAATCGGCGAAGGCCGCCGCAAGGACTGCAGGGCCATCGTCCGGCTCCGCGCCGGCCAGACCCTCGACGTTCTGCGCGACCTCCTGCAGACAGATCACATCGGCAGGGTCCATCGACCGTAAGGTGTCGACGATGCGTCCCAGATCGACCCGTCCGTCGGCACCTCGGCCCCATTGTATGTTCCAGGTGATCAAGCGCATGGTGTACTCTCCTGCCCTGTGCGGGTCTCCCGCTGTATCTCGCTGCCGACGGAACTCGATGCATCACGATGACCCACACGCATCAACATGATCACGACGCGCACGGGCATGTTCACGGCCGCGCAAGCCGCTTCCTGCCCATCGCGCTTGCCCTGACACTCGGATACGCGGCCGTCGAGGCGCTCGCCGGCTGGTGGTCCGGATCGCTGGCCCTGCTGAGCGACGCCGGGCACATGCTCACCGATGCGTTCGCGCTGGCGCTGGCCACCCTGGCGGCACGCTTCGCCACGCGGCCACCCACCCAGACCCACTCCTACGGCCTGCGCCGCATCGAAACCCTTGCGGGCATGGTCAACGCCCTGCTCATGCTTGCCGTGGTCAGCGTCATCGTATGGCACGCGGTCGGCCGCCTGATCGAACCCCGGCCGGTCCACGGGCAGGCGGTGATCATAGTGGCACTGCTTGGCCTCCTGCTCAACATCGTCGTCGCATGGCTGCTGTCCCGCGGCGAATCCGACCTCAACACGCGCGCCGCGCTGCTTCACGTGATCGGCGACCTGCTCGGTTCGGTGGCAGCCCTGATCTCGGGGCTGGTAGTCCATCTCTGGGGCTGGTATCCGATCGACCCGATCCTTTCGATGCTGATCTGCGGCCTGATTCTCGTGGCGACGCTCAGGCTTCTGCGCGCGGCTACGCATACCCTTCTCGATGCCGTGCCGGAACGAATCTCGCTGCCGCTGGTGGGACGTGCAATGGCACAAACCGAAGGGGTCACTTCGGTTCATGACCTCCATATCTGGAGCCTGGATTCGAAGGAGACCGCCCTGTCGGCGCACGTTGTCCTCACCCGGGCCGAGGCGTGGCCCGAGATCCTGGTACGACTTCAGTCCCTGTTGCGCGAGCAGTTCGGGATTGCCCACGTGACGCTGCAACCCGAGGTCATACGCGAGCAGGTCATGACATTTCACCGGGCCGGTTCACCTGTCGCGCCGAATCGTTGATAATCGAAGTAATCAGGCCGGAAAGCAGATATGCATTCAGCTCAGGAACTTGTGGCGAACATCGAGGCGCTCACGTCTCTTCCGTCCGTTTACCTGCGGATTCGCGAAGAACTCGACACGCCCGAAGGCTCGCTCAGCGAAGTCGCCAAACTGATTGCCACCGACCCCGCGCTGGCCGCGCGCCTGCTGCAGGTCGTCAACAGTGCACTCTACGGCTACGGCGGCAGGATCGACTCGATCGGCCGCGCCGTGACCATCCTCGGTCTGCAGCAGATCCATGACCTGGTTCTGGCGATGTCTATCGGATCGGTATTCGCCGGCATCCGTCCGGAGCACATGGACATGAACCGTTTCTGGCGCGGCAGTGTGATGTGCGGAATCGCGTCGCGCGAGATCGGACGACGTTACGATCTTCCCACCTCGGAGCGCATGCTGGTGATCGGGCTTCTTTCCGATCTGGGCCATCTGGCGATGTACCAGACGGTCCCGACCCTCGCCGACGAAGCCCAAACCGTAGCAGAAGAATCCGGGGAACCCCTGTTCGAGGCGGAACGACGGATCGTCGGCTGCGACTACGCGGAGGTCGGCGCGACCCTGATGGACCACTGGAAGCTTCCCCCCTGTTTCGCAGAGATCATCGGGGCCCAGATCCATCCCCGGCTCGCAGGCGAGTTCACCTACGAGGCAGCCATCCTCAACCTCGCCTCGCACATCGTGTCCGCCGAGAACCGGGGCGAGACGAGCGAAATCGCGGCAGCACGCGTTTCGCCCGTCATCTGGCCGATGCTGAACCTCGAGCCGGGCGTTTTCGGCGAGCTCAGGGAAGCGGCCGAACTCAATCTCGGCAGCTACCTCGCGATCCTGTTTCCAGCCGCGGACAAGGCCTGACACGCGATCGACTCCGGCTGGGCTCCTGCCGGATTTGCGCTTGCCGATCTGCGCCAGCGCTCCGGAGCGGGCGCGGAAAGCAGTTCCCTGATCAGTATCCACGCGGACTCGAGCGCGTCCGAAGCCACCGCCGAAAGCGGACTACCCAGTTCGAAATCCTGCCCCCGCACGGCGAGCATGAACGAGGGCGGCGACGCGCTGCCCTCGACGCTCCTGTGCACCGCCAGCACCGCCTGCGGCGACAACGCGTGGCTGAACACCGGAACCGTGCCCCGCGCTTCCAGTTCGAACAGGCGATACGGACCATCGAGGTTCACCGCCGCATCGATGAACAGAGCGAGATCGGCGTCCTTCAGATCCAGGGCATGCTCCACCTGGAGCTGGAAATCGGACACGGTGGCCAGCCCCGGATACGCATCGACAATGCGCTCGAGCAGGCGCGGTCCGAGCGCGTCGTCACCCCGTGACGGGTTGCCGACCGCGAACACCACGACCCGCGCTGCTTCAGTCACGAACGACCCGATCCAGCAGCGTGCCGTCCGGGGCGGTCAGCTCGAGCATCAGCGGCATCTTCCCGAGCGCATGCGTCGCACACGACAGGCACGGATCGAAGGCGCGGATTGCGACCTCGATATGGTTGAGCAGCCCTTCAGTCAGTGTGTGTCCGTCGAGGTAGCGCGTCGCCACAGCCCTTATGGCCGCATTCATCGCCTCGTTGTTGTGGGTCGTCGACACGATGAGATTGCACATGCTGACCAGATCGTCGTCGTCAACCTGGTAGTGGTGGATCAGCGTTCCGCGCGGCGCTTCGATCACGCCCACTCCCTCTCGAGCGCGAGGTCCTTCGGTGAGCAGCGGACCGGCGAGAAGATCGGGATCATCCAGCAGATCGCGGATCACCTCCGCCGCATGCAGCATCTCGATCATCCGCGCCCAGTGATACGCCAGGGTCGCATGCACGGGCGCACCGTTTCCGTGATCGAGGAACTCGCGCCGCTCGGCCTCGGCGAAAGGGCTGGGAATGAAATCGCAGTTCTGCACCCGCGCCAGCGGCCCCACCCGGTACCAGCCGGTTTCGGGCCCGAACATGCGCAGGAACGGGAACTTCATGTAGCTCCACGACTTCACCTCCTCGCAGATCACGCTGCGGTAGTCCTGGTCGCGCACGCGGTCGAGCACGATCGCGCCGGCGGCGTCGCGAAAACGCAGGTGGCCGTCGTACAGATCCATCGCACCATCGCTGCGCACGAGGCTCATGAAGCCCGACTCGAACGCGCCGAAAGCGTCGTACAGCGCCGGATCGGCGCGATGCATGCGCTTGATCAGCTCGACCGCGGTACGGCTCCAGTCCACGACTTGTGCGATGTCGGTCTTGAGCAGGCGATGGTCTTCGGCCGACAGGTGACGATTCATGCCCCCCGGGACCGCGCCCGTGCCATGGATGCGTTTGCCGGCGGTGGCGCGAATCACTTCCTGTCCGAACTTGCGAAGCAGCACCCCCTGGCGCGCGATATCCGGATGCGCCGCGGCCACCCCGACGATGTTGCGCCGACCCGCCTCGGACTCGAAGCCGAACAGCAGGTCCGGCGACGACAGATGGAAGAAATGCAGTGCGTGCGACTGCAGGATCTGGCCGTAGTGCATCAGGCGGCGCATCTTCTCCGCGGTCGGCGTCACCGGCACACCGCCGACGACGTGATCGAGCGCCTTGGACGCGGCAAGGTGATGGCTGACCGGGCAGATGCCGCACAGCCGTTGCACCATCACCGGCACCTCCCAGTAGGGGCGGCCCTGGATGAAAACCTCGAAGCCGCGGAACTCCACGATGTGCAGACGCGCTTCGCGCACGCGATCGTTCTCGTCGAGCAGCAGGCTGACCTTGCCGTGCCCCTCGACGCGGGACACCGGATCGATCACGACGCGGCGCAGCCTGTCGCGGTCTGCAGCGGTTTCGAGCGGTGACGTCATCGTCGCGAACCTCAATCGTAGCGCACTGCCGGATACGGCAGGCGCGGTGTCCGTCCGGCGATCAGGTCGGACAGGAAATGCCAGATCGCCTCGCCCGACGGGGGGCAGCCCGGGATGAAGTAATCGACCCGGACCACCTCATGGATCGGATGCACCTTGTCGAGCAGCAAGGGCAGTTCGGGGTCGTTCGGGATGCCGTCCCCGATGACGCAATCGCGAAACTGGTACACCTCCTGCAGGCAGGCCCCGAGATCGAGGTGATTGCGCTGAGCGGGCAGACCGCCGTTGATCGCACACGCTCCGACCGCCACCAGGGTCTTGCAGTTCTTGCGGAACTCGCGCAGCACATGCACGTTCTCCGCGTTGCATACCCCACCTTCGATCAAGCCGATGTCGCACGGGCCGCAATGCTTGATGTCGGTCAGCGGCGAACGGTCGAACTCGACCCGCTCCAGCAGTTCGAACAGATGCTCGTCGATGTCCAGGAACGACATGTGACAGCCGAAGCAGCCGGCCAGCGAGGTGGTGGCGATGCGAAGTTTCGGCCGCGCATTCATTCCTCGCCCTCCATCGACACGCGGCTGATGGGTTTGCCGTCATAGACGCGTTCGCCGATCGGAATCTTGAAACCGGCCCGCTTCTTCAGGATCACGCCGACGGGGCAGATGTTGGCGGCGAGATCGTCGGCCGAGAAATCCGTGTCGCCCAGGCGGCCCGACTCCGCATTCACCACCAGGTGCTTGTTGATGCCGCGATTGGTGAGCGCAAAGATGTTCTTGCGGTCCACGTCGCGGCTTGCGCGCACGCACAACTCGCAGAAGATGCAGCGGTTGAAGTCGAGCAGGATGTCGGGGTGGGACGCATCGACCGGCCGGATCGGGAAGAAGTGGTTGAAGCGCGCGCTGTACATCTCGTGCTCGTAGGCCTGCGCCTGCAGCTGGCAATTGCCGCTCTTCTCGCACGAAGGACAGAAATGGTTGCCTTCCACGAACAGCATCTGCAGCAAGGTGCGGCGCTCGCCGGTGATCTCCGGCGTGTTGCTCTCCACCTCCATGCCGTCGGCTGCCTGCAGCGCACAGGATGAAACGTGCCGCCCCCCCACCTTCACGATGCACAGCTTGCACGATCCGTGCGGCGGGAAATCCGGATGCCAGCACAGGTAGGGAATGTAGTGCCCGGCGGCCCGCGCGGCCTGAAGAATGGTCTGCCCGTCCTCGAACGGGACCGCCTGTCCGTCGAGCATGAACTGTCCGCTCATCGCCGCTCCTCCGGCATCCCGTCCAGATGGGCGCCCGGGTCGTCCCGTCCGGTCATGCGCCGCGCGGCATCCAGCGCCGCATCCACATCGAAGGCGGGCTCGAATTCGAGTGATCTGAATCGGCGTTCATAGGCCGGACGAAACTTGAGCAGGGTGTCGACCACCGGATTGGGCGCCGACGATCCGAGTCCGCAGTGGCTCGTCGTGCGCAGCAGCCGGTTGATCCACTCGATATCGGCCAGATCGATCTTGGCGCCGTATCCGCGCGCGAGCTTGTCCATGTAGTCCTTGAGCAGCACCGTCCCGACCCGGCACGGGGTGCAGAAGCCGCAACTCTCGTGGGCAAAGAAATCGACGAAGGCATGCGCGATCTCGAACGGATCGCGCGTCGAATCGAACACCATCAAGGCGCCCGCGGTGGGGACATCCTCGAAGGCAATGCGCCGATCGAACTCGTAGGCCGCCAGGGTGACGCCCGAGGCGCCGCCCACCTGCACCGCCTGCGTGTCGCTCGCACCACAGTCCGCGAGAACCCGCGCTATCGAGGTTCCGAACGGATATTCGTACACCCCCGGAAAGGCGCAATCGCCGGACACCGACAACAACTTGGTGCCCGTCGACCGCGGGGTCCCGAGCGCGGCAAAGGCCTCGCCGCCGTTCAACGCGATCAGGGTCGTCTTGGCCAGGGTTTCGACGTTGTTCACCACCGTCGGCCGCCCGAGATAGCCATGCGTGACTGGAAACGGCGGCCGGATGCGCGGTGTGCCGCGCTTGCCCTCGAGCGATTCGAGCAGGGCCGTTTCCTCACCGCAGACATAGGCCCCTGCGCCGAGGTGAATGTCGACGTCGAAGTCGAAACCGCTCTCGCCCAGAACGTCCGTTCCGAGCAGGCCGGCCTCGCGCCGGCGCGCAAGCACCGCCTTCAGGGAGTCGAGCAGATAACGGTATTCACCGCGCAGGTACAACAGGCCCAGCTTCGCACCGGTCGCCCACGCCGCCAGCGTCATCCCCTCGATGACCAGGTCCGCGAAACCGGACAGCAGCACCCGATCCTTGAACGTGCCCGGCTCGCCTTCGTCGGCGTTGCACACCACCACCTTGTCGGCACCGGGCGCGTCCCGGCACGCGGTCCATTTCGCTGCCGTCGCGAAACCGGCCCCACCCCGCCCGCGAATATTCGAAAGCTGCATCTGGGCGAGCCAGCCATCCCGTCCCAGCGCCATCGCCGCGCGCAGGGCGTCGCCCGGCGCCTGTCTCGACCCGAGCAGGACATCGCGCCTTCTGATGTTGTCGTCTACGTGGAAGAATTCGGCCGGCCATTGCCCGACAGGCACCTTGCGTCGCACCAGTTCGGCGATCTCCGTGATGCGCTGGTGATCGAGGCGCGTCACGGCGCGTCCGCCCACCAGCATCGCCGGCCCCTGGTCGCACATGCCCGTGCATGAGGTGGTGTCGATGCTGACCAGGCCGTCTTCGGACACCTTCCCGCGCTCGACCCACAGCTTGGCGCACAGGCTTTCCATGAGCGCGGTGCTGCCGAGCATGCGGTCGGTGATATTGTCGGAAAACAGGATGCGGTAGCGTCCCACCGGGCGCGAATGCAGGAAGCTGTAGAAACCCGCCACGCCCTCGACCCGCGACCTGGGCACTCCGAGCCGGGCCGCGACCGCAGTGATGCAGGCCAACGAAAGATGGCCGAGGCGGTCCTGCGTCTCGATGAGCACCTGCAGAAGGCGTGAAGGGTCACGCCGGTGTCCCTCCACCACCTCGGCTACGACGTCATCGACTTTCGGCATGAGCGCATTCCGACATGGCATGGGATGATTGTACTCGCCCCGGAACACATGCCAAGCGCGCCGATTTCGGCGGCTTTCGGCCCGATTACGCTGCGCTGCACACTACTAGATATAGTGTTGCATTTAATGTTGACATACCGCACAAGTTTGTAACTTCCTGTTCCTAAATAGTTTTATTTTTTTGCATTCCTGCAAATTAAGGGCTATTCTTCCCGTTATGAAAAAACCATGACCACGCGGAGACACACAAAAAGATCATGAGCTCGAAAACCAGCAACCAACCCAAGACGAAAGCCGACGCCTCCACCCTGCAACCCCAGGAAATCTGTGCCGAAGTGCTGGTCGAGAAGTACGCCAAGGGCGATGAGCGGAGCGTCGCCGAAGTGCGCGCTCGTGTCGCCCGTGCCCTGGCCGCGGTCGAGGCCGAGGACAAGCGCGCCCACTGGGAGGCGAAGTTCCTCGAAGCCCAGGAAATGGGATTCGTGCCCGCCGGGCGCATCAACAGCGCCGCCGGCACCAAGCTCCAGGCCACGCTGATCAACTGCTTCGTGCAGCCGGTGGGCGACTCGGTGACCGAATCGATCGACGGCCGCCCCGGCATCTACACCGCGCTCGCCCAGGCGGCCGAGACGATGCGCCGCGGCGGCGGGGTCGGCTACGACTTTTCCAGCATCCGCCCCAAGGGCGCCCTGGTCAAGGGCACCCAGTCGAACGCATCCGGCCCGGTTTCCTACATGCGCGTGTTCGACCGTTCGTGCGAGACGGTCGAGTCCGCCGGTGCGCGCCGCGGCGCGCAGATGGGCGTGCTGCGCTGCGACCACCCGGACATCGAGGAATTCATCCACGCCAAGGACAAGGGCGACCTGACCAACTTCAACATCTCGGTCGGCGTCACCGACGCCTTCATGAAGGCGGTCGAGAACGATACCGATGTCGAGCTGACGCACAAGGCAGAACCCGTCGAGGAACTGAAGGAATCCGGTGCCTACCAGCTCGACGACGGCCCCTGGGTGTACCGCAAGGTCCGCGCCCGCGAGCTGTGGGACCAGGTCATGCGCTCGACCTACGACCACGCCGAACCGGGCATCCTGTTCCTCGACCGCATGAACCAGGACAACAACCTCTACTACTGCGAGACCATCGAGGCGACCAATCCCTGCGCCGAGCAGCCCCTGCCGCCCTACGGCTGCTGCGACCTGGGTTCGATCAACCTCACGCCCTTCGTCAAGGATCCGTTCTCGGACAAGGCGAAGTTCGACTTCGAGGGCTTCGGCAAGGTGGTCGATGCCGCGATCCGCATGCTCGACAACGTGCTCGACGTGACCCACTGGCCGCTCAAGGAGCAGGAGAAGGAAGCCCAGTCCAAGCGCCGCGTCGGTCTCGGCTTCACCGGCCTGGGCGACACCCTGATCATGCTGCAGCTGCGCTACGACACGCCCGAAGCGCGCCAGACGGCAACGCGGATTTCCGAGTTCATGCGCAACCGCGCCTATCTCGCATCGGTCGAACTCGCCGTCGAGCGCGGCGCCTTTCCGCTCTTCAACAGCGACCTTTATCTTTCCGGCGGCAACTTCGCATCGCGCCTGCCGGCCGACATCAAGGACAAGATCCGCAAGCACGGCATCCGCAACTCGCACCTGCTGTCGATCGCGCCCACCGGCACGATCTCGCTCGCGTTCGCCGACAACGCCTCCAACGGCATCGAGCCGCCCTTCTCCTACACCTACACGCGGCGCAAGCGCATGGCCGACGGCACCTTCAAGGAATACGCGGTCGAAGACTACGCGTGGCGCCTGTACAAGCACGTCGGCGGCGACGTGCACAACCTGCCGCCGTACTTCGTGACTGCGCTCGAAATCTCCGCGCAGGCGCACAAGGACATGGTCGCGGCCGTCGCGCCCTATGTCGACACCTCGATCTCGAAGACCGTGAATGTCCCGGCCGACTATCCCTACGCGGATTTCGAGGATCTCTACATGACCGCGTGGAAGGCCGGCCTGAAGGGACTCGCGACCTATCGCCCGAACAACGTGCTCGGTGCGGTACTGTCGGTCACCCCCACCAACGACCAGAAGCAGCCCCAGGACGTCGAGCTGTCCGACGCCAACCGCCGCCTATCGATCAAGAGCCTGCCCGCCCCGGTGCTGTCCAGCCTGCGCTGGCCGGGTCGCCCCGACCTGCCCGACGGCAACATGGCGTGGACCTACATGCTCGGCACCCCGCAGGGCGAGTTCGCGCTCTTCGTCGGCCACATCGAGAGCAGCAACCTGAACCAGGGCTCCGGCTTCCCGTTCGAGGTCTGGGTCAACGGCGCCGACCAGCCGCGCGGCCTCGGTGCGGTCGCCAAGACCCTGTCGATGGACATGCGCGCCAACGACCGCGGCTGGCTCGAGCTCAAGCTCGAAACCCTGGCCCGCACCATCGGCGAGCGTTCCTTCGAGATGCCCTTCCCGCCGCACGGCGAAAAGAAGATGTTCCCCGGCGTCGTGTCCGCCTTCGCCCAGGTGGTGCGCTACCGCTGCGAGAAGCTCGGCGCGCTCGAGGCCGACGGCACGCCCACCCCGGTGCTCGACACCCTGTTCAGCCTGCAGGAGCCCAAGACCGGCAGCGACGGCACGCTGTCCTGGACGGTGGACATCTCCAACCCGGCCACCAACGAGGACTTCGTGCTCGGCCTCAAGGAGATCACCCTGCCCGACGGCGTCACCCGCCCGTATTCGGTGTGGCTGTCGGGCAACTATCCGCGGGCGCTCGACGGCCTGACCCGCATCCTGTCGCTCGACATGCGCGTCATGGACCCGGCGTGGATCGGCATGAAGCTGCGCAAGCTCCTGAACTACCCCGAACCGCTCGGCGACTTCATGGCCTTCGTGCCCGGCACGAAGCGTCAGCAGAACTACCCGAGCACGGTCGCCTACATGGCCCGCCTGATCATCCACCGCTACGCCATGCTCGGCGTGCTCGACGAGAAGGGTTTCCCCATCCGCGAGATGGGCATCCTCGAAGCGCCGCACCAGGACAGCGACCCGCAGGTCATGCAGGGCGCGCTGTGCAGCGAATGCGGCAACAACTCGGTGATCCGCAAGGACGGCTGCGACTTCTGCACCGCCTGCGGCGCGGTGGGAACCTGCGGCTAAGGGAGCCGGCCGGCATGCACCGCGAAAGGCCCGCGAACCTCAAGGTACGCGGGCCTTTTGCCTTCCGCGGCACCGGCGCGCCAGCCGGCGAGCACGGTGTCAGCATCGTCTATCAGCCGATCTTCAGGATCGCCAAGCACGAGCTGGCCGGGCACGAGGCGCTGGCCCGCTTCGCCGAGGATCCGGCGCGTCGGCCGCCCGACCAGTGCTTCAGCGAGGCCGCCACGCGCGGCCTGCAGGAGCACTTCGAACTCGCCGCGATCCGCCAGGCGCTGACCGGCCTGGCGCACTTCCCGAGCGACACCTACGTCTCGTTCAACATCTCGCCGCAGACCCTGGTCGACGGCCCGATCGAGGCGGTCCTCGACGGCCACCCGCTCGACCGCCTGATGCTGGAGATCACCGAACACGCCCTGGTCCACGACTACCCCCGCGTCGCGGCGAAGCTCGAACCGCTGCGCCGCAAGGGCCTGCGCCTGGCCGTCGACGACGCCGGCGCCGGCTTCGCCAGCTTCCGCCACATCCTCGAACTCAAGCCCGACGTCATCAAGCTCGACATCAGCCTGATCCGCCACATCCACCTCGACGCCGGCCGCCGAGCGCTGGCCGCCGCCCTGATCCGCTTCGCCCGCGCCACCGGCAGCGCGATCCTCGCCGAAGGCGTGGAAAGCGACGCGGAGCTGGACGTGCTGCGGCAGCTCAAGGTGAATACGGCGCAGGGGTATCTGCTGGGGCGGCCGATGCCGATCGAGGGGGCTGGTTGATGAGGAGGAGCCAAGCTCGGATTCTTTGTTTCTTCGCAAAAAGTTCGACAAGTCAAATATGGGCCTCGTCCCTTCTTACTTTTTGGGGCGGCACCTGATGCAAGTTGCAATGGACTTTCACCACTTGGCAGCATGAGTGACTTCGCTTCTTTACCAGAAGCCACCAAGACGTGGTTTCCGCGACATGGGTGGACTCGAAACGTCTCGGGGATCCGCCAGTTACGGTTTCCCTTATTGCGTTTGTACCAGGTTGAGACGCCTCACTACGAGATCTATGCTGCAAAACAGTTGGCAGGCGTCTGGCTGCAATTCCGTCGCCCATACACTTCAATCCGGATGCTAGCGGTCTGCTTACGTGATCTAAACAAGGAGTTCAGGGCGATTCTCCAAGCTATGGAGGGAGACTGGGCCAGTGGTCCGGAAAGCCAAGAACGCGACCGAGTGTTAACGCAGTGTCACGAGGCGCACGAGAAGTCGGAAGTCCTGCTTATCTCCGCGTTTGTGCTGCTTCGGCGTCTTGCAGATCAGCTGATTGATGCGACTAGGCCACTGCTGTTTGAGGATTGGCAGAGCGCTCCGCGACAGATGAAGACTGCGGTGTCTTTGGCGAGGTCAGGTCGACTATTCGACCTGAAGCCAAGATGTAAGGTGGATAGGCTGGCCGACGCTCTATTGAGAAGGACAGCGTGGTTCGATGCCCTGAGGCAGGATGATGGTGTGCGGGACATCCTCATTCACAAGGAGCACTCGTTCAGCGTGGGAAGTCAAGGAACGAAACCCATTGAAGCCGACGCCTTCTCATGGAGGGTGACGGCGGATCTGATGCGCAAGAGGCGGGGCGAGCTCGTAAGTGTTGACGTCTTGCCGATTCTTCGAACCTGTCTCGAAGGACTCTGCGATTTCATGGAGGAGGTCTACTTGTCGCTAAACGCGGATGGTGAGTATGCGAAAGGGGATGCCGTTTTCCTCACAGGCAATGATGAAGACGTGACGGCATTCTGGCCCGAGCTTGAACGACTACGTGAAGAGGCGTACGGAAATAGAGATAAGTGAGATATGGGGTCACGACATACGACATACGGGGTCTTGAAATCCGACAAACGCGCAACAGAACAATGTTGGAATGCAAATTCCGACCGCTTTCGCGTGTGGCGTGTGATTGGCAGGCGCAGGACGACCGCGCAAATCGATCGAACCGAAGTCCGCCGCCCGTCATCGGGTGAGCTCGGAAAAGGCAAACAAAAACCCGCCGGAAACGGCGGGTTTTTGTTTCCGGGGCTCAAAGCCCCCTGATGCTTACCCGACCATTGCGATCGTCGGTCCTCCACGTAGCCGTCTCGATCCGATTTGGATCCTCGCGATGGAGGCGAATCCGGTAGCGGGCGGCCTCCGTGCGACCTTCCGCTTCGTCAGGGTTGAGAAGCTCCGTTTCGACCAGATTCACCTCATACATGCCGAAATCGTTCCTGGAGATCACGCCTTCCAGGCTCTTGCGCGCCTTGGTTTCCATCCATTGAATTTCACCCACAAGTCGGTCAGGTAAATCGGTGCTCTCGAGCGTAAGGACTGCCTGATGCTCAACCCTGTTCATTCCCCGTATCAAATCAAACTGGAGTTCTTTGCCGGTCAAGAGATCACGCACCGCACCAAGGGCCGCCAGGACTGCTGCATGAGCCTCGCGTTGCGCGGCAGCTTTTTGCTCGTCGATGCGCGCGTGCTCGGCAGCCTGCTGCTCGCGCTGCTCTTCCAGGTACTTGCGGTGCTCCTCGGCTCGCGCATCTTCGACCTTCTTCCGAAACTCGATCATGTCCCGTATTTCGGCATTGAACTCATCGACCTCGGATGTACCCATCGCGACGGTGCGCCCGGCGCCGGCTGCGATGATTTCGCGCTTCAGGCCCAACGAGGACAGATTCTCGGATTCGAGTGCGACGCTGGTGCGCCAGCCCTCTCCCTGACGCACGGACTCGGTCGTACCGAAGACATCGCGCTGCTCGCCGGCCTTGACGGCGAGATCGATCGGGGTGACCTGGCCAATAACCCCGGGCGGCAGGGTTATGCGCGTGCTGGAGTACCGATACAGGTCGAGCTTGCTCTTGGCTCGCGCATTGAACCGCGTGGCAACCCGCGGCGAGGTTTTGCTGCCCAGATCCTCAGAGGTCTCGATCTTGAAACTCACAAGCTCCCATCCGTCGGGAAGCTCATCGGCTACGGCGGCGCGCACATGTGCTTCATCGGGGCCGGAAGTGCCAGAGCAGGCCGCCAGAAAGAGCGCGGCGAGCACTACGGGTACGAGTTTCATGAACGGGCCAGATAGATTGCACTTCATAAACAAGTTCTCCAAGAACAATGGTCCAAAAGATCAGGCAGGTTAGCCCCACTGACAACTTGCGTTTAAATCGACAACAACCTGGTGGGCATAAGTCGACGGGGCGCCAGTGGAGTTGCCCCCTTCCGGTGGACAGGTTATCGCTTGAATCTCAAGCGTTGTA
>DAOMNN010000059.1:6579-21435 GCA_035443825.1 Rhodocyclaceae bacterium | reverse complement strand
CAAGGAATACGTCGTGAAGGATGGCGACGTACTGAACTTCCTGTTCAACGTCTGAGCGACCACAGCTGCCAGCCGGGTATCGGTTTCACAGGCGCAGGAATCATGCAGAGCCAACCCGTCGGTTACGTCGGACGCTTCGCGCCCTCACCCACCGGACCCTTGCATTTCGGTTCGCTCGTGGCTGCCGCGGGCAGCTACTTCGATGCGCGCTCCAACAACGGAAGGTGGCTGTTGAGGATCGAGGATGTCGACCGGCCGCGAACCGTCGCCGGTGCGACGAAAAGCATTCTCGCCAGCCTGGAGCGCTTCGGCTTCGAGTGGGACGGCGAGATCGTCCGACAAAGCCATCGTGACGAGGCCTACGCCGCCGCATTCGAGCGTCTCGAACTGGATGGCCATGCGTTCCCGTGCGCCTGTTCGCGTAGGGAGATTGCCGACTCCTCACTTGCAAGGGATGGCTCGCGCATCTATCCCGGCACCTGCAGAAATGGCCTGCCTGCCGGTCGCACCGCACGCGCCTGGCGGGTGCGAGTGCGAGGTGCGATCGACTTCGAGGATGCGGTACAAGGGGCGCAGCGTGAGGACCTGGAGACCGAACTCGGGGACTTCGTCATCCTGCGCGCGGACGGCCTGTACGCGTACCAGCTCGCAGTCGTCGTCGACGACTTCGACGCCGGTGTGACACACGTGGTGCGCGGGGCCGACCTGCTCGATTCCACCGCACGACAGATCTACCTGCAACGACTGCTCGGCTACCCGACGCCCGCATATGCACACCTGCCCATAGCGAGCAATGCCGCCGGCGAGAAGCTCTCCAAACAGACGCACGCGCCGGAGATCGACGCTGCGCAACCACAGTCGGCGCTGCTGGCGGCAATTTCGTTTCTGGGCCAGAATCCCCCCCAAGCGCTTGCCGACGCACCCCTTGCCGAAATCCACCGCTGGTGCATCGACAACTGGTCGCTGGCGCGGGCCCCGCACCGCCGGGTGCTGCAGGCGCCTGACGGATATTGAACCCGGACCGGGCCACGAACGCCCTGAGTCCCTGCTGCTGGAGGCGCCACTGCATGATCGACGACATTGACGGACTGCGCAGACTGTTGCTCGAGACACGGACCATCGCTGTCGTCGGCCTTTCCGCCAACTGGCACCGTCCGAGCTACTTCGCCGCGAAGTACATGCTGGAGCATGGCTACACCGTCATCCCGGTGAATCCGGCCTACCCGGAGGTTCTCGGGCAGAAGTGCTACCCCAGCCTGCGCGACATTCCCGTGCCCGTCGATATGGTCGATGTCTTCCGCAAACCCGACGATGTCCTGCCCCTGGTCGATGACGCGATCGCGATCGGTGCCAAGGCGCTATGGCTGCAGCTCGGGGTGGTCAATCCGGAGGCGGCGCGCAAGGCAGAGGCCGCCGGCCTCAAGGTCGTCATGGACCGCTGCGTGAAGATCGAATACGCGCGGCTGTTCGGCGGACTGAACTGGGCCGGAGTGAACACCGGCGTGATTTCCTCGAAACGACCAATTGTTCCCGCGTCCCGCACGACCGATGGCTGAAGTGCCGATGCGCCGAGATCAGTGTTTGCCGCGATATCCGGCGGCGCCGATCGCCAGGCGAACGAACTGATAGGCGAGCCAGCTTGCGAAGCGACGAATCGCGGGCAGACGACCCCAGTCCTCATGACGCAGTTCGCTCGCTCCATCATGCATCGCACGCGTCAGACTTTCGTGCAGTTCAAGCGCGAAGCCTGCGTCATCGACGACCACGTTCGCCTCACGGGCCATGAGCAGGCTGAAGGGATCGATGTTGCTCGATCCGACTGTTGCCCAGCGTCGGTCGACCACCGCCACCTTGGCATGCAGATAGCTCCGATGGTATTCGAACAAGCGGATTCCACGCCCCAGCAAATACGGATAGAGTGCGCGCGTGGCGTAGGCAAGCGTCGGATGATCGGACAAGCCCTGCAGTAGGAGCACGACTTTCACTCCGCGCGCTGATGCGACCGTCAGGGCCTGGCGAAAGCGCCGTCCGGGAAAGAAGTACGCACATGCGATGATGACTTCGCTCCGGGCTCCCTGGATGGCCTGCAGGTAAGCGTCCTCGATATCCCGGCGGTGACGCAGATTGTCGCGGATCAGGAAGGCTGCGCGCACACTTCCCACTGGCGCTGTACGCAAACGCGGCGCCATGGGCCGCCTGACACGCTTCTTCATGCTCGCCCATGAGACGAGCCACCACATGCGGTGTACGCTGGCCACGATCGGTTTGAGCAACGGACCCTCGACACGGACGGCGTAATCATGGCGCGGAAACATGGGGCCTGCGGGATCGAGATCGTCGATGATATTGATCCCTCCCACGAAGGCCACGGTTGCATCGATGACTGCGAGCTTGCGGTGCAATCGGCGCAGGCGATGGCGGCGTAGCGACAAGGCCCGTATCTCACGCCGATAGATGAGAACGGAGACACCACCATCCTCCAGCACGGGCATGACCCGGTCGACAAAAGCCCTGGCCCCGAAACCATCGACGAGCACCCGCACGGTAACACCACGTTTCGCGGCGCAAATCAGGGAATCCGCGATGCGCTGGCCGGTCGCGTCGTTCTCGAAGATATAGGTTTCGAGATAGACCTCGGTGGTGGCGCTGTCGATCGCTGCCTCCAGCGCTGGAAAATAATCTGCCCCCGTTTCCAGCAAGGTGACGGCGTTGCCATCGACGAACATGGCTATCGACTCGGCTCCAGCTCGGCTGTGAGGGCAGCGTGATCGGAGATTCTCGACCACGGCAGGCCGCAATGGACATCGGCCCGCTCGATCTGAAATCCGCGCACGTAGATGCGATCCAGCCTCAGCATGGGCAACCGGCTCGGATAGCTGCGCGCGGGCCGCCCGATGCCGGTGCCGAACACCTCGACCAATCCAAGCCGACGCGCAAGCACGTGTTCGGCATGATTGCGCCAGTCGTTGAAGTCTCCGGCGATGATCAGCGGTGCGCCGTCCGGTGCGAGTTGCTCCATGCGGTCGGCAAGGGCCTCCATCTGTCGTCGCCGGCTCCCGCCCATCAGCCCGAGGTGCACACATACGCAATGGACCGGCCCGGAGACGCCCGGAACCTCCAGTTCACAATGAAGGAGGCCGCGCCGCTCGAAACGATGGTCGGACACGTCCTGGTTGTGCTCGGAAAGAATCGAAAACCGGCTCAGAATGGCGTTCCCGTGGTGACCATGGTCGTACACCGCGTTGCGCCCGTATGCGGTCTGGTGCCAGACTTCATGTGCGAGAAACTCGTGCTGCGGGTTACGCGGCCAGTCGGGATGCGTGATCTCGTGCCGAACGTGCATCCCCATCACCTCCTGGAGGAACACTACATCCACGTCGAGACTATGAAGCCGTTCACGCAACTCATGAATCACCATTCGACGATTGAACTGCGAAAATCCCTTGTGAATGTTGTACGTACAAATTCTGAGTGCCATCTGAACCTTTCATGTGAGGCCGACCCCCGGGCAAGACGCGTCGGTATAATCGGCACTTGACTCATATATACCAAAACTCGATGGACAGAATGCAGGTCATTTACCGTGTGCAGGCAATGCCACGCGACATCGAGGCACGCGCCCGGGCCATCGCGGTAGAACAGAGCGTCGAAATGCCTCCGCATGCGCTGCGCAACCAACACGTCAGCGATCACATTCTCGGTCGCGTCGAGAACATCGTTGCCGATGGCCCTCGGCACCATCTCGTCACCATCGGGCTGTCCATGGAGACGACCGGCTTCGAGGCCGGCCAGCTAATGAACATGCTTTTCGGCAACAGTTCCCTGCATCACGACATGGAACTGATCGACGTCGATTTCCCCGCAAGCGCGGCAGACGCATTCGGCGGCCCGAGGTTCGGCATCGAAGGACTGCGACATCTGGTCCGCGCGGGGCCCCGCCCCCTGACCTGTACCGCCCTCAAGCCACAGGGCAGTACCATCGACGAACTCGCGAATCTCGCCGGTACCTTTGCAGCCGCCGGAATCGACATCATAAAGGACGATCATGGGCTAGCCGACCAGGCATCCGCACCCTTCGGCACGCGGGTCCGCGCCATCCAGCGCGCCGTCAGCGCTGCAAACCGCGCCACGGGCGGGCACACGCTCTACGCCCCCAGCCTCACCGGGGGCCCGAAACGCCAGCGGGCCCAGCTTCAGAGTGCCCGCGATGCAGGTGTCGGCGCAATCCTGCTCGCACCCATGATTTCCGGCCTGGGAGCGCTGCAGGAACTCGCCGCCGAAGGTCTGCCCATCCTGGCACACCCGGCGCTGGCAGGTGCGGGCCGTATTCGCATACCGCTGCTGCTCGGCAAGTTGTTCCGCTTGTCCGGTGCCGACGCCGTCATCTACCCCAACCATGGGGGCAGATTCAGTTTCGGCCCCGAATTGTGCCACGCCCTCGCCACCACGCTCCGTGCACCCTGGCTGGGCCTGGCCGCGTCCGCCCCCGTACCCGCGGGCGGCATGCATCCCGAACGGGTCGAGGAACTCGTCGATTTTTACGGTCGTGACGTGATGCTGCTGATCGGCGGAGCACTGCTCGAAGCGGAAGATGTCGCCGCGGCCGCGCGATCTTTCGTCGACCGGGTGGCTGCAATGGAGGAACGCAGATGAGCGACGCACCGCACTTCCGCAAGGCCGCTCCCGGCTTCCGTTGGCAGGGTGTCGACGTCCTGGAGTACAAACCCGAGGGCAGCGCCCCTTTCCGCAATATTACACGCCAGCTGCTGTTTCGCAGCGCCGAACTGGCCTGCGAGCTTCGCTATTTCGAGATCGCGCCCGGAGGGCATTCCACACTGGAATGTCACGAGCATGAGCACGCCGTGATGATTCTCAACGGAAGCGGCGCCTGTCTGGTGGAAAACGAGGTCCGCTCCGTTTCCGCTCACGATCTGGTTGCCATTCCGGCGCATGCATGGCACCAGTTCCGCGCCAGCGAGGGCGGAGTGCTGGGCTTTCTGTGCATGGTGAATGTGGACCGTGATCGTCCGCGGCTGCCCGATGCGCGGGATCTTGAAAGCCTGCGCAGCAACCCGGTGGTCGCCGCCTTCATCCGGCCCTGAAGCACCGGAGGGAAGCCTGCTCAGGAAACTGCGAGCATCCGGTCGAGCGCGACCTTCGCCAGCACGGCTTCATGCTCCGGCACAGAAATCCGGTTGACGACCTTCCCTTCGGCAAGGTTCTCCAGCGTCCACGCAAGATGCTGCGGATCGATGCGCTGCATCGTCGAGCACATGCACACGTTCGGGGCCATGAACTGGACGGTCTTGCCCTCCGCCTTGACTTCTTCGGCCAGGCGGTCGACCAGATTCAGCTCGGTTCCGACCAGCCACCGCGTGTTCGGTGCGGCGGCCTTGATCGTGCGGATGATGAACTCGGTCGAGCCGACGAAGTCGGAATTCCGGCACACCTCCAGATTGCTCTCCGGATGCGATATCACGAGTCCCTCGGGGTACTGCATGCGCCAGCGACGGATGTGGCTTTCCTGGAACATCTGGTGCACCGAACAGTGGCCTTTCCACAGCAGAATCCTTGCCTTGCGGATCTGCTCCGGTGTCAGCCCCCCGTACTCGAGGTCGGGATCCCAGACGACCATCTCCTCGAGAGGGATCCCCTGTTTGAAGCCGGTCCAGCGTCCCAGGTGTTGGTCAGGGAAGAACAAGACCTTTTCGCGCTGCGCGAAAGCCCAGTCGAGAATCGTCGGCGCATTGGTCGAAGTGCACACGATGCCGCCATGCTCACCGCAGAACGCTTTCAGGTCGGCAGCGGAGTTGATGTAGGTCACCGGCGTGATCACGTCGTCGGGTCGCCCAAGCACTTCGGTCAGCTCCCGCCAGCAACGGCTCACCTTGGCCAGATTGGCCATGTCGGCCATCGAACAGCCTGCCGCCAGATCGGGAAGAATCGCAATCTGATGCGGTTGTGACATGATGTCGGCCACCTCGGCCATGAAATGCACACCGCAGAAGACGATGTACTCGGCATCGGTCTCGGAGGCAAGCCGCGCGAGCTTGAGCGAATCCCCGGTGAGATCCGCGTGCTTGTAGACGTCGGCACGCTGGTAGTGATGGCATAGCAACACTGCCCGGTCACCGAGCCTGGCACGCGCCGCGCGAATGCGCTCCTGCGCATCGGCGTCGGAAAGGGTGTTGAAGCGGTCAAAGCTGATGGTCGAAACTTGCATCGTTGCGTACTCTTTCAAGGCTGCTGACAATGAGGTTTATCTGAGACCCTTTTTCGGGGCAAGCGTTGCTACTAGCTTTGCTGCCATGGCAGCCCGGCACGGCGCCAGCCCCCGATGTGGTTGCGCTGGCCAAGGGCATCCTTGTCCCCTTCGAAACCCTCCAGTACGTTGTAGCACTCCGGATAGCCCGCCTCGGTCGCCAAACGTGCGGCCCTGTCCGAGCGATGCGCCGAACGACACAGAAACATCACCAGCGACTCGGGGTCCACCTCGCGTCTCAGTTGCGCCATGAACGACGGATTCGGCTTGTAGCCAGGATACGCGACCCATTCGATCTCGACGGCCCCCGGAACTCGGCCCACCCAATCGAGTTCGGCACGAGTTCTCACGTCGACGAGCCTTGCCCCCGGTGCGAGTTGCCACACTTCGTATGCCTCGGCAGGCGTCAGAGCGCCTGCGTAGGGCAGATCCATCTGCTGCGCACGCTCGCGCGCCAGTTTCAGGAGATCGGTCAATTTGCCCATAACGGCCATCGTCCGGATAGAATCAGCGGGGTTCGAAGTATACAACCAACCCGACCCCATGGACCGCCCTCCCCGCCACACTCCCCTCGCTCCTGCGGACAAGGCGCGCGCTCGCGGCATCCAGCGCACCACCTTCGTGGCGATCTGCACGAACAGCGTGCTCGCAATCGGGCAGCTGACCGTCGGGCTGTTTGCCAACGCATTCAGCCTCGTGGCCGATGCGGTCCATACCCTTTCCGATCTGTTTACCGACGTGCTCGTCCTGCTTGCCGGACGTCACGGCGCGGATCCGGCCGACCTGGACCACCCGTACGGGCACGGGCGCATCGAAACCGTCGCGACATTGCTCCTCAGTGGCGTGCTCGCGATCGTCGGCATGATGTTCCTGTGGAGTTCGGGCGTGAGGCTGCAGAACATGGCAGCCGCGCCACCCCTGCACTACGCAGCGATCTACATGGCCTTCGGCACACTGGTGGCCAAGGAGTTGCTGTTCCGTTATACGCTGGCGGCGAGCAAGCGCCTGAAGGCTCCGGTGCTCGAGGCAAACGCCTGGCACGCGCGCTCGGACGCCGCCTCGTCGCTCGTCGTCACCGCGGGAATTGGTGGAAGTCTGGCCGGCTACCCGTTTCTGGAGCCCCTCGCCGCCGCAGTGGTCGGCTTCCTTATCGCTCACATGGGTGTTCGCCTGGGCTGGAAGGCAGTGCGTGAACTGATCGATACGGGACTGCCGGCAGAGGATGTCGCAAGGCTTCATACGACGATCCGCAATACGCCGGGCGTGCTCGACCTTCACGATCTGCGCACGCGGCGCATGGCCGATCGCGTCCTGTGTGACACTCACGTGCTGGTGGATCCACGCATCACGGTATCCGAAGGCCACAGGATCTCCGACCAGGTCTACTTCCGCATCCGCAATGCGCATCCGGAAGTCCGCGAGGTACTCGTGCATATCGATGCCGAGGACGACGATCAATTGCAGACGGCCGCGCCCGGGCCGCTGCCCGAACGCACCGAAGTTCTGGCGACGATTCGCGAATTGCTCGGCTCCGATACGATCGAGCCGCTGCGGGTTCAGCTTCACTATCTGGGCGACCGGGTCGAAGCCGAGGTCGTGCTGCGACCGTCATCGTGGTCCGCAGTCGATCCCGATGCACTGAAAGAACGCGTCGCCCGACTACTGTCGTCCCGGCCGCAGTACCGTTCAGTCACCTTTCTCGTGCAGGTTGCACCATCATGATGCACACTCCTTCTATAGTGCATTGTATTGGTGCATCGGCCGCCGAAACGGCGCGAGCGACCGGGAGATCTCCCCGCCGGACGACCTTCGGACCGTGCGCACATGCGAATGCCTTCCGATCGGCAAGCGCCCATCGCGTCATGATTTCGCCCTTGTCACGGCGAAACCCCGGATACGGGCCAGCAGGCTGGCACGAATGCTGCTAAACCCCGGATAGCGGCCGTGCCGACCTAACCCTTATCGCCTTATTTCATCAGGAGTGGATATGAACTCACAAGAAGTCATGAAAATGATTCAGGACAACGAAGTTCGCTTCGTCGACCTGCGTTTTACCGATACCCGGGGTAAGGAGCAGCACGTCGGCCTGCCGGTCTCCGCCTTCGAGGAGGATCATTTCGAGCATGGCCACCCGTTCGACGGGTCGTCGATCGCGGGCTGGAAGGGCATTCAGGCCTCGGACATGATCCTGCTGCCCGAGCCCGCTTCCGCCTACATCGATCCCTTTTACGACGAAACCACGCTGGTGCTGACGTGCGACGTCATCGAGCCGTCCGACGGCAAGGGCTACGACCGCGATCCGCGCTCCATCGCGAAGCGCGCAGAGGCCTATCTCAAGAGCACCGGCATCGGCGACATGGCTTATTTCGGCCCGGAGCCCGAGTTCTTCATCTTCGACTCGGTCGAATGGTCGATCGACATGTCCGGCGTCTACAGCAAGATCATCTCGGAAGAAGCCGCATGGTCAACGGCAGACAAGTTCGAAGGCGGCAACACCGGCCATCGTCCGCGCATCAAGGGCGGCTACTTCCCGGTCCCGCCGGTCGATTCACTCAACGACATCCGTGCGGCAATGGTCATCGCGCTCGAGTCTTGCGGCGTTCCGGTCGAAGTCCATCACCACGAAGTGGCCAACGCGGGGCAGTGCGAAATCGGCACGAAATTCAACACCCTGACCAAGCGCGCCGACTGGACCCAGCTGTTGAAGTACATCGTTCACAACGTCGCGCACCAGTATGGCAAGACCGCGACCTTCATGCCCAAACCCATCGTCGGCGACAACGGCTCCGGCATGCACGTACATCAGTCGGTCTGGAAGGACGGCCAGAACCTGTTCGCGGGGAACGGCTACGCCGGCCTGTCCGAGACCGCCTTGTACTACATCGGCGGCATCATCAAGCACGCGCGCGCACTCAACGCGATCACGAATCCGAGCACCAACTCCTACAAGCGCCTCGTACCGCACTTCGAGGCGCCGACCAAGCTTGCCTACTCCGCCCGCAACCGCTCGGCATCGATCCGTATCCCGTATGTAGCGAATCCGAAGGGCCGCCGCATCGAATCGCGCTTCCCCGACCCCATGGCCAATCCGTATCTTGCGTTCGCCGCGCTGATGATGGCGGGCCTGGACGGCATCCAGAACAAGATCCATCCGGGAGATCCGGCGGACAAGAATCTGTATGACCTGCCGCCCGAAGAGGATGCCAAGATCCCGACCGTGTGCTCGAGCCTGGACCAGGCGCTCGAGGCGCTGGACGCCGATCGGGAGTTCCTTACCCGCGGCGGCGTGTTCTCCAACGACTTCATCGATGCCTATATCGAGTTGAAGATGGAGGAGGTCAACCGGCTGCGGATGACGACCCACCCGGTGGAGTTCGATCTGTACTACAGTCTGTAAACTCTTCGGACTCCATAAGCGTTAATTTGGGGACGGGCATTGCCCGTCCCTTTTTTATCGGGTCTAATCAAAGCGAATGCGCATTGCGCAGAAAGTGACATCACATCTGGGAATCCCCGACACCATGTCGATCGCGCGCTCACTTCTGCTGATTCTACCGCTCACGTTCGCGTCGCTCGCGCACGCTGCCGTCTACAAGTGCATCGATGCTGACGGCAGGGTCACCTACACTAACGACCGAACGCTCGCCCGTGACTGCACCCCGCTCACTACCGATCTCCCGGTTTCGTCCGTACCGGCACCGCAGCCCCGTTCACCCGCCGCCCAGCCCCCGGGCGCTACTCCCGCCCCCGGTTTTCCCCGTGTCACCCCGGACGCGCAAAGGGCGCGGGACGATACGCGTCGCCAGATCCTCGAAAGCGAACTTGCTGCCGAGGAAGAAGCGCTGAAAGAGGCACAGGCTGCGCTCACGGAACAGGAATCGATCCGTCTTGGCAGTGAGCGCAATTATCAGCGCGTCCTTGATCGCCTCCAGCCCTTCAAGGACAAAGTGGAGTTGCACGAACGCAACCTCGAGGCGCTGCGCCGGGAGCTTCGCGGGCTGAGATAGCGTCCTGCCATCTGGCGTGGATATTGCTTGACGTCTGTAAGGGCGCGTCCGCGAACCAGGACGCATCACCACAGACTCCGAAAACGGCAGACCACCCGGCACAACAGCATGGCGACTCACTCTCGACTCCCGAGTACCAGCAGCCCCTTCGCAGGCCTTGACCTGCTCTCGTCCGCAGTCGTTCTGACCGATGGCGACCTGATCGTCCGATACATGAACGCGGGCGCGGAGAACCTCTTCGCGATCAGCCGCCGCAAGGTGCTCGGTGCGCCGCTGTCGCAATTGCTCGGCAGGAACCACGGTCTGGAATCGGCGCTCGAAAACGCACTGCGCACGAGCTGGAGCTACACGGGCCAGGACCTGAAGATTCAGCGATCGGGGGCCGACCCTCTTCATCTTGACTGCACGGTCAGTCCAACCGAGGCGAGCGGTGTCAACCTGCTCCTCGAGTTCAGACCGATCGACGCCCAGCTGCGTGTTGCCAGGGAAGAACAGCTCCTGCAGCAACAACAGGCCAATCGCGAGCTTATCCGCAATCTCGCGCACGAGATCAAGAACCCGCTCGGGGGTATCCGCGGATCCGCGCAACTGCTGGAACACGAACTCACCGATCCGCAGTTGCGTGAGTACACCGAAGTGATCATCGCCGAGGCGGACCGCCTGCAGAACCTGATGAACCAGTTGCTGAGCGCGCATTGCATGATGCGCCCCGGGCTCATCAACATCCACGACATCCTCGAGCGCGTCCGCCGGCTCGTTCTGGCCGAGTTTCCCAAGGTCACGCTGCGGCGCGACTACGATACCAGCCTGCCGGAGCTGACCGCCGACCGCGAGCAGCTCATCCAGGCCGTGCTCAACATCGCACGCAATGCAGCGCAGGCCATGCAGGGCGAAGGTGAGATCATCTTCCGCACCCGCGTCGCACGCCAGGTCACACTCGCAAAACGGCGCTTCAAGCTGGCACTGGAATTGCAAGTGATCGACAACGGCCCCGGCATCCCGGAAGAGATTCGCGACAAAATCTTCTACCCGCTGGTCTCGGGGCGCGAGGGGGGAAGCGGGCTCGGTCTTTCGCTGGCCCAGAGTTTCGTGGAGCAGCATCAAGGGATGATCGATGTGGAAAGCCGCGAGGGTCATACCTGCTTCAAGATTCAGTTGCCCATTTCCGAACGTGCGTAGCACCATGCCAAGGTGACGCACCAACTTAGTGCGAAGATCATGAAAGAAACCGTCTGGATTGTTGATGATGACCGTTCCATCCGGTGGGTCCTGGAAAAGGCCCTGAGCCGGGAGGATATTCCGCACGAGAGCTTCGCTTCTGCGGATGAGGCGCTCAAGGCACTTCAGCAAAGCACCAGCCCTCCGGGCGTTCTTCTTTCCGACATCCGCATGCCGGGCGACTCCGGCCTGGAGCTTCTCAAGAAGTTCAAGGAACGGCACGCAGAGGTCCCGGTCATCATCATGACCGCGTATTCGGACCTGGACAGTGCGGTATCCGCATTCCAGGGTGGTGCATTCGAGTACCTTCCCAAACCCTTCGACGTCGACCAGGCCGTCGCGCTCGTGCAACGCGCGATCGAACAAAGCAGGCACCAGGCAGGTGCGCAGACCGAAGTATCCCTGGCACCCGAGATTCTCGGCCAGGCGCCATCCATGCAGGAGGTGTTTCGCGCCATCGGGCGGCTCTCGCACTCTCACGCGACCGTCCTCATCAATGGCGAATCCGGGACCGGAAAGGAGCTTGTCGCGCGCGCATTGCACCGGCACAGTCCACGGCGGGATGCACCGTTCGTGGCGATCAATACCGCGGCCATTCCGCGCGACCTGCTGGAGTCCGAACTGTTCGGTCACGAGCGCGGCGCATTCACGGGCGCCGCAAGTCAGCGCCGGGGGCGTTTCGAGCAGGCCGAGAATGGCACCCTCTTCCTCGACGAGATCGGCGACATGCCCGCCGAGCTCCAGACGCGGCTGCTGCGTGTGCTCTCCGACGGACATTTCTATCGTGTGGGCGGGCAGCAACCGATTCGCGCCAACGTCCGGGTGATCGCCGCCACCCATCAGGATCTCGATGAGCGCGTACGCCAGGGTCTGTTCCGCGAAGATCTGTTTCACCGTCTGAATGTGATTCGTCTGCGAATTCCGCCCCTGAGGGAGCGCCGTGAGGATATTCCCATCCTGGTGCGCCACTTCCTCCAGAAGAGTGCGCAGGAACTGGGTGTCGAGGCCAAGCGCGTCTCCGAGCCGACGCTCCGGTTCCTGCAGACGCTCCCTTTCCCGGGCAACGTGCGACAACTGGAGAATCTCTGTCACTGGCTGACCGTGATGGCCCCGGGGCAGGTCATCGACGAGGCCGATCTCCCGCCCGAACTGCGCGATCATCCCGCCGGGGGCATATCCGGTGGCTGGGTGGACAGTCTGGGCGCCGAGGCCGAGCGCCTGATCGCTACTGCTCCGGGGGACGTCTTCGAAAAACTCACTCACGACTTCGAGCGAACGCTCATCAAGCGTGCGCTCAACGCCACCGGAGGACGCCGGATCGAGGCCGCCCAGCTCCTCGGCATCGGGCGAAACACGATTACACGCAAGATTCAGGAACTCGGCATCGATGACGGCCGTGCCCCAAGCGGGGACGCCGAACCGACTTAGTGATCGGCGAAGTTGCCCGACCGTGGCTCGCTGGACAGCAATAGCGGATAATTCCGGTTCACTCCTGATCCGGAACACGAAGTTTGAGTCACTCGTCCCTCTCCCGCCATCTCGAAGCCGATGCCGTTCGGACTCACCTTGCCGCGCTTGCACCGGCATTCGACCTGGTGGTGGTGTCCCGGTGCGCATCCACCAATACCTGCCTGGTCGAGGCCCCTCCCCTTGACGATGGGCGGATCCATGTCCTCGCGGCCGAGCTTCAGACAGCCGGCCGCGGAAGGCGCGGACGACAATGGCTTTCGTGGGAAGGGGCAAGTCTGAGCTTCTCGGCAATGTGGCGCTTCGCACCTGCCGCGCCGGTTCCGGCAGGGCTATCGCTGGTGGCCGGCATCGCCGTTGCCGCCGTGCTCGAGAAATTGGGGATCGTGGGCGTTCAGTTGAAGTGGCCCAACGACGTCCTGGTCCATGGCGCGAAGGTGGCGGGCATCCTCGTCGAACTGGTGCCGGGCCGGGGTCGGACGCCCGCCGCCGTGGTTGGCATCGGAATCAACCTCCAACTGCCGCCCGGCACGTCCATCCCCGATCAGCCACAGGTAACCGACCTCGCAAGCCATCTCGGCGAGTTGCCGGACCGCAATCTGTTGCTCGCGAGCCTGTTGGGCGAACTCCATTCACTCTTCGGCACGTACGCGAACGCCGGATTTCCCGCACTGAGAGGCGCCTGGGAACAACGTAACGCCTATGCCGACTTACCCGTCACCGTTACCGGAGAGGGCACCCGCATGCGCGGTATCTGCGCCGGTGTCGACGAAGACGGCGCCTTGCTGCTGCGGACCGACACGGCGACCGTGCGCATACTTTCGGGAGAGGTTTCGTTGAGGGGCGACAAATGTTCCTGCTGATCGATGCCGGCAACACCCGGGTCAAGTGGGGCATTGCGGAGCACGGCCGGTGGTTGGCCCAGGGCGCGGTGCTGCATGAACAACTGGACACGCTGCGCGAGCTTCCCGACACGTATCCCGGCGTGAGCCGCATCCTCGGTGCGAATGTCGCCGGGGGAGAGGTCGGCGTACGCATCGGCGACATGCTCCGGCCCCTCGCTCCCCGCCCCGAATGGCTTCAGGCATCGGCGCAGTGTTGCGGAGTGCGCAACCTCTATGAGACACCTGCGCAACTCGGCGCGGATCGCTGGGCGGCACTGATCGGGGCCCGTGCAATCCACTCCGCTACCTGTCTGGTCGTCAACGCCGGCACCGCCACCACGGTCGACCTGCTCGACGCCGAGGGATGCTTCCAAGGAGGCCTGATACTGCCGGGAGAGGCGCTCATGCGCCAGTCCCTGTACCGCAATACCGCCCAGTTGCCACTTGCCGAGGGGCATTTCCGCATCGCGCCGCGCAACACCGCGGATGCCATCGTATCCGGCTGCCTGACGGCCCAGGTCGGTGCGATCGAACGCGTGTTTCAACAGTGCGGGCACGATCCGCAAGCACTTTGCCTCCTGAACGGCGGTGCCGCCCCGCAGATCGAGCCCCTTCTGACGATACCTCTGCGGCGCGTCGACAATCTCGTGCTCGACGGGCTCGCAACGATTGCCGGGGCCTTCCCTTGCGCGATTGCCGCAGAATCCGGCACATTGCGGTAGAGTTCATGTCATGCCGGTACTACGCCTGCTTCTCATCGTCCTCGTCTTGCTCAATCTGTTGGCTCTTGCGGCAATTCAGGGCTGGCTCGGGTCGACCTCGCCCCGTGGAGAGCCTGAGCGCCTGACAAACCAGATCAACCCCGGCGTGATCGTGCTCAATCCGCCTGAGCCCCCTCGCAGCACGAGTGCCCGGGTGCCTGCACCCACCGGGCCGACGTCAGCGCCGACACCGGCACCCGCGCCGGCACCCGCGCCGGCACCCGCGCCAGCCCCGCGCGCAGAAGAGGTGCCCGCCA
>DAOMNN010000059.1:0-6479 GCA_035443825.1 Rhodocyclaceae bacterium | reverse complement strand
CCGGCACCCGCGCCGGCACCCGCGCCAGCCCCGCGCGCAGAAGAGGTGCCCGCCACCCCTGCCAGAATCGAGGAAGTCGCGGTCGAATCTCCCGCGACACCGCCGGAGCAGGCCACCGATGCCGACCGCAGCTTCGTCTGCATTGCGTACGCGGGACTCGACGAGACCGATGCCAAGACCTTGGAGCGTATCGGTCGCGACCTGTCTCCCGACATCAGGACATCGCTCCAGATGATCGACCCTCCGAGCGCATGGTGGGTACGGATTCCTCCCGCGGCAAGCCGCCAGGCGGCCGAGCGCAAGGTCACGGAACTGCGTGGATTGGGCATTACGGATCTGTTCATCGTGCGCGAGCCCGGACCCAACCAGAATGCCATTTCACTTGGCCTGTTCCGCACCGAATCGAGTGCCAGGCAACATCTGGCGGATCTGGAGACACGACGCGTCCGGGGCGCCGAGATCGCAGCGCGAAACCCGGCCGTCTATCAGATCGAGGTGGCGGGACCGGCGTCGGTACTGACGCTCCTGGCCGAGCGGCTTGCCTCCGATTTGCCCAACGCGAGACGCGGCGAATGCAATCCGTGACTCGGCCTGGTCCCTTCATCGTTGGATTGACCGGCGGCATCGGCAGCGGCAAGAGCGCGGTGGCCGACCGTTTCGCCTTACGCGGCGTGACGATCGTCGATACGGATGGGATCGCCCATGAACTCACGGCTTCCGGCGGTGCCGCCATCGCACCGATTCGCGCCGAATTCGGCGACACGGCAATCGACGCCTCCGGTGCAATGGACCGGAAGGCAATGCGCGATCTGGTATTCGCCGACCCCGAAGCCCGTCGACGCCTCGAAGCCATTCTCCACCCGATGATTCGGGACGAGAGCGATCGTCGCTGTCGGGCTGCAAGCTCCACCTACGTCATTCTCGCGGTACCCCTGCTGATCGAATCCGGTAGCTACAGGAAGCGATGCAATCGGATTTGCGTCGTTGACTGTCCGGTAGCAACGCAGATCGCACGCGTCATGACACGAAACAACCTGGACGAGCACCAGATCCGAGCCATCATCGCGGCACAGACCAGCCGTGAGGACAGGCTTGAGGCTGCGGATGACGTGATCGACAATAGCGGGGACCTCGCAGCGTTGGACGACCAGGTCGAGATTCTTCACGCATCCTATCTGCAGGCAGCGTCGTCGGCCGCCTGATCGTGCCGCTGCCGGCCGTACCGCGCCACCGGGGTACGGTCTTTCGCAGAATTTGCCCTGTGCTATCATCGCCCCGAGAGGCGGCACTCACAGCCGCCCGGAGATCCGCTGGCGGACTCACAAGTGGGATGGGAGACTTTTCTTGGGCACGATGCGGTGATCAGCTACGAGTATCCTCTTAACGAGCGCATTCGAACGCTGCTGCGACTCGAGGATCTGTACCGCAAACTGGCTCATTTCTGCCGGGGTGAGGCACCCCAGGATCACCACGTCGCATTGCTCACGCTGTTCGAGATCCTCGAAGTGGCAGGTCGTGCCGACCTCAAGGTGGACCTCATGCAGGAACTCGAGCGCCAACGCCAGATCCTGATGACGTTCCGCAACAATCCAGAGATATCGGAGGAAGCCCTGTCGGGTGCGCTCTACGAGATCGAGCAGTCATCGTCGTCCCTCCTCGCGATGGCCGGCAAGATCGGCCAGTATCTGCGCGAGAATGAATGGCTGATGGCGATCAGAAGCCGGGCGGGGATCCCTGGCGGGGTGTGCGAGTTCGACCTGCCCTCATACCATTTCTGGCTCAACCGAGACGCGAATGCGCGCCGGCACGATCTCGAAGGCTGGATCCAGCCGATGATCCCGATACGCGACGGCCTTGCGATCGTGCTCAGGCTGCTCCGGGCAAGTGGGCACCCCGAATCCCAAAGTGCAGCCAACGGCACGTATCAATTGACCATGAGCGGCCGCAACGCACAGATGCTTCGCATACGGCTCGCACCCAACGAGCCCGTGATCCCGGAGATCAGCGCCAACAAGTATGCTCTTAACATTCGCTTCATGCTGCCGGAAACCATTACGCGGCCGAAGGTCGTGGAGCGCACCGTGCAGTTCGAATTGACCTTCTGCAGTCTGTAAACGGAGTGGTGCACGTGGTCGAACCACCGATCGTGAATTGCCCACGGTGCGGCAAACCGGTCAGATGGGTAGCCGAGAGCGTCTGGCGTCCCTTCTGTTCGGAGCGATGCAAGCAAATCGATCTGGGGGCATGGGCCTCGGGTGACTACCGTATCCCCGACGCCACCCCGCCCGACCCGGACAGCCCGGATCACTCGGAGAGCAGCTGAGGCGCGCGCCACGCTCCGCGGATCGCCGCAACGCCATGAGCCCCCGCCCTGCGGGCAGACGTCATGTCTTCGATGCCCAGCCCCCCGAGCGCAAATACGGGGACAGACAACCCGCTTTTCAGCTTCGAGAATGCTTCCCAGCCGATTCCCGGGCTGTCCGGGTGTGTTGGCGTACGTCGGACCGTCCCGAGAACGGCGTAGTCGACACCGATCCCGGACGCGCGCTCCAGTTCGTCACGCGTATGGCACGAGGCCCCCACCCATTCGAAGTCAGGACGTGAGCTTGACAGCACCAATTCACAGCTCGTCAGGTGCACGCCGTCGGCACCGAGCAGACGCGCAAGTTCATGGTCTCCGTTGATCACGACGAGCGCCCCTGCACGTCGGGCACGAGCCATCACCTCACGCGCAAACCCCTCCCGTTCGGAATCGCCCATGCTTCGCTCACGTATCTGGATCAGGCGCAGGCCGCGTGCGAGCGCTCCATCGATCAGCTCCAGTTGCAGCGCCGTTCCGGTCGTGCCTGCCGCGGTGATGCCCATCAGGCGCGGCAGGCGCAGCGCCTTAAGGATCGGCCCATTGGCTGGCAGCATCGGCCCGACCTGCAGATCGTCGGCTCGCTCCCACGACAGGGCACTATGCACACGGTCGTCGATATCGCCACGCCATGCGGACACCTCGAAGAAATGCAGTCGTACTCGCGCGTGTTCGTATTCATGCTCGCGAACCAGCCACGGGTGAACCTCCTCGGCGTGAATTCCAAGCTCCTCATCGAGCTCACGGATGAGTGCAGCAGCGGGCGACTCGCCAGCCTCGACCTTCCCACCGGGGAACTCCCAGTACCCCGGATAAAAGCTTCCCTCGGCGCGTTGCCCGAGCAGGAAACGGCCGTCCGCGCGCACGATGACTCCGGCGGCAACATCCACCCATTCAGTCATCCGCTGATCATTCCTTTTCCGCCCGACCGGCGTAATCGCGAGCAAACTGCCACGCCACGCGACCCGAGCGCGACCCGCGCAACAGGGCCCATTGGAGGGCCTCCTGACGACACGCCTCGATGTCCGCTCGGGCCACACCGAAGGCCTTGAGCCAGTGGCCAACGATGCTCAGGTACTCGTCCTGACTGAACGGATAGAAGGACACCCACAACCCGAAACGTTCCGAAAGGGAGATCTTCTCCTCCACCGCCTCGCCGGGATGGATCTCCCCATCGACGTGTCTGGCCTTGAGGTTCTCGTCGTGGTACTCGGGCATCAGGTGGCGCCGGTTCGACGTCGCATAGATCAGGACATTGTCCGGTACGGCAGCCACCGAGCCGTCGAGCACGCTCTTGAGCGCCTTGTAGCCCGGCTCGGCCTCTTCGAAGGAGAGGTCGTCACAAAAGAGGATGAAGCGTTCGGGTCGCCCCTCCAGCATGTCGATGATGTCCGGAAGATCCATCAGGTCGTCCTTGTCCACCTCGACCACCCGCAGGCCGCGCTTGGAGTACGCGTTGAGCAAGGCCTTGACCAATGACGATTTTCCAGTGCCACGCGCACCCGTGAGCAGCACATTGTTGGCCAGGCGCCCCTCCAGGAACTGACGCGTATTCAGGTCGATCCTCTCTTTCTGGGCGTCGATATCACGCAAGTCCTTGAGCCTGATTGCATGCGGCCGCCGCACGGCGTGCAGGAAGGCACGGCCGTTGCGCCGGCGCCAGCGAAAAGCCGTCGCCGACCAGTCCGGCGGTTTTGGAATCGGGGGAAGCGTCTGCTCGATACGATCGATCAGACGTTCCGCGCGGGCCAGGAACTGGGCGAGTTCATTCATCTCCGGTCATCCTCATCCTCGCTCGGGGCGGACTTGTCCCGACGCTTCGGCCAGGTTGCCCAGACGATGGTCAGCAGCAGGGCCAACGCAAGGCCTGCCTCCAGCAAGATCACCCACATGCTTCTCTCCGCGGCTCTCGGGCAGGGCCCGGTATACTGTTTGTCGTACTAACCCCGAGTCTACATGAACCCGTCGATGAATCACCGATCCAGCCTGGCCCGATGGCGTGTCCTGTTATCCGCCCTTGGCGCCAGCGTCCTCCTCACGGCATGCGCCGGCAAAGCGCCTGCGCCGACTCCGACGGCGACCCCGGTCTGCCCGGCCGCCGAGCCCTGTCCTGTATGTCCGGTCTGTCCTGCGGTACCGCCGGTGGCCGTCCCGGAACCCGTGCCACCGACGGTGCCGCCACTGCAATCCGCAAGCTGGACAGACGTCGCAGGATGGGATGCTGACGATCACGCCCAAGCGTGGCCAGCCCTGCTCGAATCGTGCAAGGCGCTCGGCCGGCGACCGCAATGGATCGAGGTGTGCTCCGCCGCAAACCGCATGGGATCACACCCCTCCCGGTCCGCGGCGCGACACTTCTTCGAAAGACACTTCGAACCATGGATGGCCGTCAATCCCGACGGCAATGCAGAAGGCCTGGTCACCGGCTACTTCGAACCGCTGATCAAGGGCAGCCGCCAGCGCAGCGACACGTACTCCTGGCCGATTCGTGGTGTCCCCGGAGACATGCTGACGATCGACCTCGGCGACGTCTATCCTGACTTGAAGAACATGCGCCTGCGTGGCCGCATCGTCGGCACCCGAGTCGTCCCCTATTGGACGCGGGCCGAGATCGACACCCTGAAGGAGGAGGAGGTGACCGCTCCGACGCTGCTCTGGGCAGCGGACCCGATCGACCTCTTTTTCCTTCAGGTCCAAGGCTCCGGACAGGTGGCCCTGCCGGACGGCTCACGCGTGCGCATCGGTTATGCGGACCAGAACGGCCACCCCTACAACTCGATCGGGCGCTGGCTCGTCGCACAAGGGGAGCTGCGGCTCGAACAGGCGTCGATGCAGGGAATCAAGGACTGGGCGCGGGAAAACCCGCGACGCCTGAAGGAACTCCTGCACACGAATCCGAGTTACGTGTTCTTCCGGGAATTGCCGCCGTCTCCGGGTGGCCCCATCGGCGCACTTGGCGTACCGCTGACGAGTGGCCGCAGCATTGCGATCGACCCGCGCTTCATCCCGCTTGGGGCACCCGTCTTCCTGTCGACGACCTATCCACTGTCGGACACACCGCTTCAACGCCTGATGCTCGCCCAGGATACCGGAGGCGCAATCAAGGGGGTGGTCCGGGCGGACTTCTTCTGGGGGTTCGGCGACGAGGCCGGCGCCCAGGCGGGAAGAATGCGCCAGCAAGGGCGAATCTGGGTGCTGCTCCCAACAGGTGCGTCACCCTGACCCGGCTTCACGTCCGCGCAGGTCGGAACCCCAGCATGTGCTCTCATTCGCCGTGGCGAATGAGAGCACATGCTATCGCGACACGACGGCGAGCGCCTGTTCGAGTTGAGCCGCCGGCAAGTACCCGCCGATTCGCCGACCGTCGGCGAGGAACATCGTCGGCGTCCCGTTGATGCGAAGGGCCCGCCCGAGTTCGACGTTGGCATCGACGACCGAGCTGTCGCATTCGGCGACCGCAGGCGTCTTGTTGTCGAGGATCCAATCGTTCCAGGCCTTCGCCTGATCCTGCGCACACCATATGTTGCGTGACTTCCGCACCGAGTCCTCACCGAGGATCGGATAGAGGAAGGTATAGATGGTCACGTCATCGACGCCTGCCAACTCCTTGCCCAGACGCTTGCAATAGCCGCAGTTGGGGTCCTCGAACGACACGAGGACACGCTTGCCCGTGCCTCTGACCTGCTTGATCGCCCGGTCCAGAGGGAGCGCGTCGAAATCGATCGCGGACAATTCGACGAGCCGCGCCTGAGTGACGTCACGCCGGGTCGTCGTGTCGATGATTCGCCCGTCGATGATGAAACCGACACGTTCGTCCGTATACACCAGTTCGCCGCTTTTCAGCAGCACCTCGTAAAGTCCGCCATAAGGCAGGGACGTCACCGACTCGACCGCCGGTGCGCCTATATAGGCCTCCATGCCTTGCTTCACGGCGTCCGCATCGGCATGGGCGGCACCGACGATCAAGGGCAGGCTGGCCATGAGGGCCAGCCGGATTGGCTTTTGCAGCATTCGAATCTCCACAGTGAGTTAATCCGGCCCGGGGCTCGGAGCGCCCGCATCACGATTCAGGGCAACCCTCGGCTCCATCGACACTTGTCTGGCTTGCCACGGTGCCAAT
>DAOMNN010000058.1:0-21602 GCA_035443825.1 Rhodocyclaceae bacterium | reverse complement strand
ATGCACGGCATGAGCAAAGGCGAACAGACCCGATCCGCGATTCTCGAAGCGGCCCTCGACCAGGCCAGCGTAGCGGGTTTCGAGTCGTTGACCATCGGTTCGCTCGCCGAACGGACCGGTCTTTCCAAGAGCGGTCTTTTCGCCCATTTCGGTTCGCGCGAGGATCTGCAGGTCGCTGCGATCGAAGCGGCGGCACAGCGTTTCGCCGAGACCGTGTTCATGCCCGCATTGAAGGCACCACGCGGACTGCCGCGAATTCGCGCACTCTTCGAACACTGGCTTGACTGGACAAGACGCACCGGCTTGTCCCACGGATGTCCGATGCAAGCGGCTGCCATCGAGTTCGACGACCGGCCCGGCCCGGTACGTGATGCGGTGGCCGGTCACTACGAACGGCTCGAACACGACCTTGCGCGTGCGGTACGACTGGCCGCCGAACAGGGGCATCTGCGCCCGGATGCGGACGTCGAGCAGTTTGTGTTCGATATGCTCGGCGTGATCTTTGCCTACTATCACAGCGCCCGCCTGCTACGGCATGACGACGCGGCAACCCGCGCACGCGCTGCATTCGAGCGCTTGGTCACCGCTGCGTCGCAGCCCGACTAAACGCGCCTCATCCAATCTACCCCAGGAGTCATGACCATGCTCGCCAGCCCGTTCTCGTCAGTCAATGGCACGATCGTTCGTTCTTACTCCGCATGGATCACCTTGCTCCGCGCCTATTTCGGACTGACATCGAGAGTGCTTCCAGGCGTGGCGCGACAGCATGCCGAACGCCTGTTCACCCGACCGCCGCAGTACCGGGGTCGGCAGCCACTCCCCGTGCCGGCACGACGCGAAACCGTGGCCACCAGCACGCATGAACTCTCCGTATGGCAGACGGGGCCTGCGAGCGCCCCGGCCGTGCTGCTCGCTCACGGGTGGGGTGGTCGCGGCGTGCAGATGGGGCGGTTCGTTGAACCATTGCTCGAGCGCGGTTTTCGCGTCGTGTGGTTCGACCAGCCGGGTCACGGAGAAAGCGGACACGGTCCGGTGGGGCTGCCCGATCTGAGTTCGGCCCTGCACGCGCTCGCCGTGACCCACGGCCCCTTCGACACCGCGATCGGCCATTCGCTCGGGGCGGCGGCAATCGCGCTCGCGCTGCGCGCCGGGCTGCCGGTGCGGCAAGTCGTATTCCTGTCCCCGCCGGCATCGATGAACGAACACACACGCAACTTCGCCAGGCGGCTGTGCATCACGTCCAGGGTTCGCGAGGCGATGCGCACGCGACTGGAGAATCGATACCGCCTCCCCTTCGCGGAAATCGACCGGATCGAGGAGCTGGAGCACGTACGCATTCCGGCGTTGTTCGTACATGACAACGACGACTCCGAAGTCCCGATCGAGCACGCGCGCCGCCTTTCCGCACACATGGCCGGAGCACGCCTGATCCGCACCCACGGTCTGGGTCACCATCGCATCCTGCGTGATCCGGCCGTCGTCAGAGCGGTGATCGACTTCATCGAGGGAAACGACTCGGCCCTGCCGGCCGAGTTGCCCGAACTGCCGATCCCCGCGCCCCTGATGTAATCGCCCGCGTGCGACATTGGTATTCAGAGACGTGGGGCTGCGTCAGTTGCACGCCAACAGGTCATCGACCAGCTCGCGCATGCGCCGCCAATGCGATCCCTCCCAGAAGACGCGCCCGCACATGTCGCAGGTGCTGAACCGCTGGTGGCGACCACGCACCATGGGCGGAATCCTCGGCTCGGCCAATGCCTTGTCGATCGGCCGCAGCGGAGCATTGCAGTCCAGGCAGAGCGTGAACGGACGCGCGCTGCGTGTGAGGTCGAGGCGGTGGAAGATCTCGCGCACCTGCTGCTTCGGCTTGAGGGTGTGGACATAGCAGCCATGGGTAATCGCACGGCGCTTGAGCAGCTCGCGATCGCGCGTAAGCACGATGCGCCCGTCGGCGACGGCGATGGTCACGATGTCGCCGTCGGCAAAACCGTTGTCGTAAAGGGTGTCGAACCCGGTCAGGCGCAACAGGCGTGCCAACCCCCCCAGGTGAGCATCCGCTATGAAGCGCGTATCGCGTAGCGGCCTGTCACGCACCCGCAACAGCGGCGTAATGTCCATCGACTCGAACTTGGGATAGACTGCCACGCGATCGCCATGCCGCACCGGCCGCTCGAAGCCCACCGACTCCCCGTTCACCAGTACCAGTTCCACCTCGGTGTGTGGCACGCCGAGCGCCTCGATCATGTGCTTGACTGTCGCCGCGCGCGCGCATGGAGACTCGAACTCGCGACCGCGGTGGTGCGGGGCAAGGAAATCGTTAAGCTCCTCGTAGAAACGGAAAGTGGCCGTTACCATATCCGCGTGATCACCCTAGCAATGTCGTGAGTTTCGAATCCACGGCAGATGGAACCTTGATCATGCACTCGATTCGGGTGGCATTGATAGACTCTCCTGTAACTGGCCACAGGGCGACCCTCAGGTGACACTTCGCGTCCTCGACATGGGCGACAGCGCCTTCACCATCGAGTTCGGCAACACGGTCGACCCGGCGCTGCAGGCACGGGTCGAAGGCCTGGACCGCGCGATCGCATCCGCCCGGACTATGGAGGGCCTGAACGGCCTGAACGGCCTGGTCGAGACGGTCCCGACCTTCCGCTCGCTCACGCTGATCTACGATCCGCTCGAAACCGATCGCGACAGACTCCTCGACGCGGTCCTTCCGCTTGCCGGGAAGGCCGACCCCGTACCACCATCGGCCGTCCGCCACTGGCTCCTGCCCGCCTGTTACGACGAAGGGGCCGCGCCGGATCTTGTCGCCACCACACGCACCCTGAAGCTCGATGCAGGCGAGCTGGCAAGCATGCATGCGAACACCGAGTACCTCGTGTACATGCTCGGTTTCCTCCCAGGTTTCGCATTCATGGGAGACCTGCCGGAGGCCCTGCGACTGCCTCGGCGCAGCGAACCCCGGACCCGCGTGCCCGCCGGCAGCATCGCGATCGCGGCAGGCCTTACCGCCGTCTATCCGTGGGAGAGCCCTGGCGGATGGCACCTGATCGGACAATGCCCGGTCCCCCTGTTCGATCCCATGCGAAGCACGCCGGCCCTGCTGCGCGCAGGAGATCAGGTCCGCTTCGACCCGGTAGGCACAGCCGAGCATGCCCGACTGAAGGCTGCGATCGCAGCCGGCGAGATCGATCCCGAGTCGTTCTGCGAGACTCGCGGAGCGCCCCCATGAGCACCGGTCTGAAAGTTGTTTCGCAGGGAGCCTACGCGTCGATTCAGGACATGGGCCGGATCGGCTTTCGCCGATTCGGCGTGCCCTGGTCAGGCGTGCTCGATCGCCGCCTGATGCGCATCGCCAACCATCTGGTCGGTAACGAGGAAACCGCTCCCGTCATCGAATGCTTCGATGGCGGCCAGCAGTTCGCCGCAGCCAACGCCTCGCTGCGCCTCGCCATAGCCGGCAATGCCGTGATCGAGGTCGAGGACGATGCGGGGCGCCGGCAGATCGCGTCGTGGCGCAGCTTCATCCTCGTGCCCGGTCAGTCCCTGCGGATCGCACGCATCTCGCCGGGGCGGATCGGCGTGCTCGCGGTGTCCGGGATCACGGTTCCGGCGGTCATGGCCAGTGCCTCGACCTATGCGCGGGCGGCCCTGGGAGGACTGCACGGGCGGGCGCTGCAGGCGGGGGACGAGGTGGGCGCCTCGGCGGCCACCGCGGGGGCCGGGCGCATGCTCGCGCAAACACCCGTGCCGGCCGTCGGCGCGATCCGCGTCGTCGCCGGACCGCAGCGGGATCACTTCGACTCGAGCGCCTGGTCGACCTTCACGTCGTCCGATTACAAGATCAGCGCCACCGCCGACCGTATGGGCGTTCGCCTGGATGGCCCACCGCTCGGGCACCTGGCCCGTTACGGTCACGAGATCGTCTCCGACGCGACCATGCCGGGCTCGATCCAGATCCCGGGAAACGGACTTCCCGTCGTGCTCCTGGCCGACGCCCAGACCGCTGGCGGCTACCCCAAGATCGCGACGGTGATCTCGGCCGATCTCGCGCGTGTCGCGGCCAGCCCCCCTGGCAGCACGATCCGATTCACGGCCGTCGGCGCACACGAGGGAGAACGGATCGCACGAGACGAGGAACGTCTTACCCGCGCGCTGCTCGAAGCGATTCGCACCGCTCGGGGCGAAGGTTTCGATCTGGATGCGCTCTATTCGGGCAACCTCATCGACGGTGTCGTCAACGCCCTGTCGCCGGAACAATCACGCTGATCGCCGCAGGCGGGTCGGCATACGGAGAAGGTCATGGAATTGAATCTCAACGCCGATCTCGGCGAATCGTTCGGGGCATGGAAGATGGGCGACGACCCGGCGCTCCTTGCCATCGTCGGTAGCGCCAGCATCGCGTGCGGGTTTCACGCGGGCGACCCACTGGTCATGCGCCGCACGCTCCATGCAGCCAGGAGATCCGGGGTGAGCATCGGGGCACACCCGTCGTTTCCCGACATCCAGGGTTTCGGACGTCGGCCGATGCATATGGCGGCGGACGAACTCCAGGCGATGATCCTGTATCAGCTCGCGGCACTGTCGGGCATGGCCCGGGTCGAGGGCTTGACGATGACGCATGTGAAACCGCACGGTGCGCTGAGCAACATGGCCAGCGAGGATCCTGCACTCGCGGCGCGCGTGACCAAGGCGGTGAAGATATTCGACGCGTCACTGATCCTGCTCGCACCGGCGCGCTCCAGGCTGGTCGAGGCTGCGCAGCGCGAGGGGCTGCCAGTGGCCGCGGAAGTGTTTGCCGACCGCACCTACACCGACGATGGAAATCTCGTCCCGCGCAGCCACCCCGGGGCCGTGCTCACCCAGACTGCAGATTGTGTCTCACACGTACTGCGCATGCTCGACGCCGGCGGCATCGTATCGGTTTCGGGAAAACACCTGCAGGTGCCATTCCACAGCATCTGCGTACATGGTGACAATGCCCACTCCGTCGAAGTGGCCGGCGCGGTCAGGAAGGCGCTCGTGGACAACGGCTGCGTACTCAAGCCGCTCCCGCAACTGGCCGCGCTTCGACTCTGAGACCCGCGCATCGACGGATCCACACCGAAGGGGCAGGATGCGAGACAATGTCCGCGTTCTCGAATATTGATCGTGCAAGGGCACCCGAAGATGCGCCTCAAACCCCAACACCTTCAACCGGTGATCATGGCCGGCATCATGGCATTCCTCATGACCGGGCTCGTCACCTGGATCAACATCGGCCTTCCGTCGAACTTTCTCTCGCTGTGGGCCAAAGCCTTCGTAATCGCCTGGCCCGCCGCCACGGCAGCGGCCTACATTGCGATTCCCATCGCGCAGCGGCTGACGAAGAAAATCCTCGCCGGCCTCTACGGCGCCTCCTGAACCCGAACCGGTTGCGTTCCGACCGACAGTCAGCGGTTCTTGCCGACCTGGTCGCCGATCACACCGCCGATCGCGGCGCCGCCGACCGTACCGAGCACACCACCGTCGGTCACCACCGCACCGGCAACGCCACCGACGCCAGCGCCGACTACCGCGCTCTTCTCGCGTGAGGACATGCCCTCCCACGTCGAACAGCCGCCAAGGGCAAGAATAAGGACTGCTGCGGGCAACACGACAAGCTTGTTCATCAGAATTCTCCTCGAATGGTCATAGTCCTGATCGCGGGCGGCTGCCCGCGAGTTTGTTCACTGTTTGACTGATCGCGCCACAGGAGTTTCGACCGGCACACGCAAGATTGTTTCAATTCATTGTCAGGGCGGTTCGTGCAGGCACCCTGTGCGACAGGCGCGTCATGCCAGCCGCAACTCCGCGGTCATGCGCACGCCGTCGCCGCCGGGCAGATTCTCGGCATGCAGCGTTCCGCCATGGAAGGCGGCGATCATGCGCGCGACGTACAGCCCCAGCCCGAGATGCGGCTCCTTGTCGCTCTCGCGCACCCGGGCCGAGACCATGGACTCGAACAGTCGACCCTCGAGTTCCGCGGGAAGCATCGGCCCGATGTTGGTCACGGAAAGCACCGCGGTGGTCGTGCGCAGCACCAGTTCGATACGGAGAGGCGTACCCGGCACGGCAAAATCGGCCGCATTCTCGACCAGCTTGTCGAGCATCTGGGCTGCCAGGTCGGGGGCGCCGTTCACCCACGCCGGGTAATCGGGCAACCGCACTTCGAATGGTCTCTGTGGATAGGCCATGCGATAGCCGTTGATACATTCGGCAACCACCGTACGCAGATCGAATCGCTCGGTTTCGGTCGCCGCGAGCGCCTGCTCCATGCGCGTCGCCTCGCTCATTCGCGACAGAATCCTGGACAGGCGACTCAAACCCGCGTCGGCCCTGTCCATGTAGGCGTAAGCGCCCTCCGGCAGATTCTCCGCACGCAGGTTCTCGAGCGAGGAACGCACCACTGCGACCGGAGTGCGCAACTCGTGCGAAAGCCGGCTCGCCATGCTCTCCAGATAGCTGTGATGGCGGGCAAGGCGATCGAGCAGGGCGGAGAAGCTGCGCGACAGGTCTCCCACCTCGTCGCCGGCTTGAGAGCCGGCGGCGAGAACGGTGATCCGCCCGCTCGCATCGATCGCGTTCTCGGCCTCGTCGCGCAGGCGGCGAATGCGCGACGACAGCCGCGACGCGAATCCGAACACCAGCACCGCCGCAATCACGAAACCCACCAGTGTCAGTGCCAGCAGACGCTCCAGCGCGCGGCTTCGCAGCGACAGGATCGAGTGCGTGCTCTCCTCGACCACGACCGCGCCCAGCACCTGGTCTGCGCTCCAGATCGGGTGTGCGGCCGATACCACCACCGCGTCGCCCTCCCCCGCTCGCCTGACGCGTGACCCGGATGCACCCATCAGCAAGGCTTCGTAGACGTCCCGACCGCTTGCGATCGTATCCGGATCGAGTGCGTCATCCACGTCCTCGTCGGAGGTGGGCACCACGGCTGCCAGAATTCGGCGCCATGTACGCTGCCAGGCCGACGTCTCCATCGTCTCCGCCGTCGCGTCACCGCCGCGCAGGCTGCCCGCAAGGGCAAGCACGCGAAGGTCCCGATTGACCACCCAGATGCGCGACGACGTCGTGCGTTCCAGACCCTTGAGGATGGCTTCGACTTCGGCGACGGCGGGGTGCTCAGGTTCCGATTCGCGTCCCAGAGGGCGAGGGTCGGGCGCAGCCTCGACCAGTTCCTCGCCCGGCAGCAACGCGATCTCCGGACTCATCGTCGACGCGCCCGTGCGCGGACGCATGCGCATCAGCTCCGGCCGGTCGTGAAGGGCCGTCGCTACCGCACGCGCGGTGGCGACGAGGGCCTGTCGCTGGCCCTCGAGCAGAAAGGCCTCCATCTCCTGCACGTAGCGATAACCGACCCACGGCAGGGCGAGCAGCAGCAGCGACAGGACCGCAAGCTTGGTGCGAAGGCTGAAACGCAGCTTCGGTGCGGGTGTCGTCATGGATGCGCCGGGCCGTTCAAGGGCTCTCAGACCTTCCAGCGATAACCCATGCCATACACGCTCTCGATCGCGTCGAAGGCCGGGTCGAGGGCGGCGAACTTGCGGCGGATGCGCTTGACGTGAGAGGTGATGGTGCCGTCGTCCACGAGGCGGGCATCATGCATCAGCTGGTCCCGACTCTTGACGTGCCCCGGCGTGCGCGCCAGCGTATGCACCATCCAGAATTCGGTCAGCGTGAGCGCCACCGGCTGCCCCTGCCACTCCGCCGCGAGGCGCATGACGTCAAGGCGCAGCGGGCCGCGCTCGACCATCTCCTCCTGTGGCTGCGCCTCGGCTAGCGCCTCGACGCGACGGAACAGCGCTGCGACGCGGGCGAGCAGATGCGGCAGGCTGACGTCCTTGGTCAGATAATCGTCGGCACCCAGGCGCAATCCGGAGACGACGTCGAAGTCGCTGTCGCGCGCGGTCAGGAAGATGATCGGCAGGCGCACCGACATGGCCCGCAGTTCGGCGCACAGGGTGAATCCGCCCTCGGGTTCGTCGCCGAGACCGATGTCGATGATGGCAAGGTCGGGCAGTCGGCTGCGGAACGCCGCAAGGGCTTCCGGACGGTCGGCATAGGCTGCAACCTCGTAACCCTGACGCGCGAGCGCCTCCGCGTAGTTGGCGCGGATCGCGGCTTCATCCTCGACGATGGCAATTCGGCGTCCCATGGCTTTGCGCAGTACCCGTCACGCGGCGACTATATCATCGCGGGCACCCCACGGCAGCGCGGAGGACATGTGCCATTTTTATGCCACATTTGGTCAGCGCTTTGCCAGATTGCCCGCCGTGCCGCGCCCGCATGCGGGTATCAAATGCCGTCATGCACTCACGTTTGGAGAACACCATGCAGGCAGGCACCAGTACCGGACAGGAAAACGACCGCCATTTCGCACTCGATCTGCTGGGCCTGATCGCCCGGGTGATCGTCGCCGCCGTCGCGATCAACGTGGTCTTCGCCGCATTCGTTCTGCTGCTCGCCGGCCAGGCCCAGGCTGCGACCACGGCTGCAGCACTGCCCCAGACTGTCGCACATGAGACCGAAACCATACGGATGTGCCCGGTCGGACCGGCGGCGCTTCCCGACGAACTCAAGCTCACCATCATTCATCGGTTCGGCGGCCCGGCGACGGGCGACCGGGTCAGGGAGTACTGAGATGCGACCCACAATCACTTGCCGGACTTGCCGCAGCAAGGACTTCCTCGGCGTCGAATGCGCCTGGCCCGCGACCGATTGCGTCGTCGCCAGTCACACCCGGCGCAGACTTCGCGTCAAGTGGTCGCTGCGGGTCATGCTGCTGGCCACCACCATCGCACTGATCGCCAGTGCGTGGCAGTTTCTGAGCTGACGCCCTAACCACCTCTGGGCCACAGCACCATCTGCGTGCATCGGAACATCGCCAGCGTGCGTCCGCTCGACTCGTCGGTGACCTCCGCGTCCCACACCTGCGTGTTCCGTCCGGCATGGGCCGGGCGTGCGACGCAGGCAAGCGCGCCCTCGCGGAGCGTGCCCAGAAAGTTGCTTTTCAGCTCGATCGTGGTGAAGGACTCGGCCCCCTCCGGCAGGTGTGCGATCGTGCCGAAGCCAGCGCTGGTATCGGCCAGTGCGATGAGCGTCGCCGCATGGAGGAAGCCGTTGGGTGCAAGAAACTCGGGTCGGATCTCGAGGCGGCTGGTCAGCCGACCGGGCTCCAGTGACGTTATCTCGATTCCGAACAGAGCAGGAAGGTGACCCGCGCTGCGCTCGACCAGGGCCTCCAGGCTGGCGGCGGAATGAAGCTTGAACTTGCTGGAGGATGACATGATTGTTCCTTCGACGATTCGACAGCCTGCAAGTATACGGTCAGCTCGCCTGCGGCGGAGACGTCGCCGCCTTGCGACTCAGGCCCGGCCGACCTGCGCCGGCGCCTCGGCCAGCCGCCGGTTGACCATCGGAATCCGGGCGAGCACTGCAATTGCGGCCAGGGCGAAAAACAGGCGCGCCCACAGGATCCCGGAAAGGTCGGCCCCCAGAAGCACGATCAGAAGCGTGTCCTCGATGACGCTGTGGCACAGCCCTAGAAAACCCATCGTCAAGAAGACGTCGCGCCGGCTCAGCGCGCCGCTGCGGGCCTCGCGGATCAGCAGCCCGGCACCGAAACTCAGACCCAGCGTGGTCCCGATGATGGTGATGTTGCCCGCCTCCTTGCGGATCCCGATCAGGTCCAGCACCGGCGCGAGCAAGCCATGCATCAGGCGCTCGATACCGAGAAACCGCAACAGCCGCAACAGGGCCATCAGGGCTGCGATGACGACGAAGATCCAGCCCAGCATGCGCAGCTGATCGAGAGCCCATGCGAGGAGTCCCGGATCGACGGCCTCCGGCTCCCACAGCAGCCGACTCGGCTTCTGCAGCCAGCCGCCCGAGGAATACGCAAGGTTGAGAAGCATTCCCAGCACCATCGCGCCGCCGATGCGAATCGTCAACGTTGCCCGCCAGCTCACCCCCACCGCCTTGGCCACGGCACCTTCAACGGGCAGGGAATGCGCTACCAGGATCATCGTGCCGAGCACCGTGACCTGCGCCACCGTGAGCGGCTCGTGGGCGGCCATGCCGGCAAACACGATCATTGCGGTGTAGATGTTGGTAAGCATCGCCGCAGCCCACACGATCCCAAGCGTGTCTGGCAGGCCGACGAGCTGCATTGCCGGCGACAACAGCCAGGCGAGCCATTGCGTCCCCCCGACCATGTCGAGCGCCTTCACCACGATCAGTGCCGGCACCATGACCCGGAGCAGCGTCGCGTAGACGGACCCGACCTCGCGGCCGAAGCGGATGTACGTCGAAACGACAGGATGCGTATTGAAGAACTTCATCGAATGGCCACCGGAATCGACTGCGTCGACATGAATTCTATGGTGTATGAGGTTAATTATTTCTTTCAAAACACGTCATTATTCTCATAAACTTCACTTGTAATCCTCCGTGCTTCCCATAAATTCTCTCAACCACTGCAATGAGCCTCGATCGCCTCGACCGCCGCCTGCTCTCGCTGCTGCAGCGCGACTGCAGCCTGACCAATCTCGCCCTGGCCGAACGAGTCGGCCTGTCGCCGCCGGCCTGCCTGAAGCGGGTCAGGCGTCTCCAGGCGCACGGCTATATCGCGAGACAGGTGGCCATCCTCGCCCCGGAGAAGCTCGGGCAGCTGCTCCACGTCGTGGTCGAGGTGCAGATGGAGCGGGACCGCAAGGATCTTTACCAGCAATTCCTGAGACGGATCGAGAAGGCGCGCGCGGTCAAGCAGTGCTATCAGGTGACGGGCGAAGTCGACTTCGTCCTCATCGTGGTCGTCCCCGACATGGACGCCTATGACCGCTTCTGCGACGAAGTTCTGTACGCCGATCCGAACATGCGCAAGTTCAGGACCATGGTTTCGCGCTTTCGCAACAAGTTCGACACGGCGATCGACCTGGACGAACGGCCGTAAGTATGTGCCGACTCAGCCACGCGACGTCGTGCGGCTGCGCAGCGCAAGCACCGCCGCCTCCGTGCGCGTGTGCACATGGAGCTTTTGCAGGATGCTCGTCATGTGATGCTTGACGGTCTTCTCGGCAAGGTGAAGGTGTTCGCCGATCTGCCGGTTGGTCAGGCCTTCGCTCAACAGTTCGAGCACGCTCGCTTCCCGCGCGGTCAGGCTTGAAATGGAGTCTGGCATGCGCGGGCGCGAGAATTCGGCAAGGATGTCCGCTGCAAGCGCCGGTGTCACGTAGGCTTCCCCATCGGCCACGCTGCGCAGGATCTCCCGCAGCTCACGCGCCGACACGCCTTTCAGAACATAGCCGTGCGCGCCGCTCTTGAGCGCATTCATCAGGCTCTCTTGATCCTCGGCCACAGTGAGCATCATGATGCGCACGTCGGGCACGATTTCCGCGATTCGCGCTGCGGCGGCGATGCCGCCGATGCCGGGCATGTTGACGTCGAGCAGCACCATGTCCGGCCGAAGCGACCCGGCCGCGGCCACGGCCTCCTCGCCGCTGCTGGCTTCACCGACGATCTCGAAGCCGCTGTCCTCACCAAGCGAATGCACGACACCCTCGCGGAACAGTGGATGGTCGTCGGCCAGAAGTACTCGAATGGGGTTACGCATCGCCGTGTTCCGAGCGATCGATCGGTAGGCGGGCGCGGAGCGTGGTGCCACGGCCTGGCCCCGTGTCCAGTTCGAAGGAACCGCCCAGAAGTCGAACGCGTTCCTGCATGAATGCCAGACCGAGCCTGCCCGACGCGGCGACCTCGTCCGGATCGAAACCCTGGCCGCGATCGACGACCTCGATGAGTGCATCGGCCCCAACGCGCCAGGCCCGCACCATCGGAGCCGCCTCAGGCGCATGCCGCTGGCAATTGTTGAGTGATTCCTGAACGAAACGGTATGCGGTGATCTTCACGGCAAGCGGTGCGGCCCCCAGCGCATCGTCGACTTCGATTCCCGCACGGGTTGAGAACTGGCGTTCGAAGTCACGCACCGCACGCCGAACCGTGTCGGCAAGACTCAGCGAATCGACCACCGGCACGCCGAGTCCGGCGGCGATGTCGCGAACGTCCACCAGGGACGATTGCAGGGCATCGCGGATTGCGTCAGTGCTGGCTGCGGTCGGCGCATCGTCACCGTAGCGCATGAGTGCAAAGGCGATCTTCTGCGCCGGTCCGTCATGCAGATCGGCCGCGATCCGATGCAGGAGCTGCTCGTTGAGCGCCGTGGTACGCGCGCCGGCTTCGCGCAACTGACCGCGTATGCGTTCGTTCTCGTCGAGTGCGGCACGGAGCTGCCGAAGCTGACGCTGCAAGTCCTGCTGCTGATCCGAAATGGTATGGTCGGCGCTCCGGACGAACCCTCGCAGCGACGCGTACAACGCAATTGCGGCGACGGCAACCAGTATCCAGCTCCGGCGCTGCGCCTCACCGATGTCGCGAAAGAGATTATCGGTCGCATGATAGAACTCGGCCACGGCAATGACCTCTTCCGAATCCGCACCACGAACCGGCACATACACCTCGAGTAGCTGCGGCCAGTGCTCCCGCTCCGGCACGTTATCCGCCTGCTCGAGTCGCGTAAGCCGCGCCTGCACGGAACCCCCGAAAGCCTCGGCCAGTGGCCCCTGAACCGCAAATCGCAATCCTTGCTGAGCATGGTCGCTACTGTAGACGATGCTGCCATCCGCACTCCACAGCTTGAAGCGCACCACTTTGCGGCGCAGCGGTCCGTCCACGAAAAGTCGATCCAGCTCGGCATGGTCCCCGGCGACCATGGCGTGGACGGCGCCCCTGCTGCGCAGATGTGCCGCAAGAATGCTTTCCGTATAGACGGCTGCAACCGACGCGGCACGATTTACCGCGCTGGTCTCGATCTGCCGTCCCAGCCACGCACCGGTCGCGACCATGCCAACCAGCAGGATGAGCGTGCTGACCAGGAGGTACTGGCGAGAGAGACTGGACTCGCCGGCAGAACGCTGCAGGGCGATGTGCATGGAAGTTCTTCGTTTCGGACGTGTGCTCGCGTAGACGCCTCATGGTAACACCGCGGATCCGGCCCACTATCAGACCAAAGTCCTAAACCGTAGAGAGCATGGTCCGGGCCTATTCGCGACTCGTGCCCCTGTCGCCAGCAGGCATTCTGTGGCGAAGTTGAGCTTGGGCAACAAGCAGTCTAACGCGGGAGAAAATCATGCACGCCTTTACATCCATGCGGTCGATGCGGTCCTGTACAGCCGTGCTGTGCGCAGCCCTGATCGGCCTTCTTGCAGCCGCTCCGGCGGCGGCTGTCGAAACAGAATCCGCGCTTGCGCGCGGGGGTCGTCTCTACGACAAGTTCTTCGCCGAAAACGGCACGGCCAAACCCACCGTCAATCACCCCGCCTACGCCAACAAGGCCGGAAAGTACGACAAGGATACTTCCTGGCGGTGCAAGGAATGTCATGGCTGGGACTACAAGGGCAAGGACGGTGCCTATGCGTCCGGGAGCCACGAAACGGGGATCAAGGGCATCGCCGATGCGGCCGGCAGGGATCCCGCCGCGATCGTCGCCATTCTCCAGGACGCGACCCACGCCTACACTGACAAGCACCTTTCGGCTCAGGACATGCAGGATCTCGCGCTGTTCGTGAGCAAGGGCCAGGTCGATGTGTACAAGTACATCGATGCCAGCAGCAAGCAGGCCAAGGGTGATGCTGCCAAGGGCGAGGCCTACTACAACACGATCTGTGCCGGGTGCCATGGGTTCGACGGCAAGAAGCTCAAGGACGCGCCGCCGCTCGGATCGGTCGCTGGCAATCACCCCGAGATGTTGCACAAGGTGATGAACGGCCAGCCCGACGAAAGCATGCCCGCGCTGCGCGCGCTGGATCCGCAGATAGCCGTGGACATCGTCACCTACCTGCCGAGCCTGCCCAAGGACTGATCAGGGCGACCGAGCTGCTTCGGATCGGAGTTCTTGCGGGCACCTCGGGTGCCCGTTCCTTTTCCATGCGCGGTCGGTGCGTCCAGGCCGTGCCCGCAACAGATGGTTGTTCGTCATGCTAAAGAAGATTACTCAATGGTTCCGCGTCCCATCCAAGAAATGGGCCCCAGGACTGCTTGTCGTCGGCGGGGTCGTGTTCGGCATTCTCTTCTGGGGCGGCTTCAACACCGCCCTCGAAGTGACCAACACGACCGAGTTCTGCATCTCGTGCCATGAGATGGAGCAGACCGTGTACCAGGAGTACAAGGAAAGTCCGCACTACAGCAACGCATCCGGCGTACGTGCGGGATGCCCGGACTGTCACGTGCCGCGCCCATGGGGAGCCAAGGTGTGGCGCAAGGTGAAAGCAACCAACGAGCTCTATCACAAGCTCGTGGGCACCATCGACACGCCCGAGAAGTTCGAGGAGCACCGGTTCGAAATGGCCGAACGGGTCTGGGCGGAGATGACCGAGAACAACTCGCGCGAGTGCCGCAACTGCCACAGCTACGACACAATGGCCTTCCACAAGCAACCTCGGCGCGCGCAGGACAAGATGCAGAAGGCGATGGAGGACAACACGCCATGCATCGAGTGTCACAAGGGAATCGCGCACAAGAAACCGATTACCGAGCGCGACGACTGAGGTATCTCTTGACCCGTCGTCGACTCAGGACGTCGGCGCTAGCAGGGGCGCCACCACATCCACCATCGCCCGGCCCAGCCGCAGATGCTGGTCGGCGTCGAGATGGATGCCGTCAACGCGGCTTGCGGGGGTGATGCTACCCGCGTCGAAACAGTGGCATTGCAGCATCGTCGCCGTCTCGCGATAGGCATCGGCGAGGCCGACGGATTTCTCCCCGGCACCCTCGAACTTCGGTGCAAGCGGCCCCTTCGGCAGGTCGAAGGGCGGCGGGGCGACGATCAGGATGGGCGGGACCGGCATGCCCGGCTCGATCGGTGCGCGGCGGATCGCAGCGACGAGTGCCGCGATGCCCTGCGCAGCGTGCCACGCGTTGTGCGGATGCATGGACTGGAAATCATTGGTGCCCAGCATCAGCACGACGAGTGCGAGCGGGGAATGGATCTCTATGCGCTGCTCCAGCCCCTGCAGTCCGTTGCGCCCCGGTTTGAAGGGATCATCCCACACGGTGCGCCGCCCGTTGAGACAGTCCTCGATCACGCGCACACTGCGCCCGGGTTCGTTAAGACCGATCTCCATCACCCCGGGCCAGCGCTGATCGAACCCGAGGCGCTCGCGCGTTCCCGGAACGATGCCCCAGGAAAGTGAATCCGCATAGACGAGTATGTGCTGCATGATCTCCTCCGCGTTGCCGTCATCCGCCCTTCGCGTGTCGCGCGAGGAAACGGTCCAGGTGATTTGCAAACGCCTTGCGATCGCTCTGGCTGAGTGCCGGTGGCCCGCCCGTGTCGATTCCGCTGGATCGCAGCGTGTCCATGAAGTCGCGCATGTTGAGCAACGCCCGGATGTTCTCCGCCGAATAGAACTCTCCGCGGGGATTCAGTGCATGAGCGCCCTTTTCGATCGCTTCGGCCGCCAACGGAATGTCGCTCGTGATGACGAGATCACCCGCTTCGAGCCTCCTGACGATCTCGTTGTCGGCCACGTCGAAGCCTGACGGCACCTGAACCGCGCGGATGAACGGCGACGGCGGAACGCGCACGAACTGGTTGGCGACGAGGGTCAGTGATATCTCGGCGCGCACCGCTGCACGAAACAGGATGTCCTTGATCACGACGGGGCACGCGTCCGCGTCCACCCAGATCTTCATCTCGGGCCGTCCGCAGCACGTGTCTGCAGGCCATGCAGGCGGATTGACGGGCATGTGGGTATCATTCGGGGTCGATTCGGGATGAGCCGGCTGCACATGTTCGAGAAGTCCGCACCATACTACGACAAAATCTACGGGTCGCTCGACTACGAAGCGGGGGCGCGCACCCTGCGCTCGCTGATCGACGCGCGGCTTCCCGGGGCAAGGACACTGCTCGATGTGGCGTGCGGAACCGGGCGCTACCTGGCACATCTGGGCACGCGCTTCGAAGCCGAAGGCCTGGACATCCTTCCGCAGCTTCTCGACCTTGCGCGCAAGCGCTGTCCCGACGCAAGGTTTCATCACGGCGACATGATCGATTTCGACCTGGGACGCGAATTCGACGTCGTGACCTGCCTTTTCTGCTCCATCGGCTACGCGGTCACCCTCGACAATGCCGAGAGATCGATCGCAAGGATGGCGGCGCACGTGCGCCCCGGAGGCCTGCTCATCGTCGAGCCGTGGATCACGCCGGAGCAATGCTGGACCAACAAGGTCACGACCGAGGTGGTGAACGAACCCGAGCTCAGGATCGTGCGGATGCACACGCATGAAGTCGAGGGTCGCACCTCCGTGTACGATATCCATTGCCTGATCGGAGCCCCGCAGGGCGTGGAGCATTTTGTCGAGCGTGAAGTGCTGGGCCTGTTCACCCATGAAGAGTACGAAGCGGCCTTCCGCAAGGCGGGGCTGGATGTGACGCACTACGACCAGGCCCTGTTTCCCGGGCACAAGTACGGGCTTTTCATCGCCAGCCGACCGGGATGAATCGCGGTCCTCGCGCAAGATACAGCGCCTATTCGTTCGCAGCGGGGCGGCCACCGCGCAGCCGGGCCCGATGACCCCGGCTCCCGGCGTGTCCGACAGCGTGCGAGCACGCTACGGTCGCACGCGCCTTCGCTGCGGTCCGTCTTTCCATGGCACGATATCCGCAGTCGATTTTCTCTGGACATGGGCGACGCGCTTCCATGAGACTATTCTCAATACAGGAAGGACAGCTCACCCAACCACGAACAAGGGAGAAACCGCATGGGAGTCGAAGTCGGCGGCCTGCTGGGCCTCATCTGGTTGATCATCGTGATCTGGGCGATCGTCAAGGTCGCAAAGAGTCCCGCAGGACCGGTTCCCAAGGTGCTGTGGATCCTGATCCTGCTGTTCATGCCGGTGCTCGGGCTGATTCTGTGGCTGTTCCTCGGACCAAAGGGGTAGTGTCTGTTTCCGTTCGCCCCGCGCTTTTGCGGCGAAAGAAAACACGCCCCGATCGCGCGGTGTAGCGATCAACTTCTCGCCAACTCCGGAAACAGCACCTCCGTAAATCCGAAGCGGCTGAAGTCGCGCACACGCATCGGGAAGAGCGTGCCGATGAGGTGGTCGCACTCGTGCTGCACGACGCGCGCGTGGAAGCCTTCGGCGATACGGTCGATGGGTTCACCTTCGGGGGTGGAACCCTGGTAGCGGATTCGAGTGAAGCGGGGGACGATGCCGCGCAGGCCGGGGACGGACAGGCAGCCTTCCCAGCCGTCTTGGATTTCTTCGGTGAGTGGGGTGATGACCGGATTGACGAGCACGGTCCTGGGCACCGCAGGTGCGTCGGGATAGCGCTCGCTGCGCTCGAAGCCGAATAGGACGACCTGCAGGCAGACACCGATCTGCGGGGCGGCGATGCCCACGCCGCCGTGGGCGGCCATCGTATCGAAAAGATCGGTGACGAGTTCGACCAGTTCGGAAGTACCGAAGGCCGGCACCGGGGCGGCCGTTTGCAGCAGGCGCGGGTCGCCCATGCGGAGGACAGTGCGGACGGTCATGGGCGGTTCATGTGGGCGAGGAATCTCGGCCGCGTCGGGCAGGTGGAAGGGATAGTGCCACGGATCAGGTGGTATGCGGCTCGAACAGCGCCGCGAGGACCGGCGACAGCACGAAATCGAACTCCGCCGCGAGCTCGGCGACGGGGTCCTCCACCGGCCGGAAGTCGGCCAGCAGCAGCGGGCGCAAGTCCTGCGGCACCCGCTGGAACAGGAAGTCGTTGTCGTTGAGGCGCTCACCGACGACGTAGATCTGCGTGACGAAGGGGCGGCGCCCCTCCTGGAACACCGCCGCGTGGATGTGGGGCGTGCGGCCGGGATAGGGCACCGGGCGGATGGTGCGGAAACGGTAGCGGCCCTCGGCGTCCGTCATGGTGTGTCCGAAACCCTGGAAGTTCGGGTCTTCGGGTACGGCGCGGCGATCGCGCGGATGGCGGTAGCGGCCGTTCGCGTCGCACTGCCAGATTTCCACCCGCAACCCGGCCAGCGGCGCCCCGTTCAGATCCAGCACCCGGCCGACAAGATCGCTGATCTGCCCCGAGGCCTGGCCGGAGCCACCGGCCACGCGGGTAAGATCGTTGTCCTGGTGGAGCGCCGGCGTGACCGGATAGAACGGCCCCGCGGTCTGGCTCGGGGTCAGGACGCGCTGTGCGGCACCCAGCGGCGCGGCCAGCAAGGCGGCCCCGCCGCCCAGCACCAGCCACCTTCGCATTCTCGATCGATCGGACATGGATCGCCCTCGCGGACAGGGGAACATGGGGGTACGACTTCCGGCGGGACGGGGTGTTCCCCGTTTCCGGCCAGCACGAACTACCGGACTCCGGTTCACGATCGCCGGCATGGCCCCGGCGCCGATACACTCTACACGACATGAAACCCCGCCTCCCGCTGGCCGCGATCGAACAAACGTTGTGCAGGCGGCGGTGTCCAACCCCACAATCCCGCCTTGGAGTCGCCACGATGTCCGGATCTTCCTTCATTTGCGCACACGCACCCGCCCCGGAATGGCGGCCGGCAACGGAGACCTGTCTCGCGCAGCTCGAGGCCGGCATCGCCCACCAGCACGCGCATGATGAGCCGCGCGAGTTCACGCTCGGCTGGTGCTATCTGACCGACTATCTCACCCCCGTCGCCCAGCAGATTCTCGCCGAGCTGCATGCGCGCCTCCCGGGCGTGACGTGGGTCGGCACGGTCGGCGTGGGAATCCTTGCGGAGGGCGTCGAGTACTTCGACGTCCCGGCACTTGCCTTGATGCTTGCACCGTTGCCGCGCGACGCGTTCCGCATGTTCTCGGGCAGGCAGCCGCTGCGGGGGGACGACGGCGGATTTGCCCCGCATACGGCCCTCGTTCACGCCGAAGGCAGCGCCCCAGATCTGCAGGACCTCCTGAAAGAGCTTTCGGAGCGCACCGCCACGGGCTATCTGTTCGGCGGATTGTCGTCCGCACGGAAACACGGTTTTCAGATCGCCGATGATCTGCTCACCGGAGGCCTTTCCGGCGTGGCCTTCGGCGAGGAAGTGGGCATCGTTTCGCGGGTCACACAGGGGTGCCAGCCGATCGGCCCGGAGCATACGATCACCCGCGCCGAGAACAACGTCGTGGTCGCGCTCGACCACCAGCCGGCGCTTACCTGCGCACTCGAAGACCTTGGCCTTTCCGCCGACCTGGAGGTCGAGGACATGGCACGCGCCCTGTCCTCCACATTGGTCGGCCTGCGCTCCGGCGCCGAGGATCTGGGGTCAACCCCGGGTCGGTTTGGCCCGGACACGCTGGTGCGCCACATCGTCGGCCTGGACCCGCAGCATCGTGTGCTTGCGGTTGCCGAGGAGGTTAAGAGCGATATGCAGCTCGCGTTCTGCGAGCGCAACCCCGAGGCCGCTATGACGGACCTGGTGCGCATTGCCCATGAGATCCGGCAGACGCTCGAGGATGGTTCGATGCGTGCCCTCGGTGCCATATACATCAGCTGCAACGGCCGCGGAGGCCCCCACTTCGGAATGCCCCATGCCGAGGCCAGGGCGATCCGCGATGTTCTCGGCACGGTCCCGCTGGTCGGATTCTTCGCCGGCGGCGAGATCGCCCGCGATCGGCTTTACGGCTATACGGGGATCCTGACCGTATTCACGACGCCCGGCTGAGCGCCGCGCTCAGTCCGTCGCCTTGCCCTCGCTCTGCGCCTGCACGTCGGCGCGAACCTGATCCATGTCGAGATTGCGCACGCCCTCCACGATCTGCTCGAGGGCACTGGCCGGTAGGGCGCCCGATTCGCGGAACACCATGATGCGCTCGCGGATCACCGCCAGCGTCGGCACCGAACGAATGCCGAAGCCGGCGGCCAGTTCCTGCTGTGCGTCGGTGTCGATCTTGCCGAACACGATATCGGGGTTGGCCTCCGCGGCCGCCTCGAACACCGGCCCGAAGCTCTTGCACGGCCCGCACCAGGTTGCCCAGAAGTCGAGGAATACGATGGGATTGTCGGCGAGAACCTGCTCGAAGTTCTCGGTGGTGATTTCGATAGCGGCCATGCGGGCTCCGTCGAGGGTAAAAAGGGGCCATGCTACAGGACCTCGCCCGCAGCGTCAGCCCGTGACCGGACCCCGGTTACCGGGCGAGCCAGCCGTGCCGGGCCAGTGCCTCGACCACGCCCTGCGCGATATGCGCGTAGCCGTCCGCGTTGGCATGAATCCGGTCGGCGCGTAGCTCCGCCCGCGACAGCGCATGGGACACTGCCGCGGGGACGAACGCCAGACCGTGCTCCTGCGCGATCCGCGCGAACATGTCGTGATCCGAAAGTCGACCCACCAGTGCCCCACCTACCGACATCGCCGGAATCGCCACCAGCGCCACATGCCCGGTTGCGGCACGGCTTTCGACGACGATCGCGGCAACGTTCTCCGATGTCGTCTCGAGCGGCACGCTGCGCAGGAAATCGTTGCCCCCGATCGCGATGATCACCGCATCCGGCCGATGCGTGTCGAGCAGTTCCGGCAGGCGGCGGTACGCATCGGCTGAAGTGTTGCCGGGCACGCCCGCATTGATCACCGACCATCCCGTGCGCCGCGCCAGTTCGTCGGGCCACGACTGTCCACGCGGCGCCCCGGTGCCGGCGACCAGGCTGTCCCCGACCACGAGCACGGTCGCGTCGCGGGGCAGACTCGTGTAAAGCACAGGCTGCTCACCGCCGCAGCCGGCGAGGACGAGGGCTATCCAAAGCAGCGCGAGCAGCTTCGCGCGGCAGGGCGGACTGAATACGGTCATGCGCTTACCCGATACTCGCGGGTGATCTCGGCCACCTCGACCGAGTACGACTCGTACCAGCGCTCGCGCCCCAGGCGCTGGGCCTCGACGTGCTCGGGATGCGACTTCCAGGCCCGGATGCTCTCCTCGGAGGGCCAGTACGAAAGCGCAACCTCGTCCTTGCCCTCGGTAACCGCTTGGAAACCCACGCACCCGAATTCACTCAGGGCAAGCTCACGCATTCTTGCCGCGGTCCGCAAGTAGTCCTCGTCGAGGCTGCGAACCGTGGCGCGGAATATGACGACATACATTGGGCGACCTCCGGACCGATTCACGCATCTGCACCTTGTCGAAATCTCGAAGCATAGTGCACCAGGCAACCGGCAAGCCACAATCGGGCCAGCAAAGCCTCACCCCAGCAGCGCAGGATTGCCCTGCCACACCGCAAAGGTCAGCGCCGTCGCGAAGCTCACCCAGGCTAGATAGGGGATGAGCAATGCACCGGCAAGCGGCCGCACGCGCCAGAAAACGGCGATCGTGCACAGTATGAGTACCCACAGAACAAGGATCTCGCCGAAGGCCAGCGCACCGAGACGCCAAGCGAAGAACAGCCACGTCCACAGCGCGTTGGCACCCAGCTGGACCAGAAACAGCGTGAGCGCGATCCCTACCTTGCGCGCACTGCGCTCCCGCCACACCAGCCATGCCGCCACGCCCATGAGGAGGTAGAGCACCGTCCAGGC
>DAOMNN010000057.1:167-22106 GCA_035443825.1 Rhodocyclaceae bacterium | reverse complement strand
GACGGCGAACGCTCAGCGCGAAACGCGGACACGACGGCAGCGGCGGACACGGGTATGGTCGGCGCCATCGTGTTCGGCTCGGATCAGGGGCTGGTCGGTCAGTTCAACGACGTCATCGCCGAGTTCGCGCTCGAGACCCTGTCGGCACTGCCCGGCCAATCGCTGCTGTGGGCGGTTGGCGAGCGCGTCCATGAGCGCCTTGCGGACGCGGCCCCGGCGATGGCCGGCGGCCTCAAGGTACCGGGTTCCGTCGATGCGATCGCCCCGCTGGTTGGGCAGATCCAGATCGAGATCGAACGCTGGCAAGCCGCAGGAGATGCAACGCGGGTTTACGTTTTCCACAATCGCCCACAGGCGGGCGCGCTGTACGAGCCATTCGCGCTGCGTCTGTTGCCGCTCGATGCGCAATGGCGACGCGATCTGGTCAAGGTGCGCTGGCCCACCCACGTGCTGCCCGAACTCATGGACAGCGGCGCCGCCACGCTGCGCGCGCTGATCCGCGAGTATCTCTTCATCTCGCTCTTTCGCGCCTGCGCCGAATCGCTTGCCAGCGAGAACGCCAGCCGCCTTGCCGCGATGGAACGTGCGGACAGAAACATCGACGAACTGCTGACGGACCTCAACGGCAACTTCCACCGTCTGCGCCAGAGCTCGATCGATGCGGAGTTGTTCGACGTGATTTCCGGGTCGGCACTGCAAGGTGCAAGGTAGAAATCCCCTGTGAAGCGGGGCCTTGTGTGCGTTATCGGACAGACGTCGCGACAGGTACTGCGTAGCGTCATTCCATCGGCGCCGGCAGACAGTTCAACCGCCCTCACCGGGGCGACAGGCGTAAATCCACCCGAAGCGACGCAGGAGAACGACATGGCCTTGACAGCTCCGGCGCTTGATACCGAAACGCTTGCGCAGATGGACGCCTGGTGGCGTGCCGCCAACTACCTGTCGGTCGGGCAGATCTATCTGTTCGACAACCCGCTGCTGAAGGACCCGCTGCAAAGGTCGCACATCAAGCCACGCCTGCTGGGCCACTGGGGAACCACGCCGGGGCTGAACTTCATCTACGTTCATATGAACCGGGTGATCAAGGAGCAGGACCTGTCGATGATCTTCATTGCCGGTCCCGGCCACGGCGGACCGGCTGTGGTGGCGAACACCTGGCTCGAGGGAAGCTACAGCGAGCTCTATTCGGACATCACGCAGGACGAGGAGGGCATGCGTCGGCTCTTCCGCCAGTTCTCGTTTCCGGGCGGAATCCCCAGCCATGCCGCGCCGGAGACGCCCGGTTCCATCCACGAGGGCGGTGAACTGGGCTATGCGCTATTCCATGCCTATGGTGCGGTGTTCGACAACCCGGAGCTGATCGCCTGCTGTGTCGTCGGCGACGGCGAAGCGGAAACGGGGCCGCTGGCCACTTCCTGGCATTCGAACAAGTTTCTCAATCCGCGCACCGACGGGGCGGTCCTGCCGATCCTCCACCTCAACGGTTACAAGATCGCCAGTCCGGCGGTCCTGGCCCGCATCAGCCACGACGAGCTCGAGAACCTGTTCATCGGCTACGGCTATACGCCTCGATTCGTCGAGGGCGACGATCCGCAGACCATGCACCGGCTGATGGCCGCCGCGACCGATGCCGCGATTGCCGAGATTCGCGAGATCCAGCGTAAGGCGCGCTCCAGCGGTGTCTCGAGCCGCCCGCTGTGGCCGCTGATCGTGCTGCGCTCGCCCAAGGGCTGGACCGGGCCCAAGGACGTCGATGGCAAGAAGAGCGAGGGCTACTGGCGGTCGCATCAGGTTCCGTTCGGCGACATGGAAAATCCGGAACATGTTCGCCTGCTCGAACACTGGATGCGCACCTACGGCCCGGAAACGCTGTTCGAATCCGACGGCAGCCTCCGGCCCGAACTGGCAGCACTCGCCCCCGCCGGCACACGCCGCATGGGGGCCAATCCGCACGCCAACGGCGGGGTATTGCTGCGCGACCTGCGCCTGCCGGACTTCCGCGACTACGCGGTAGCGGTCCCCGCGCCAGGCGGTGTTCGGGCGGAGGCCACCCGGGCGATGGGGACGTACCTGCGCGACGTGATGCGCAAGAACATGGACAACTTTCGCGTGTTCGGCCCCGACGAGACCGCCTCCAACCGCCTCGGGGCCCTTTTCGAGGTCACCGACCGGACATGGATGGATGAACGCTTCGATTACGACGAGAACCTCGCACCCGATGGCCGGGTCATGGAGATCCTCTCCGAGCACGCCTGCGAGGGTTGGCTGGAAGGCTATCTGCTGACCGGACGACACGGGCTGTTCTCCTGCTACGAAGCCTTCATCCACATCATCGATTCGATGTTCAACCAGCACGCCAAGTGGCTCAAGGTGTGCGGCGAGATTGCGTGGCGGCGCCCCATCGCGTCGCTGAACATCCTGCTCACCTCGCATGTCTGGCGTCAGGACCACAACGGCTTTTCGCATCAGGATCCGGGCTTCATCGACCACGTGGTGAACAAGAAGGCCGACATCATTCGCGTCTATCTGCCGCCCGATGCGAACACCCTCCTCGTGGTCACCGACAGGTGCCTGAGAAGCCGCGACCTGGTCAATGTCATCGTCGCCGGCAAGCAGCCCGAACGCCAGTGGCTGGACATGGACGCCGCGATCGACCATGCCGGGGCCGGAATCGGTCTGTGGGAATGGGCGTGCAACGATCAGGGCGGCGAACCAGACATCGTGCTCGCGGCCGCCGGCGATGTCCCCACCCTCGAGATGCTTGCGGCCATCGACATCCTGCGCGAGCTCACCCCCGAGTTGAAGATCCGCTTCATCAACGTGGTCGACCTGATGACCCTGCAACCGCAGGAAGAGCATCCGCATGGTCTGTCCAACACCGAGTTCGTGTCGCTGTTCCGTCCCGACACGCCGATCCTTTTTGCCTACCACGGCTATCCGTGGCTGATTCATCGGCTGACCTACCGCCGCAGCAATCACGGCAATCTGCATGTGCGCGGGTACAAGGAAGAGGGCACCACCACCACGCCGTTCGACATGGTGGTGCTCAATACCCTGGATCGTTTCCATCTGGTGATGGATGTGGCCAACTGGGTGCACAAGTTGCAGCCGCGGGCTGCGCACATCAAGCAGATCATGCGTGACAAGCTCAACCAGCACACCCGATACATCCACGAGCACGGCGAGGACATGCCGGAAATCCGGAACTGGAAATGGACGGACCGGACGCCAAGGACCTGAACGTTGAAATTGGCGACGCAACTCATCGAGTCCTGGAGCAACCTGAAGACACAGCTTGGCATCGGCACGTCCTCGCCCATGTCGCCTGACGACGAGCTACCGCTGCGATCCGAGTTGTTCAGCGCCGATCAGATGGCGCAGCATGGCAGAGCACTGGCCGCTGCGCACAAGGTGGTTCACGAGCACGCACCGGACCGGCTCCTGGCACGATTGGCGGCAAACGAGCTTGCCCTGGTCGGCGTGTCCAGGCGACTGACGGCCGCCGTCACCGACAACCGACGCATCACGCCGGCCGGGGAGTGGCTGCTCGACAACTTCTACCTGATCGAAGAGCAGATCAATACGGCCAAGCGGCACCTGCCGAGGGGATACAGCCGCGAACTCCCCCGCCTCGCGCACGGACCGTCGGCCGGGCGCCCCCGTGTCTATGACATCGCGCTGGAGATCGTTGCCCACGGTGATGGCCGCGTGGATGCAGACAGTCTGAGTCGCTTCGTCGCGTCCTACCAGACCGTCACGGTGCTCGATCTGGGCGAGCTGTGGGCGATCCCGATCATGCTGCGCCTGGCGCTGATCGAGAATCTCCGCCGTGTCGGCGTACGCGTCGCCGCTGCGTGGGACGAACGCGATCTGGCCGACACCTGGGCGGACCGGATGATCGAAACTGCCGAACAGGATGCGAAGAGTCTGATCGTGGTGATTGCGGACATGGCACGTTCGAATCCCCCGATGGGCAGCGCCTTCGTCGCCGAGCTTGCACGTCGCCTGCAGGGGCGGGGCCCGGCGGTGGCCCTGGCGCTGTCGTGGATCGAGCAGCGGCTCCTCGAAGCGGGCCTGACGATCGCACAACTGGTCCAGTCGGAAGGTCAGCAACTGGCGGCCGATCAGGTGTCCGTCAGCAACAGCATCGGCAGCCTGCGCGCGCTGGGTGCGATGGACTGGCGTGCATTCGTCGAGAGCATGAGCATCGTCGAGCAGACGCTGGTCGAGGATCCGGGAGGCATCTATGGCCGGATGGATTTTGCCACCCGTGATCACTACCGTCATGCGACGGAGCGAATCGCGAAGAAGAGCAATCTGTCCGAAGCCGAGGTGGCACGCAAGGCGGTCGAGCTGGCTCGCACCGCGGCGGACAGCGGCGCCGGCGAGCGCCAGGCACACGTCGGCTTCTATCTGATCGACCGGGGTTTACCGACACTCGAACAGGCGGCACACGTTCGCCTGGGCAGCCTCGATGCCTTGCGCAGAGCCGCAGGCCAGCGCCCCTTGTTGCCGTATCTGGGTGCGATCGCACTGATCACGGCGATCATGACCGCCGGCCTGCTGACGCTGGGCCATTTCGATCGCGTACCGCTGTGGGTGTTCGTGCCGACCGGCCTCCTCTCGCTGTTGGCGGCGAGTCAGTTGGCTGTCGCGCTGGTGAACTGGATCGCCACCCTGTTGGTAAGCCCGCGGCCGTTGCCGAGAATGGATTTCTCGGGCGGCATTGCGCCGCACTCGCGCACGCTCGTGGTGGTCCCGACCATGCTCGCGAGCGCGTCGGGGATCGAGGACCTGGTCGAGGCGCTGGAAGTGCGATTTTTGGCGAACCGGGATGAATGCCTGCACTTCGGCCTGGTGACCGACTTTCTGGATGCGCCGCAAGCCTCGCTGCCGGAGGACGAACCCCTCGTGCAACTGGCCCGGGAAAGGATCGAGGCGCTGAACGCGAAGTATGCAGGCGGCAGGGGACTGATCGGGAACGACCGCTTCTTCCTGTTCCATCGCCCGCGGCAATGGAACCCCCAGGAACGGCTCTGGATGGGTCACGAACGCAAGCGCGGCAAGCTGGAAGACGTGATCGCCCTGTTGCGCGCCTGCGCGCTTGGCGTCCATGAACCCGCCAACGACGCCTTTGCGCTCGTGGTCGGTGACACGGCAGTGCTGTCCGGAGTGGAGTACGTCATCACCCTGGACACCGACACTCAGCTCCCGCGCGATGCGGCGCGCCAGTTCGTCGGCGCCATGGCGCACCCGCTGAATCGCCCGCATTACGACGAGGCCAAGCGCCGCGTCACCGAAGGCTACGGCATCCTGCAGCCGCGCGTGGCCGTCAGCCTGCCGAGCACCAACCGCTCCCGTTATGCCCGACTGTATGGCGGGGAGCCGGGCATCGACCCATACACGCGCGCCGTGTCCGACGTGTACCAGGACGTGTTTGGCGAAGGCTCCTTCATCGGCAAGGGAATCTTCCATACCGATACGTTCGAGCAGGCGCTCGGGGGACGCCTCCCCGAGAACCGGATTCTCAGCCACGATCTCCTGGAGGGTTGTTACGCGCGCGCCGGACTGCTCAGCGACGTGTGCCTTTTCGAGGACTATCCGGCGCGCTACAGCGCCGACGTCAGCCGGCGCCACCGCTGGATTCGCGGCGATTGGCAGCTCGCATCGTGGCTGCTGCGCCGGGTGCCGTGCGGATGTGCCGACGGCCGAACCGTCCACGGCACGAACCACCGGAAGAATCCGCTATCGGCGCTGTCGCAATGGAAGCTGTTCGACAACCTGCGGCGCAGTCTCGTGCCCGCAGCCCTGACGTTGCTGTTGCTGCTGGGATGGACGCTCCTGCCGTCGGCGTGGTTGTGGACCCTGGCGGTACTCGGCATCATGGCGGTTCCCGGCCTGTGCCTCACCGTCGTCGACGCGTGCCGCAAGTCCGAGGAGGTGCCGTTGCGCCAGCACCTGGGGGCGGTCGCGCACTCGGCTGCACGTCGCGCCATGCAGGTCGGGTTCGAACTCACCTGTCTTCCCTACGAGGCCTTCTTCAGCCTCGATGCGATCGTGCGCACCCATTGGCGGATCTTCGTTACGCACCGACGACTGCTCGAATGGAAACCGTCGAGCGAGATCGATGCCGAGTCGGCGAAAAACGGCCGCAACGAGCTCGCCCAATCCTTGCGCGCGATGTGGATCGGCCCCGTCATCGCCATCACGCTGACGGTCCACCTTGCAGTTGCGAGCCCGGGCGTGTTGCTTGTGGCCGGGCCGATCCTGTTCCTGTGGCTTGCTTCACCGCTCGTCGCATGGTGGATCAGCCGCCCGCTGACGCGCCGCAAGGCGCACCTGAGCGGCGCCCAGACGCGCTTTCTGCGCATGTTGTCACGACGTACCTGGGCGTTTTTCGACCAATTCGTCGGTCCCGACGATCATTGGCTGCCGCCCGACAACTATCAGGAATATCGCGTTGCCGCGATCGCGCACCGCACCTCCCCGACCAACATGGGGCTGGCGCTGCTGGCGAACCTGGCGGCCTATGACTTCGGCTATGTCGCGGCCGGACGACTGCTCGAGCGAACCTCCAACACACTGAACACGATGGCCGCGCTCGAGCGCTACCGGGGTCACTTCTACAACTGGTACGACACGCACACCTTGAAGATGCTGTCACCGCTGTACATCTCGACGGTGGACAGCGGAAACCTCGCCGGCCACTTGCTGACATTGCGCGCCGGACTGCTCGCGCTGCCTGATCACAGCTTGCTGGGCGCGCAGCTGTTCGAGGGTCTGACCGATGGACTCGACGTTCTCGCGGAGGCGGCAGCAAGCTCGGACGACCCCCTGGTGCACCGCCTGACCGGCTTGCGCACCGATCTGGAGCACGTTCGCGCGGCACGCCCGGAGACCCTGGCGCAGGCACGCTCGTCCTTGTCGAGACTGGCAAGCGGCGCGGCCGAACTTGCGAACCAGGTGGCAGCGGACGGCAATGTCGAAGACGAGCGCGCGCCAGACAATGAAGTCGCGTACTGGGCGGATGCGTTTGCCCGCCAATGTCACGAGGTGCTGGACGAACTCGATCGCTTCGCCGACAGCTGTGCAAGCCAGGCACGTGACACCATTCCGAGCCTGCGCGAACTCGCCGAGGCGGGGAGCCACCCTGCACGCGAGCGGATGGCGGCGATCGAGCGACTGGCCGCACAGGCCTTCGAGTTGGCACGCATGGACTTCGAGTTCCTTTACGACCGCACGCGTCACCTGCTCACCATCGGTTACGACGTCACGGCGCACCGGCCGGACTCGAGCTACTACGACCTGCTCGCCTCGGAGGCACGACTGAGCAGTTTCGTGGCCATTGCACAGGGGCAGTTGCCGCAGGAGAACTGGTTCGCACTGGGGCGGCTGCTCATCGATGCGGGAAGTGAACCGGTCCTGCTGTCATGGAGCGGTTCGATGTTCGAGTACCTGATGCCCCTGCTGGTGATGCCGACCTACGACAACACCCTGCTCGACCAGACCTGCGTCGCCGCGGTGGCCCGCCAGATCGAGTACGGCAAGCAGCGCGGTGTTCCGTGGGGCATGTCGGAGTCCGGTTACAACACGGTCGACGCCCAGCTGCAATACCAGTACCGCGCCTTCGGCGTTCCGGGGCTGGGACTCAAGCGCGGGCTGGCCGACGATGTCGTCGTCGCCCCCTATGCGTCGGCGCTCGCGCTGATGGTAGCGCCCGAGCACGCATGCCAGAACCTGCAGCGACTCGCCGCAGCCGGGTTCCTCGGCCGATTCGGCTTCTTCGAAGCGATCGACTACACCCCTGCACGGCAGCGGCGGGGGCAAACGCAAACCGTCGTGCGTTCCTTCATGGCCCATCACCAGGGCATGAGCCTGCTCGCGCTGGCCCACCTGGTCCTGGACCGGCCGATGCAGCGACGCTTCGCTTCGGAGCCGCTGTTCCAGACGGTCATGCTGCTGCTTCAGGAACGGGTTCCCAGGGCCACCGCCCTGTTCTCCCATACCGCCCAACTCTCCGCGGTGCACTCGACCTCGGAGGCCGCCCAGACGCCGATGCGCGTGTTCACAAGCCCCGACACGCCGAGCCCGGAGGTACAGCTGCTGTCGAACGGCCGCTACCATGTTCTGGTTAGCAACGCGGGCGGCGGCTATAGCCGCTGGAAGGACCTGGCCGTCACACGCTGGCGCGAGGACGGCACCTGCGACAACTGGGGCAGCTTCTGCTACATCCGCGAGACGACGCGCGCGACGACCATTGGGGCGGGCGGTGCGTACTGGTCGACCGGCTACCAGCCGACACTCAGGAAACCGCAGGATTTCGAAGCGATCTTCTGCGAGGGTCGGGCCGAATTTCGACGCCGCGATGCGGCGATGGATGGCGAAGGCGATTTCGAGACGTATACCGAGATCGTCGTCTCCCCGGAGGACGACATCGAGTTGCGCCGGGTGCGCATCACCAACCGATCACGGCAGCGCAGACAGATCGACGTCACCAGCTACGCCGAGGTCGTGATCGCGCCCCAGGCGGCGGACGCACTTCATCCGGCCTTCAGCAATCTCTTCGTGCAGACCGAGATCCTGCGCGAACACAATGCGATCCTGTGCAGGAGGCGCCCCCGCTCGGCCGCCGAGAATCCTCCCTGGATGCTGCATGTGATCGCGGTTCATGATGCGGAAACGGGCGAAATGTCCTTCGAGACGGATCGCCAGCGCTTCATCGGCCGCACCGGGAGCACGGTCGAACCGCTGGCGATGACCGACCCGGGTGGGCTTTCAGGGACCGACGGCGCCGTGCTCGATCCGATCGTTGCGATCCGCTGTCCGCTTGTGCTCGAGCCGTATCAGTCGGTTACGATCGACATCGTCTCGGGCATCGCTGAAACCCGCGACATGGCGGACTGCCTGGTGGGCAAGTACCAGGATCGGCACCTTGCCGACCGGGTCTTCGAGCTGGCGTGGACCCACAACCAGGTGGTGCTTCAGCAGCTCAATGCCAGCGAGGGTGACGCACAGCTTTATGCGCGCCTTGCCGGCGCCGTCCTCTTCGCCAATCCCAGCCTGCGCGCCGCCCCCTCCGTGCTGATGAACAATCGCCGCGGGCAGTCCGGGCTGTGGGGTTACGCCATCTCCGGCGATCTGCCCATCGTGCTGCTGCAGATCAAGAATGCGGCAAACATCGATCTCGTCCGCCGCCTCGTGCAGGCCCATGCCTACTGGCGCCTGAAGGGTCTGGCGGTGGACCTGGTCATCTGGAACGAGGATCGCGCGGGCTACCGCGAACGACTCCATGAACAGATCATGGGACTGATCGCTTCGGGTATCGAGGCAAGCATCATCGATCGGCCAGGGGGCATTTTCGTGCGCTCCAGCGAGCACATGCCCAGCGAGGACCGCATCCTGTTCCAGGCGGTCGCACGCGCGGTGATCACCGACGAACGGGGGACGTTGCTGGATCAACTCGACCATCGCCGCATTGCGGAGCCGCCGCTGCCGCCGCTCGTACCGAGCCGCCCACAGCGTCCCGAAGCTTCATCCGGCAACAACCCATCGCTCGTAGTGCCCGGTGATCTGATCCTGTCCAACGGACTCGGCGGATTCACGGCCGACGGGCGCGAGTACGTCATTGCGCTGGCACAGGGTCGCAAGACACCGGCGCCCTGGGTGAACGTCCTCGCCAATCCCGCGTTCGGGACGCTCATCTCGGAGAGCGGTGGCGCCTGCACCTGGGGCGGGAATGCACACGAGTTTCGTCTCACGCCGTGGCATAACGATCCGGTCAGCGATTCCTGCGGTGAGGCGCTGTACCTGCGTGACGAGGAAACGGGCCGTCTCTGGTCACCCACGGCCTTGCCGATCCGTTCCTCGAGGCCTTGCGTGATCCGTCACGGATTCGGCTACACGGTCTTCGAAACACATGCGGAGGGCATTCGGTCGGAACTATGGATCTACGTGGCGACGGATGCTCCGGTCAAGTTCTCGGTCCTGAAGCTGCACAATGAATCGGGCCGGCCGCGAAGACTTTCCGCGACCGGCTACGTCGAGTGGGTTCTGGGTGATCTTCGGTCGAAATCGGCCATGCATGTCGTGACCGAGATCGCTCCCGGCAGCGGTGCGCTTACGGCACGAAACGCGTTCAACGCCGAGTTTGCGGAGCATGTTGCATTTCTTGACGTCGATGACCCCACGCGGACTCTCACCGGTGACCGGACGGAATTTCTCGGGCGCAACGGTACGCTGCGCAGCCCGGCGGCGATGCGACGCTCGCGCCTTTCCGGAAAGACAGGCGCCGCGCTCGATCCATGCGCCGCAATCCAGGTCAGTGTCGACCTGCCCGAAGGCGCAGGGCGCGAGATCGTATTCCGGCTCGGCGTCGGACGCAATGCGGAGCACGCCGCCGGACTGGTCCAGCGCTTTCGCGGACAGTCGGCGGCAGAAAGTGCGCTCGAGGCGGTGCGGCAGCACTGGCGCCACACACTCGGCGCGGTCCAGGTGGAGACGCCCGACCCGTCGGTGAACGTCCTCACAAACGGCTGGCTGGTGTACCAGACCCTTGCTTGCCGCGTCTGGGCCCGCAACGGTTACTACCAGTCGGGCGGCGCGTTCGGTTTCCGCGACCAGCTGCAGGACGTCATGTCGCTGGTACACACCCGGCCGGAACTGATGCGCGAACACCTGCTGTTGTGCGCAAGCCGACAATTCACGGAAGGTGACGTCCAGCACTGGTGGCACCCGCCGTCGGGCCGGGGGGTACGCACGCATTGCTCGGATGACTACCTGTGGTTGCCGCTGGCGGTGTGCCGCTATGTAAAGTGCACGGGCGACGCCGGAGTCCTGGACGAACGTGTGCGATTTCTGGAAGGGCGCCCGGTCAATCCTGAGGAAGACGCCTACTACGACCTTCCCGGCCGGGCCAATGATGCCGCCAGCCTGTACGAGCACTGCGTGCGCGCGATCCGGCACGGACTCCGATTCGGCGAGCGCGGCCTGCCCCTGATCGGTTCCGGAGACTGGAACGACGGCATGAACAGGGTAGGGATTGAGGGCAAGGGCGAGAGTGTATGGCTGGGCTTCTTCCTGTTTACGGTGCTCCGGCAGTTCGCACCGGTTGCGCGCGGGCATGGCGATGCATCGTTCGCCGCGACCTGCGAGGAAGAATCGGAGCTTCTGCGTCGGAACATCGAACAGCACGCGTGGGATGGCGAGTGGTACCGCCGCGCGTGGTTCGACGACGGGACTCCGCTCGGTTCGGCAGGTAACACGGAATGCCGCATCGATTCGATCTCGCAGAGCTGGTCGGTGCTCTCTGCGGCCGGTGACGACGCGCGATCACGCATGGCGATGAACGCCGTCCATGAGCGACTGGTACGCCCCGAGGACCGCCTGGTGCAGCTTCTCGATCCGCCTTTCGACACGGCCGACATGGACCCCGGCTACATTCGGGGCTACGTCCCGGGGGTGCGCGAGAACGGCGGGCAGTATACGCATGCGGCCATCTGGGCAGCGATGGCGTTTGCCGCTCTCGGTGAGCGCGAGCGCGCCTGGGACCTGCTGAGCCTGATCAACCCGGTGAATCACGGGCTATCGGCTGCCGGAATCGAAACCTACAAACTGGAGCCCTACGTCGTTGCAGCCGACGTCTATGCGCTCACTCCGCACGTCGGCCGCGGGGGCTGGAGCTGGTATACCGGCTCGGCAGGGTGGATGTACCGCCTCGTGGTGGAATCGCTACTGGGTCTGACCCTGGAGGGAACGGACCGCCTGAGACTTGCACCCTGCCTGCCCGCCGACTGGCAAGCGGTGAAGATCCGTTACCGCTACCGGGACACGGTGTACCACATCGCAGTCGAGCAAACGCGCGTCTCCGACGACAGAAAGCATGGTGCAACGCGTGTGATCCTCGATGGTGTGGACCAACATGACGGCACGATCCGGCTCGTCGATGATCGCCAGGATCACCGGGTCGAGGTAAGCATGGAAGCCGAGTGAAGGCGGGCGAGTCGCGTTCTGTACGATACCGCACCGACGATGCCGAATCGCACGATTACTCTCTAGCGCGTATCCCCGGAGGTTCCATGCGGTCGGTCGCGGAGTCAGCACTCCAGCCCGTCTCAGAACAGGAGTAATCGAAATGAACGGAATCAGGATTGCGGCGATCGCGCTCATCGTGGCCGGTGTATTGGGTTTGGTGTATGGCGGTTTCAGCTATACCAAGGAGACCCATGAGGCCAAGGTGGGTCCCCTCGAGTTGTCGATCAGCGAGAAGCAGACCATCAATGTCCCGATCTGGGCCGGTGTCGGGGCGATCGTGGTCGGTGGCGTCCTGCTCGTGCTTGGAAGCAAGGGGCGCTAGGAGGCTGTCGGATTCGAGTCCGATCTGCTGCGCCAGGGATTGCGCCACGGCAGCACCTTGATCTATGTGCGACACCGTACAGACCGCCGTTACCGCCCTGACTATGCTTATTGCAAGGTTTCAATGCAGGCCGTACAAGGCCGGTCGAAACCGGCCGCGCAGTGCTGGAGAGTTCGGGTCCAGCGGGGGGCAACCCCGCTGACTCGCGGTCAGTACGGCTAGTTTGTGCACGCTGAACTCGCGAAATTTCGCATTATCACCATTCTGGAGTGTCAATCATGAAACAACTCGGCAAGTATCTTACCGCACTGTTCCTCGCCTTCGCGCTGGTCTCCGTGGTGGGCTGTGCCGCGCCGGCAAAGCAGCAGTCTGTCGGCGCGTACATCGACGATGCCACCGTCACAGCCAGGGTCAAGGCAAGAATATTCGATGATCCGGGGCTGAGAGCCACCGAGATCAATGTCGAAACCTTCGACGGCGTGGTTCAACTGAGTGGCTTCGTCAGTTCGCAGGCTGAGATCAACCGGGCCGTTCAGCTCGTACGCGGCATCGACGGTGTGAAATCGGTCAAGAACGACATGCGGCTCAAGTAAGCAGCCTGATCACGGTCATTTGCGGAGCTTGTATCCGCAAATGACCGTGAGGCGCCTATACCTTTGTCCGCTTGACGCGGACGAATGCCAGGGTGATCCGATCAAGAATTCGACGACCGACACGGATCAATCACCCGAAGCACTTCCCACTCACGACGACGACATTGCACGCCCGACCGCCGGAAGCCCTTGCACTCCGGAGACGTCGCGGCAGTGGACCCCTGCGCTTGAACCAGCAGGGAACCGGCGTATTGATGCTCTTCAACCTCATGGCGAAGAACTCGCGGCGTCTAGCCGATCACGTGAGCGACGCCAGGATCTCCCGAAGCCTGCTTGCTGACGATGTAGCGCGCCTGCGACATCCAGCACATTCCCGACCCTCGGAGGCCGACCGCGGAGGTACCGTGGGCCACCGTACATACGAGACACCTGGTCGCAAGCATACTGATTTCGCAGTAGGGCTTGGCCTGATGCTGACCCGACGGGTCAGGATGCAGACGCCACTGAACCCTGAAGCACCCACAGGAGTACGACATGAACTCGAAATTTCGCACGACATTAATCGCCGGAGCAATCGCTGCGCTGCTCGCCGGACCCACATGGGCTGCCAGCGATACCCCGAAATATGGTGCACAAACCCCGGCCAAAGCAGAGATCGGACAACCTGAGCGCGACCAGCCGACAGCCGCACAACCGATGAGTGAAACACCGCGAATGGGTGCAGCAACGTATGGTGGCACGACCGCCGGATCACAAGTCGGCGACAACCCGCTCTACACGCGATCCGCCGACGATCTGGACGGAGTGGAGGTGGTCGATAGCACGGGCGACAAGGTCGGCAAGGTAAAACAGATCGTACTCGCCGCGGACCGCAAGAGCGCCTATGCGGTGATTGCTGCGGGTGGCTTCCTCGGGATGGGAGCGCGCGACATCATGGTATCGCTCGATGAGCTCAAGCCGATGGACGACAAGTTGCAGCTGAACGTCACCAAGGCAGAACTCGCGTCGCTGAAGGATGCGGAACCGGATGCCGACAAATACGCCGAAGTGAAAGGCGACACGCCGATCAGTGGATCGATCGTCGAATTCTCGGCATTCGAGAAGGGCAAGGAGGCCGTCAAGCCGGAGGCAGCACCCATGACGCCGCAAACGGACGCCTACAAGCCTGCGGCAACGCCGGAGACGCCGAAGGCGCCCCAGTAAACCGCGTGTTCCACTGACCATGCGACGCGAACATTCGCGACGATGCGCCGTATGACGGCGCAGTGCAACCCCGGCGGTCAAGCCCAGACGTCGGGGTTGTGCATTATTCCGGAAACCGAAATTGCCCGCTCTTTTTTGCCTGAAACGCCGTATGAATGTTGAGGTTCTTGCCTTCGCGACCGTTTTGCTCACCCGATCGGTGCATGTGCGACCCGCCCGAGTGTGCGTGAGGCGCGTCCAACTGCATCCAGGATCATTCTTGGGGCGTGGCCGGACCGATCGCAACCGCATCGATGGCCCCGTCGCAATGGCTCAGAACAAGCCGGGGCGGTTCGAACGAAAAGATGAACGGTGCGGTTCGTTGCAGGACGTTGAGTCCCAGGATCGGCCGGGTATTGCCCGGAAATACCGCGACCTCGACGTCGCGCAACCAGCACGCATCGCCGATGCTGATCGCGTCGATCGAATAGACCGGAACCTCGAGTTCGCTGCCGTCCGCCAGTCGGCCACGCATGCGCTTCACGAAGCGTGCGACGCCATTTCCCTTGAGCAACGCGAGGATCTCTTCGTTGATGGTCATGTAACCGGAGCCGGTATCGACCATCCAGTCGACGGCCCCAAGTCCGGTAATGAGTCCCGCCACATAAAAGGTGGCCCCATTCCTTGCCTGCATCTCGACGGTCGTGCCGAACTGCCCGGCGATCGCCGAGGGCGTTGCGCCGACAAGAAGCAGAAACAGGAGGCAGGCGAATCTGCGCATGGAGAATCCTTCGCAATGCGACGGTGAAACGGCAGGAAAGGCCAGACAGCGCGACTGCGGGCAGCAAGTCAACTACATGCCCCGCCGCACCAACACCCCTTCAGACCGGTACGAACGATGGTCTTCAGGGCGCGACGTTCCATTACCACGCGCTTGAGTATCGGCGGGCCGACGACCTGCGGTCAAGCGATTACGAGACCAGCTATCCCTGTGGAGTTTGACACCTCCCGCACCCGTACACACTTAACGGCCCGAACAGGCGGGGCTTGAGCCGCATTGAGCCGCGAGGAGACCCAAGGTGAGCAGGACACAACGCACTGTCCAGTGTGGGATCGGGAGCGCGAGAATTCCGTCCGCACCCTGGCATGAGCACACGTCACACCCGATCGGGCACCCCGGCCAGTGGGCGACCGCCCTCGTGCAGCCTCGAAGTTCACGCATCTGGCCCGCAACGTGCAACTCGCTGTGGGCACCAGCGCACAGAACGCGACACGCCTCGTAGATATTCTTGTTCATACGGTGTGATCGGTCCGGATGTGCTGATGTGCGCATCCGTTCAGCATCGCAAGGAGAAAGGAATGAGCTTCATCAAGGAGAAAGGAATGAGCTTCATGATTCGCAGCGCCCAAGGCGATCCCGAATGCGGTCATCCAGATGACGCAGGCGCATTGCTGCTCAGTGCCCATGCGCTGATCGGCAACAAGGTATTCAACCGCAAGGATGAGTATTTGGGTGACATCAGGGATCTGGTGCTGAACGGGTACAAAGGCAACGTGTGTTACGCCGTCGTATCCGCAGGTGGCTTCCTCGGAATGGGCGAGAAGCTCCATCCCGTGCCATGGGGCGCCTTGTCGCTGGACGCCGGCATCACACGTTTCGTGCTCGATCTCGATGTGGATCGATTCAAGGATGCACCGGGCTTCGACAAGGATGAATGGCCCAACATGGCCGATGCGGGCTGGGCCAGGCGCATCCATTCCTACTACGGCATCCACGGCGATCCCGTGAAGCCGAACGTCCCGCCCGCCTGAGCTGACCACTACGGCAGCATCTGCAGTGCGTTCCGAAGCAAGGCCCTGGCCCTGGATCCGGCAGTTGACCGCATCAAATGCCGAGTGGATCGATGATTCCGCGGTGTTCTGTCTCTTTGATGGCGCACACCGATCGGGTGAGCGCCACTGCGGTTCGAATGGCAGCGCAAGCACGAACGCCGGTGCATGTCACAAACTCACTTGCGCCGCATCAATCCCATGACCAGCGAGACGACGAAGAGCAAGATGAAGATGAAAAACAGCACTCTCGCTATCTCGACGGCACCGGCCGCAATGCCGGTGAAGCCCAGCAGCGCAGCGATCAGTGCGATGACCAGAAACACTATCGCGTAGTACAGCATCTTCCAATCCCTCCCTCGGCGTTCGCGTGTTTGCGCAAAGGTGTGAACAGGCCTGTGCCCTGGTTTGGCGCGCGCAACCCTTTCTGGCGCCGGTCCAACCCTACAACTTGCCCATCAGCACCAGGATGAGAAGGATGATCACCACCAGTCCGAGGCCGCCGCTGGGGCCGTAACCCCATCCCCGGCTATGAGGCCAGGTCGGTATCGCACCGATCAGAAGCAGGATCAGGAGGATCAGCAGAATCGTGCCAATTGACATTTTGTGTCTCCCCACACTGTAGAAGAGCAACGCATGGGCCGCGAAATCGCGGCCGTCCGGTAAATCATTGCCAGGATTGCGTTTGAACAATCGCCCACCCCGACACATCGAGCGCCCACAACCGCATCCGGAGCCTCGGTCGCACGATGGATGCCCATTCCGTCACGTGCATCCAGCCTACTCAGGTGACCGCTCGCGTCTGTGCGCCATCGCACATATCGCTTACGGTACGACCCGATATCAGAGAGGAGGGTCGCCGACGTCAGTGGGCGCAGCCAGGCTGCCACCCTCGTCCTCCCACGCACGCAGTGCGTCCTGGGCGCGCTTCGTCACCCTGACACGCCTCGTATAAAGCGCGGGGGGCGCAGCGCCGTTGGAATGGACATGCCCGGCGTTCGTCGCGGGAAGTGTGCTCAAGCGCCTGTAGCGCAGCAAGAATGGACTCCCTTCAGGGGCTGCCGGGGATGCCGGAATCGGGTGGACAGCCTCGCCGTGACCGTGACGGTCATGATCAGGTCAATCGCTGGTTGCCTTCTTGATGTCTTCCTTCAGATCTCCATAACCGGCCCGGATCTTGCCCTTGGCGCCCTCGACCTTTCCTTCCTGTTCCAGTTCCTTGTTGCCGACTGCCTTGCCGGCAACTTCCTTGACCTTGCCTTTTGCCTCTTCGGCACGGCCCTTGACTTGATCCTTGTTCATGATGACCTTCTCCTGACGACGAGCACGGTTGATGGCGGCTCGCAAGACCGCATACGGCATCCGCGACACACCATTGAAAGTCTATTGAACAGGTGCAGATCGATCTGTTCGGTAGCGCACCTGGAAGCGGCGCGCGCCAGCGGATTCGAGCGCCTGTAACATGGTGTTACACTACACGCCCGGCAGGGTTCTTTGTGACAGGGAAGGGATTGGACGCGACGGGGTCTGCGATACTGCGGCGCGTGGCCTCCCGGGTGGCGGTGACGACAGCTTCCGAAACTGTGGAGGTGGCAAGGCATGTTCATCAGCATCATCGTCGAATGGGAGAACGCAGTGCTGTCGGAGCTGCAGCGGGCGCGGGACATGCTTCGCCGGATGCAGGCCCAGGCTCTTGCCAGAAGCGGCGATCAGTTCGAGATTCTGGTCATGTACAACCCGGAGCAGGTGCAGCGCGGTCTCATCGAAGGGGTCCTTGCGACGGATGCCGTTGCCGAGCTGAAGAATGCGTTCCGGCTGGTCGCCGCACCCGGCATGCATTATTACGACCTCAAGAACGAGGGGGCCAGGCTCGCTTCCGGAGAAGTGATCGTATTCCTCGACAGCGACGTCATTCCGGATGACGGCTGGCTGGACGGGCTTCTCGGCGTACTCGAAACGAATCCCGGGGTCAATGTCGTGACGGGTTCGTATTACGTCGATCCGGTCGATTTTGTCGGTCGGGCGTTCGCGGTGAACTGGTTCTTCACCCTGCGCCCGGCCCAGGCCGCGATCGGCCCCTGCGCCAAGTTTTTTGCGAACAACGTCGCCTTCCGCAAGGCGTTCTTCCTCGACCGGCAGTTTCCCGCCATGCCGGCCGGGAGTACGCGGGGGGCCTGCGGCATGCTGGCAAAGAGCATCCTTGCCGAAGGGCAGGAGATCATCCGGCAGCCCATGTCGAGCGTTTCCCATCCCGCGCCCAACGGTTCCGCTCACATCGCCCTGCGCGCGCTCGCGCAAGGGCGTGACTCGGCGTTCAAGCATCGTCACCGCCTGAATCCGCTGACCAACAGTGTGCGCATCTGGCTCCGTGTCCTGAAGCGGGCATTGATCCGCGTTCCATACCGCACGCTTCGTGACCATGGCAAGGTCGGCATGCCATTGTGGCAGGTGCCGGCGGCCATGTTGCTCATGATCGCGTACTACCTGCTGGTCGGTATCGGCGGGCAGGCTGCCATTCTGGCGCCGGACTTCATGTCACGGCACATCCGCGTCTGAGCCCCGATGGGTGCTTTCGAGGCGCGCCTAACCGCGTGCGCTGAGGCTGAGTGGAGGGTTGTGGTTTGGGTTTCTGGAATGACAAGCGCGATCGCAAGTACTGGATGAAGGCGGTGATGTCCCGCCGGGTGGATCTTTCCGGCAGAGAGCCTCCCGTGGTCGTCGGCGCCCTGGGCGGAGCCGGAACGCGGCTTCTGGTGAGCATACTGAGGCGGGCCGGTGTCTTCATGGGGAGCTGGGTAGACCACAGGACCGAAGATTCCCAACCATTCCGGGTGTTCCTGACGCGCTGGTTCAATCCCCTGGTGAGTCATCTGCTGCACGGCACGTCGATCGTGCGGAGTACCGTGGATGCCGACTTCGAGCGCTCGCTCAGGATCCATCTGATGGCGGGTGGCGACGGGCGCTGGGGATGGAAGAACCCCCGGAACATGTGGCTGCTGCCCTTCTACGCGGCGCGCTATCCGGACATGAAGTTCCTTCACCTGATCCGTGATGGTCGGGACATGGCGCTCAGCGACAACCAGAACCTGCTCCGTGATTCCGGACGGCTGCTGTTGGGCAGCGAATGGCAGGGTAGCCCCGTCGAATCCCAGCTCGCCTTGTGGGAACTGGGCAACAAGACTGCACGGACCCGTGCGCAGGCGCTGCTCGCGCCCGGCAACTACCTGCTGGTGCGGTACGAGGATCTGTGTTTGCGTCCTGCGGTGATCATTCCCGAGATCATCCGTTTCGTCGGTGGCGATGTGGAAGTGACGGATATCGATGCCCTCACCGCACTCGTTCGTCCCTCAAGCAGGATCGGGACCGGCGCAGGGATACTGCACGAATGCGCCCACATCGACCCGCATGCTTTCGGCCGTACGCTGGAGTGCTTCGGCTATCAGCCGTGACCTCTCCCTACCACGAGCTGGCCCGGGCTCATGGGTATTGAGTGCCGTTAGTGAAGCCATGGCTGACCGGCGCCTCACGGTCCGAGTTCCGGGCGCAGAAGCAGCACCAGCCGGTCGGGGGCCTCCATGGCAGCCTGGAACAGTTCGCCGAACGCAACCGGGCGCTCGGGCGAGACTTTCAGGCTGATGGTCTTGCGCTCGCCACTGACGAAGCCGACCATGGTGGCGCAGGCCTTCTTCCGCGCTGCCGTGTCCCGCACGGGCAGCTCGCGCTCGCACTCGAGCAGACCTTGCTCGAGCTGCTGCCTGAACTGCTTGTCCCGCTGTGCGCCGGGCTCTCCGTCGCCGGCCCGGACCGGAATCGTATACCGCTTGTGCAGCGCGATGCTGCGTCGGATCAGGCCGTCGTCCTCCAGCGCCGCGCTCACGCGCCGAACCCGTACGTCGCCCACCATCTCGAGCATGGCGAGCACGTTGCCCAGGGCATTGCCGGAATTCATCCCGCCGCCCAATCCACGCATGCGCTGGCCCCGGCCGTCGCCGCGACTCATCGTGCCGGCGTCCTCGACGAAGCCAACCAGAGCCGCGATGCGCTCCAGTTCGAGGTCGAAGGTAGCCTTCAGCACCCCCGGCTGGTCGACCCCGACGTGCAGCACCGATTCGTCACGGTCGAGGTCGATATCCCAGAAGGCGATCACGTCGGCCGGCGGCAGGTCCGTCCGTCCGCTCGCCCGGACCCACTCGAGTTCGACCGCGGGACTGCCGCCTGTGCCTGCGGCAATTCCGCTCATGCGGACTCGCGCGCGCTTGCGCCGTCCCTCGTCGACGAACTCGGAAATGTCCACCCGTTCGATCTTCAGCTGCTCGTCGGGCACCCCGTCGCCGACGGTAACCCCGTCGATGCGCACGCTCGATCCAAGGGGTGACGCCGAAACCCTGGTCCACGACACCTCGTTGCGCATCTCGTACTGGTCGAGAAGCCCCGCGACGCGCTCCTCCGCCTTCGCGTCCGCGACGCGCGAGAGCATGAACCAGCCTGCGATCAGGACCACGATCAGCGCGGCACCCCCGGCAGCCAGCTTGTTCGATCGATTCATGGCCATGATGTCGCGATCCTGCGCTTCATTGTCGTTGCAGCTCCCGGATCCGCGCTTCAGCCTCTTCCGGTGTCCAGTCGGACACGCCCAGCGTCATGCGGGTCAGTGAAAGCGGGGTGGCAAGATCCTGGCATCCGGCCTGCGAGCACTGCTGCACGCCACCGTCGGCCGCCGACACCAGCGTCAGGGGCAGATCGTCGCCATCGCGTCGCTTCGCATCGAGGGTCACCGTACCCTGGACCCGGTACCATCCGCCTGCCAGATCGCGCCGTCCAACCAGACGCATCTCGTAGGGCCAGACCACCTTCGCGTCGTCACCGTCGCGCCCGTCGACCCGAACGATGCGGCTGATCCTCGACTCCCCGCCTCCCACCAGCTGCGCGTAGGCACCACCGGAGAACGGCTCGTAGCCGATGTCGGATTCGATCCTGCCCAGCAGCCGGTCCGGGTCGCGACCCGCTTCGTCGACGAACTGCCGATAAGTCTGCAGGCTCCGCTGCTCCAGATTGATCTGCTGCGCGATCTCCCGCTGGCGACGCTGTGCTTCCTGCTGCTGCTCCATCCTGACCCGCTGCGCTTCGCGGGCCTCTTCGGCGCGTTTTTGCTGCGCAAGACGGGCATCGCGCTGGAACACGTAGTTCGCGCCCTGTTGAAGATTGAACTGCCACTCACCGGCCCCCTGCCTCGTGCGGCGGTCCACCCGCCGCGCGGCATTGATCATGTAGGCGAGGTGGTTCTGGTCACCTGCGACCGTGCCTCGCTGGAAATCGCTCGAGAACAGGATGCGGGCACTCGCCGCACCCGGCATGGCCGCAGTCTCGAGTGCCGACAGCGCCGCCGATATCGCCTCCCGGATGTGCTGCGCTTCGCGGAAGCGCCCATCCTGTTCGGTCACCGCGTCCACCTGAGGATCGATCAGCCATATGCCGAGCGCTCCCTGGCTGCCCGGGCGGGCACGCAGCATGAAGTGGGTACGAGTCTCGGCGTCGCTCCCCAGATACAGCCACAGGTTGCGTTGCGCGTCCGACGCGGCGATGCGCGCGCGCACCACCTCCTGGTTGAACGCAAGGCCGCCCGCAAACCACAGAGGTCCGGTTCGGGCCACGATCGCGCCGTCGGAACGTTCCAGCGCCACGCGCCCCTGGCCACTCAGGTAGCCATCGGTGTCGCACTTCAACCCTTCCGAACGGAGGGCGAGGTACTGAAGATCGAGGGGGCGGTCGAATCGCGTCACCATCCGGCAGCCGTTCTGGTCCTGCAGCTCGGTGAAGAATCCGGCTGCTTGCCGTGCGATGGCTTCGTCCGCGGGCTTCCAGCCATTGATCGCGAAGTCGGGTACCGGCGTCTGCGCGGGACGCGGCACCTCACTGGCGACGACGCCCCCGGTCGGGGCTACGGGAGCCTCCGGGCCGGGCGCAACGGCGGCCGTCTCCGGT
>DAOMNN010000057.1:0-67 GCA_035443825.1 Rhodocyclaceae bacterium | reverse complement strand
GCCTGAGCCGGTGGTGCCTGAGCCGGTGGTGCCTGAGCCGGTGGTGCCTGAGCCGGTGGTGCCTGAG
>DAOMNN010000056.1:0-22572 GCA_035443825.1 Rhodocyclaceae bacterium | reverse complement strand
CGGCGGAGTCCAGCAGGAGTGATGCCATGGTTGCAGCGACGACACCGGTGTGCAATTTCGGCTGGCCGGCTCCGCCTTTCGATCTTCCGGGCGTAGATGGCCGGCGCCATACGCTTGAAACCGCACGTGGGCCGAATGGCCTTCTGGTCATGTTCATCTGCAATCACTGCCCCTACGTCAAGGCAGTCATCGACCGCATCATCCGCGATGCGCGCGACCTCGCAGCCGAAGGCGTAGGCAGCATCGCGATCATGGCGAACGACCCTGCCGACTATCCCGAGGACTCGTGGGACAACATGATCGAGACCTCACGCCGACTGGGATTTCCGTTTCCGTACGTCCGCGACGAAACTCAGGAAGTCGCAAAGGCTTATGGCGCCGTTTGCACACCTGATTTTTTCGGATTCAACGGAGCACTCGAACTGCAGTACCGCGGGCGCCTCGATGCGTCGGGCCGCAGCCCGGCCGCACCGGATGCGCGGCGCGATCTTTTCGAGGCGATGCGCGAGATTGCGCGGACCGGCCGGGGCCCGGAAGACCAGATTGCGAGCATCGGATGTTCCATCAAGTGGCGAAGTAGCTGACATGCCCAATGCAGCCAGCCGGCTGGCGCGCGCCCGCGCACTCGAATCGGTGGTACGGGACGTCGCTCGCGAGGTGATCCTCCCCCGCTACCTGAACACGGCGCGCAACCGCAAATTGGACGGTTCACTGTTTACCGAGGCGGATATGGAGTCGCAGCGGCGCTTCGCGGAGGAGTTGCCGCGAATGCTGCCAGGGCCGGTGCTCGGAGAGGAGATGAGCCCTCAGGAGCAGGGGCAATGCTGGAGCGAGGGACGCAAGGGCCTGTGGTGCATCGACCCCATCGACGGCACGACCAACTTCGTGAATGGCATTCCGTTCTTCGCGGTATCGATCGCCTATCTGGTCGAGCACGAACCTCGATTCGGCGTGGTTTACAACCCGGTGACGGATGAAGCCTTTTATGCGGCCAAGGGCGCCGGAGCGTTCCTCAACGGCGTGGAACTGCCGTTGCGCAAGTCTGCGGAGCGGCTTGCCGATGCGGTCGCCGGGGTCGATTTCAAGCGCATCAGCAATCATCTCGGCGACGAACTGGCCGTGCGGCCCCCGTACTATTCGCAGCGAAATTTCGGCTCCAGCGCACTCGAATGGTGCTTCGTCGCGGCCGGCAGGCTGGATGTGTACCTGCACGGGGGACAGATGCTGTGGGACTATGCCGCCGGCCACCTCATTCTCGACGAAGCCGGCGGCCAATCCGTTGCACTCGGCGGCGGCTCGCTGATGGCCGGCCCTGCGGTCAAGCGCGGGGTCATCGCCGCGGCAAGCCCCTCCTTGTACGGCGAGTGGCGCAACTGGCTCGCGGCCCATTCCTGATCCGGGCCAGGGGACAGCCGCATTTTCAGGCGAGGCCGCTTGCGTCCATAATCGGGGGCCGAGCGCACGGAGTCAGCCATGTCGACCAAACATCCCATCATTGCCGTAACGGGCTCCTCCGGGGCCGGCACGACGACCGTCAAACATACGTTCGAAGCGATCTTTCACCGCGAGAACGTAAATGCAGCGATCGTCGAGGGCGACAGTTTTCATCGCTACACCCGCGACGACATGACGCAACTCATCACCGACGCGGAAAGCAGGGGTGAACGCGGCATCAGCCATTTCGGCCCCGAGTCCAACCTGCTCGAGGAGCTCGAAACGCTGTTCCGCAGCTACGGTGAATCGGCCGTAGGGAAGCGGCGTTCGTACATTCACAACGAGGAGCAGTCGCTTCGCTGGAACCTTCCGATGGGGACCTTCACCGAGTGGGAAGATCTCCCCGTCGGTACCGACTGCCTTTTCTACGAAGGTCTGCACGGCGGAATGGTGACGGAACACATCGACCTTGCGCGCCACGTGGACCTGCTCATCGGCGTCGCACCGACCATCAACCTCGAATGGATCCAGAAGCTGCACCGGGACATGCGCGTTCGCGGTTATTCGCTCGAGGCGGTGCAGGACACCATCCTGCGACGAATGCACGACTACGTGCATTACATCGTGCCGCAGTTCTCGCGCACCCATATCAACTTCCAGCGCGTACCGGTGGTGGACACCTCGAACCCGTTCATCGCGCGGGACGTACCGACGCTGGCCGAGTCGATGGTGGTGATCCGCTTCCGCGACCCGCGCGGAATCGACTTCCCCTACCTGCTGAACATGATCCACGACGCCTTCATGTCGCGTGCGAACTCGATCGTCATCCCGGGCGGAAAGCTCGATCTGGCCATGCAATTGATCCTCACCCCGCTGATCTGGAAACTCATGGAACGGCGCCGAAGATTTATCTGAAGCAGCTTCGCAGGAATACCGCCCGCACTCACCGCGGGATCCGGAGAGGGGGATGCCCGGCGAGCATCCCCCTATTTGCACGTCGGGTACCTGCCCGACCGGGCAGCTACCGCGGGTCACATTTTTCGGGGATAATCCGCCCTTCCTCGAGCATCAACCCGGCCGCCGCCATGTCACAACCGCGCAACGTCACGCCACCGTCATTCAATCCCGTCACCGGCGCCATCCGCGCGCTGGCCATGGACGCGGTTCAGCAGGCCAAGTCCGGGCATCCTGGCGCACCGATGGGAATGGCGGAAATCGCAGAGGTATTGTGGCGCCACCACCTCAAGCACAATCCGAGCGACCCGAAGTGGCCGGATCGTGATCGCTTCGTGCTCTCCAATGGTCACGGCTCGATGCTTCTCTACGCGCTGCTGCACCTGACCGGCTACGACATGCCGATCGAAGAACTCAAGCGTTTCCGGCAACTGCACAGCAAGACGCCGGGACATCCGGAATACGGCTATGCCCCCGGCATCGAGACTACGACCGGCCCCCTGGGACAAGGCATCAGCAACGCGGTCGGCATGGCCCTCGCCGAGAAGGTGCTCGCGGCCGAGTTCAACCGGCCCGGACACGACATCGTCGATCACCGCACATGGGTGTTTCTCGGCGACGGCTGTCTGATGGAGGGAATTTCGCACGAAGCCTGTTCCCTGGCCGGGACGCTCGGACTGGGCAAACTGACCGCCTTCTACGACGACAACGCGATATCGATCGACGGCGACGTGCGCGGCTGGTTCACCGACGACACACCGGCCCGCTTCGAGGCCTACGGCTGGCATGTGATCCGCGACGTCCAGGGCCACGACCCGGCGCAAATCGAAGCGGCGATCGCGCAGGCGACCGCGAACTGCGATCAGCCGACGCTGATCTGCTGCAAGACCGTCATCGGCGCCGGCGCGCCCAACAAGCAGGGCAGCCACGACGTACACGGTGCGCCTCTGGGGGATGCCGAGATCGCCGCCGCGCGTGCCCATATCGGCTGGAATCATCCGCCCTTCGAGATTCCTGAGGACGTTTACGCGGCCTGGGACGCGCGAGCCAGTGGCGCCGCCACGGAGCGTGCATGGAAGGACCGCCTCGAGGCGTATGCCAGGGCGTTTCCGGAGTTGGCTGCCGAGTTCTCGAGGCGGGCGAACAACGAACTCCCCGAGGACTGGAACGCACATGTCGAGGCCGTGGTGGGCGAAGTCACGCACAAGGCCGAAACCATCGCCAGCCGGAAGGCGAGTCAGAACACGATCGAGGCCTTTGCACCGAAACTTCCGGAACTGATCGGCGGATCCGCCGACCTCGCCGGATCCAACCTCACGCTTTGGTCGGGCTCCCGGGGCGTCACCCGGGAATCGGGCGGCAACTACATCCATTACGGCGTGCGCGAATTCGGCATGGCCGCGATCGGCAACGGCCTTGCCCTTCACGGCGGACTCATCCCCTACACCGCGACCTTCCTCATGTTCAGCGAGTACGCGCGCAATGCGCTGCGCATGGCGGCGCTGATGAAGCTGCGCCAGATCTTCGTGTTCACGCACGACTCGATCGGTCTGGGCGAGGACGGACCGACCCACCAGCCCGTCGAACAGGCAGCAACCCTGCGCATGATGCCCAACATGGACGTGTGGCGGCCGTGCGATACCGTCGAGTCGGCGATCGCGTGGGCATGCGCGATCGAACGCGACGACGGACCGTCATCCCTGCTCTTCTCGCGCCAGAACCTGCCGTTCCAGACGCGCTCGGCCGCCGCCCTTGACGCCATTCGCCGTGGCGGCTACGTGCTCGTCGACACCACGGACGGGGACCCCGCCGCGATCATCATCGCAACCGGCTCGGAAGTGGAACTGGCGATGGCCGCCTGCCGGACGCTTTCCGACGAAGGCATACGCACGCGCGTCGTGTCGATGCCGTCGACCAACGTGTTCGACCGCCAGGATGCGCAATATCGCGCCTCCGTGCTGCCGCCGGGTATCCCCAGGGTTGCGGTGGAGGCCGGCGTGACCGATTTCTGGCGGAAGTACGTCGGGCTCGAGGGCGAGGTGGTCGGCATCGACCGCTTCGGCGAATCGGCCCCTGCGGCGCAGTTGTTCGAATACTTCGGGATCACTGCCGACGCGGTAGCGTCGGCCGTACGCAAGCTCGCAAAATAGGACGCCACGGCCCTGCCAGCGCATCGCTTGCTGCGGCAGGACCCGTCGACCGGATTTTTTCTTGCCTTACGGAGTAACACATATGCCCATCAGAATCGCCATCAATGGTTACGGCCGCATCGGCCGGTGCACGCTGCGCGCGATATACGAACTCGGCCTGCGCGATCAATTCGAGGTCGCTGCGATCAACGCCTCCGGCGATATCGCGACCAATGCGCACCTGACGCGATACGACACGACGCATGGCCGTTTCGGGTTCCCGGTCGAAACGGACGGTGACACCTCGATCATCGTAAACGGCGACCGCATTCCCTTCTTTTCCACCAAGAACCCGCTCGAGGTCAACTGGGGCGATCTCGGCGTCGACGTCCTGCTCGAGTGCACCGGTGCCTACACCTCCAAGGCCAAGGCGACCGTCCATCTGGAGCAAGGCGCGAAGAAGATCCTCATCTCCGCCCCGGGCGGCGACGATGTCGACGCGACCATCGTGTACGGCGTCAATCACGACATCCTGACCGCCGCGATGACCGTCGTGTCCAACGCGTCATGCACCACGAACTGTCTGGCGCCGGTCGCGAAAGTGCTGCAGGACGGCATCGGTATCGAAAAGGGGCTGATGACCACCATCCACTCCTACACCAATGACCAGGTGCTGGTCGATGTGCGCCACAAGGATCTGCGCCGCGCCCGCGCCGCCGCGCAGAACATCATTCCGACCAAGACCGGTGCGGCCAAGGCGGTGGGCCTGGTGCTGCCGGCGCTCAAGGGCCGCTTCGACGGCTTCGCCCTGCGCGTGCCAACGATGAACGTGTCGCTGGTCGATCTCACTTTCACATCCAGCCGCGACACGAGCAAGGACGAGATCACCGCCTTGATGAAGGAGGCCGCCCACGGAACGCTCAAGGGAATCCTTGGCGTCAACGAAGAGCCGCTGGTGTCGATGGACTTCAATCACGATTCGCGCTCGTCCATCTTCGATGCGACCCAGACGCGGGTGATGGAGGGCAACCTGGTCAAGGTCCTGGCCTGGTATGACAACGAATGGGGCTATTCCTGCCGCATGCTCGATGCGGCCCGTGCCCTGGCCCAGGCCAAGTGAAGCAACGATCCCATGAACCCATGCCCTGCCTCGCAGGGCATTTTTTCAGGTGAACCGGTCATGCAAGTCAAGAAACTCACCGATCTAGACGTCCGCGGCAAGAGAGTCTTCATTCGCGCCGATCTGAACGTACCGCAGGACGAAGCGGGAAATATCGTCGAAGACACGCGGATCCGCGCGTCGATCCCGTCGATCCAGTATTGCGTGGACCACGGGGCGGCAGTCATGGTCACCTCCCATCTGGGTCGCCCCACCGAAGGCGAGGTTCGTGCCGAGGACACCCTCATGCCGGTCGCGGTGCGCCTGGGCCAACTGCTCGGCAAGCCGGTACGACTGGTGACCGACTGGGTCGACGGCGGCTTCGGCGTCGAACCGGGTCAGGTCGTCCTGCTCGAAAACTGCCGCTGCAATCCCGGAGAGAAAAAGGACAGCGAGGAACTCGCGAAGAAGATGGCCGCGCTGTGCGACATCTACGTCAACGACGCATTCGGCACCGCCCATCGCGCGGAAGCCACGACCCACGGGATGGCCCGCTTCGCTCCGGTAGCCTGCGCCGGTATCCTGATGGGGGCGGAAATCGACGCCTTGTCCAAGGCCACCGAGAACCCGGCCCGCCCGCTGGTAGCGATCGTCGGCGGGGCCAAGGTCTCGACCAAACTCACGATCCTCAGAACGCTTGCCGAGAAGGTCGATCAGTTGATCGTCGGTGGTGGCATCGCCAACACCTTCCTGCTTGCATCGGGCAAACGGATCGGCGAATCGCTTGCCGAACCGGAACTGGTCAAGGAAGCGCAGACGATCATGGACATGATGAGGGAACGGGGTGCCGATGTGCCCTTGCCGATCGATGTCGTTGTGGCCGATGAAGTGTCGGCGCTGGCACGCGCGAACCGCATCCCGGTCGACGAGGTCGGACCCCAGGACCGGATCCTCGACATCGGGCCCAAGTCGGCTGCACGCCTGGCCGACATCATCGCGCACGCGGGCACCATCGTGTGGAACGGCCCGGTCGGCGTATTCGAGCACGACCAGTTCGCCGGCGGCACCAAGATGATGGCTTCGGCCATCGCTCACTCCCAGGCCTTCACGATTGCCGGCGGGGGAGATACGCTCGCAGCCATCGCCAAGTTCCACATCGCGCAGGACGTCGACTACATCTCCACCGGCGGCGGCGCATTCCTCGAATTCATGGAAGGCAAGACCCTTCCCGCCATTGCCGCTCTCGAGGAACGCTTCGAATCCTGACGCGGGACGATCGCCGCGCGTTCAGCAAGACTGACGCGCGGCGACATGACCCTAGGAGGCTGTCGGACTTGAGGCTGATCTACTACGCCAGTGGGAAAAGCGGTCCATATTCGCCCGTTTTCTCGTTACATAGAACCACTATGCGCCTCTAAAACGGGCAAATCTGTCCTCGTTTTCCCACTTGGCTCGTGACGATCGCTCAAGTCCGACAGCCTCCTAGCCGGGCTCCAGACCATCCAGCAAGCGACGGCCGCTCACGCTGCGGCGCTCGCCTCCGCTGAAGATCCGCGACGGAAACGGACCGCGCCGGTCATAATGACGGCGATCGTCGAAATGAACGTACTGGCAAGAACAGTTGGCCGAAGAGCAGCCCGCAAGGGGCAACAATGGCGCCTCGGTGGACAGATACCGTTTGCCCTTGGCCTCCCGCGCCACGTCACACCCTTTCCCCCTCACCCGAATCGCGACGGCATGATATGGGTTTGGCGTTTCCTCTTCTTCCTCCTGCGCGCGCCGAATCGCCCGCTGGCGTCGCAGCATCATGGCGAACCACAACGCTATGCCTGCAACGATGACGAACCACATGACATCGATATTCATGATGTGCTCCCGATCGTCCTGATTCCAAGATAGTACATCGGTCGCCGGATTTCCGGCCCGAAAGACGATGTCAATCTCGTCGAACGGTGCGGTAACGCGGACGACTTGCCAAGGCGGTACAATTTGCACTTCTCCATCCGACCAGGAATCCGGCATGCCCCGCCACACGAAGATCGTAGCCACCCTGGGTCCCGCATCGTCGGACCCCGAGACGCTCGCACGCATGGTGCATGCCGGCATCGACGTGGTGCGGATGAACTTCTCCCATGGGACCGCCGAAGACCACGTGGCACGTGCCGCGACGATTCGCGAGGCGTCGATCCGCGCGGGCCGACCGGTCGGCATCCTGGCCGACCTGCAGGGGCCCAAGATCCGCGTCGGAAAGTTCCGTGCGGGCCGTGTCACCTTGATGCGCGATGCGCACTTCATTCTCGACGCCGCGTGCGAACTCGGCGATGACGACCGCGTCGGTCTCGATTACAGGGACCTTCCCCGGGACGTCAGGGCGGGTGACATACTGCTGCTCGATGACGGGCGAATCAAGCTCGAGGTCGAACGGGTGGTCGGCTCGGAGATCCATACCACGGTACGCGTCGGGGGCGAGCTGTCCAACAACAAGGGGATCAACCGCAAGGGGGGCGGACTTTCCGCCCCGGCCCTCACCGCCAAGGACATGGAGGACATCCGAACCGCGGCCAACATGGGTGCGGCCTTTCTCGCGGTCTCCTTTCCCAAGAGCGCGGCCGACATGTACATGGCCCGGCAGTTGATGCGTGCGGCCGGCGGCAAGGCCCTGCTGATCGCCAAGATCGAGCGTACCGAGGCCGTCGCGAACCTCGAGGAGATTCTCGATGCGTCCGACGGCATCATGGTCGCCCGCGGCGACCTCGCCGTCGAAGTCGGCGATGCCACTGTGCCGGCACTGCAAAAACGAATGATCCGCGCGGCGCGCGAGCGAAACAAGCTGACGATCACGGCGACGCAGATGATGGAGTCGATGATCAACAGCCCCGTACCGACGCGTGCCGAGGTATCCGACGTCGCCAATGCGGTGCTCGACGGCACGGACGCGGTGATGCTCTCAGCCGAGACGGCCTCCGGGAGTTTTCCCGTGGATGTCGTGGACGCGATGAGCCGTGTCTGCCTGGAAGCCGAAAAGTCCGTCGAGGTGACGCTCGACCGCGACGTCCTCAATCGTGTCTTCACACAGATCGACCAGTCCATCGCGATGGCGGCGATCTGGACGGCCTATCACCTCAAGGTCAAGGCGATCGCGTCGCTTACGCAGACCGGGTCGACTGCACTGTGGATGAGCCGTCTCAACGGCGGCGTACCCATCTACGCACTCACCCCCGACCCGGTCGCGCACAACCAGATGACGCTTTATCGGGAAGTCTACCCGCTGCTGATGTCCCAGACCCATCAGGATCGCGACCTGCTGCTGTACGAGGCCGAACAGCTTCTGCTCGATCGGGGCGTGGTAGAACGAGGCGACCTGATCGCGCTCACGATCGGAGAACCCATCGGTTCTTCCGGAGGCACCAATACGCTGAAGATCGTTCGCGTCGGCGAGCACCCCATCCCGGCGCAGATCGCGGGAACTGCCTGAGCGCGATGCGACCGCTCGCGCCCCGTCTGCGTGCCTTCAACGCCTGAGTCGGAGATGGCCGGCCGAGACGGTGTTACAGCTTGAAACACTCACCCACACGTCCTATAGTTCCATTTCCCTGACAGTCCGTGCCGCATCGCTGTCTCGCAGGAACGGGGCAGAAACACGCCCCGTACGTCAACCACATGAAACGGGGTCGAAATGAATAACAAGCTCAAAACCCTCGCCGCAGCAGGTATGGCGATCTCACTGACCGCCTGCGTTGGATCCGGAGACGTACGAAGCGGTGACGCCAGCGGGGCGGGCGGCGCTCACGCGAGCGGCGCAAGCGCGGATCTCGAACGTTGCGACCGCCCGTTCGGTACCATTGCCGTCATCGAAGACCAGAACTCCGACTGGTACCGTATTCTTTCCGGCCAGTACCGTCTCACTTCCACGGTGCCGGTCCTGCGCCTGCTGATCCAGCAATCCAACTGCTTCATCGTCGTCGACCGCGGACGCGGCATGACCGCGATGCAGCAGGAGCGCGCGCTCGCCCAAAGCGGCGAACTGCGTGCCGGCAGCAATTTCGGTCGCGGACAGATGGTCAGTGCCGACTACGCGATGGCCCCTGAAGTGCTCTTCAGCGAGCGTGGCACGGGCGGCCTCGGGGGCGCCGTCGGTGCGGCAGGTGGCGGGGTGCTCGGCGCGCTCATCGGCTCCGTCCGGACCAACGAGGCGGCCACGCTGCTGACCCTGGTGGACAACCGTTCGGGCGTCCAGGTCGGCGTCGCCGAGGGCGCGGCCAAGAACACCGACATGAATCTCGGCGGCTTCCTCGTCGGCGGGGGTGGGGGTGCGGGACTCGGCGGATACACCAACACGCCACAGGGCAAGGTGATCGCCGGTGCATTCAAGAACGCATACAACCAGCTCGTGATCGCGGCGCGCAACTACCAGGCCCAGACCATGGGTGACCGCGGGCTCGGTACGGGAGGACGTCTCGGGGTCGACGGTGGCATGCAACAGACGGGCTACTCCGGCAGCACCATCAGCCTGCGCGACGCGCAAACGACGCTGAACCGGTTGGGCTACGACGCGGGCACGCCCGACGGCCAGATGGGGCCGCGCACGCGCAGCGCCCTCAGCCAGTTCCAGGCCGAACGGGGCATCCCGGTCACCGGCCGGCTCGATGCGACCACCCAGGCCGAACTGCAACGATAGCCGACACTCCTTTCGACCGTCACGGCTCCGGTGATCGATTCGCCGGAGCCGTTTTTCTTTCTCCGGGCCGCAATTGCGGCGGGTGCGCTGACACGCATGCATAACGAACGGTAAAATGGGCGTCTAACGACAATACTGCGCCGTGTCGTAGCGCGCCCACCGGAGAAGCCCCATGCCCCTCGTCTCGATGCGACAGCTGCTGGACCACGCAGCGGAACACACCTACGGCCTGCCGGCGTTCAACGTGAATAATCTCGAACAGGTGCAGGCCATCATGGAAGCGGCGGCCGAAACCGACAGCCCGGTCATCATGCAGGCGTCGGCGGGCGCACGAAAATACGCTGGCGAAGCCTTCCTGCGTCATCTCATCGACGCCGCGGTGGAGAGCTACCCGCGCATCCCGGTGGTGATGCACCAGGATCACGGGCAATCGCCTGCGGTATGCATGGCGGCGATCCGCTCCGGCTTCACCAGCGTGATGATGGACGGCTCCTTGCTCGATGATGGCAAGACGCCGTCGTCCTACGAATACAACGTCGAGGTGACGCGCGAAGTGGTCAAGTTCTCGCATGCGATCGGCGTCACCGTGGAAGCCGAACTGGGTTGCCTCGGCTCGCTCGAAACCGGCCAGGCCGGCGAGGAAGACGGACATGGTGCGGAAGGCTCGCTGGACCACTCGATGCTGCTGACCGATCCCGATCAGGCAGCGGATTTCGTCAGCAAGACCGATTGCGACGCACTCGCGATAGCCATCGGCACCAGCCACGGCGCCTACAAGTTCACCCGCAAGCCGACCGGCGACATTCTCGCGATCGAGCGGGTCAAGGCGATTCACGCCCGCATTCCGAACACTCATCTGGTCATGCACGGCTCGTCCTCGGTCCCGCAGGAGTTGCTCGAGGTCATCCGCCGCTACGGCGGCGACATGAAGGAAACCTACGGCGTGCCGCTCGAGGAGATCCAGACCGCGATCCGGCACGGCGTGCGCAAGATCAACATCGACACCGATATCCGCCTGGCGATGACCGGCGCAGTGCGCAGGTTCCTGGCGGAGAACCCGTCGAAGTTCGATCCGCGCGAGTTCAACAAGCCGGCGCGGGAAGCCGCCAAGGAGGTGTGCAAGGCACGCTTCGAAGCCTTCGGCAGCGCCGGCAATGCCAGCCGGATCAAGCCGGCGACCCTCGAGCAGTTCGCCACCCGCTACCGGTCGGGAGAGCTCACCCAGGTCGTGCGCTGAGTTCGGGGGCGGCCCCGCCCAGGACACCCGGCTCGGCGGTTGGGAGATCGCATTCCGCTAATTCGAAGGTGATCGACAGCCGCCGCTTTCTGGTGCACAATGCTTCAAGATTTGTTGAAGTGTTGATATATGCAACGAGAACTCGCCCTGCAGGTGTTCGAGGCCCTCTCGTCCGGCGTGCGCCTGGACGTGTTCCGGCTGCTCGTCCGCGCCGGCAAGGAAGGCCGCGTGGCCGGCGAGATCTCGGACGCGCTCGACATTCCGCCGACCAACCTGTCGTTCCACCTCAAGGGGCTCACGCACTGCGGACTGCTGTCGGTCGAACAGGAAGGCCGCTATCTGCGTTACCGCGCGAACATTCCGCTGATGCTCGACACGATCGCCTATCTCACCGAAAACTGCTGTGCGGACAGCCCCGACGAATGCGCCGAACTGCGCCGCGGGGCCAGCAGCGCCGCACCGTTCCTGCCCCCACTCGATCCCGCCGCGCAGAAGTGCCGCATATCGTGAACGTTCTCTTTCTTTGCACCGGCAACTCGTGCCGGTCGATTCTCGCAGAAGCCACCTTCAACGCACTGGCACCGAAGGGAATGCGCGCATTGAGCGCCGGCAGCAAGCCGGCCGGCTACGTGCACCCGCGATCGCTCGCCCTGCTCGCCCGCGAAGGCATCTCCGCCGCTGGCTGCCACAGCAAATCCTGGGACGAACTGCCGGTCACGCCCGACGTCGTGATCACCGTGTGCGCAAGCGCGGCCGGCGAGACCTGCCCTGTCTATCTCGCGCCGGTGCCGCGCGCACACTGGGGCGTGGACGATCCGGCACACGCCACCGGCAGCGATGCCCAGATCGATGCCGCATTCGAAAACGCCTACCGCATCCTGCGCACGCGCATCGAAGCCTTTCTCGACCTTCCCCGCGACCTCGCGGAGAAAGACCCTGCCGCATTCCAGGCCGAGCTGGTCCGGATCGGCTCACGCCTGCCCTGAATCACCATGACAAGGAGTCCTACCATGCCAACCATCCAGATCTTCGACCCGGCCCTTTGCTGCAGCACCGGCGTATGCGGCACCGAAGTCGACCAGGCGCTTGTCGCTGCCGCCGCCGACCTCGACTGGGCGCGCCAGCAGGGCGCGGACATCGCACGCTTCAATCTCGCCCAGCAGCCGCAGGTTTTCGCCGAGAACGCTGTCGTGAAGGGATTTCTCGAGCGCTCCGGCCAGGATGCGCTACCGCTGGTTCTGATCGACGGCGAAGTCGCGCTGGCCGGTCGCTATCCGAGTCGCGACGAACTGTCGCGCTGGGCCGGGCTCGCTCCCACGCTGAAGCCCGTGCAGAGCGAGTGCTGCGGGGGCTGTTGCTGATCGGCCGAGCGACGAAGACATGATGAAGTTCCTCGACCGGCCGCCCCGCTACCTGTTCTTCACCGGCAAGGGCGGGGTCGGCAAGACCTCGCTCGCCTGCGCAAGCGCAATCCGTCTGGCGGCGCAGGGCAGGAAGGTTCTGCTCGTGAGCACCGACCCTGCGTCCAACGTCGGACAGGTGTTCGAGCAGGATATCGGCAGCCATGTTAAGCCCATTGCCGCGGTTCCGAACCTGTCGGCGCTAGAGATCGACCCCCAGGCTGCGGCGCGGACCTACAGGGAGAAGATCGTCGGTCCGGTCCGCGGCGTGTTGCCCGACGACGTAGTCCGTGGCATCGAGGAACAACTGTCGGGCGCGTGCACCACCGAGATCGCCGCTTTCGACGAGTTCACCGCCCTGCTCAACGACAATCCGCTCACCGACGAGTTCGATCACATCGTGTTCGACACCGCCCCGACCGGCCACACCATCCGCCTGCTGCAACTGCCCGGCGCGTGGAGCGGATTTCTCGCGTCGAACCCGGACGGCGCCTCCTGCCTCGGTCCGCTCGCCGGCCTGGAGAAACAGCGCGAGCAGTACCGCGCCGCCGTCAGCGCGCTGGCCGACCCGTCGCGTACCCGTCTCGTGCTCGTCGCCCGCGCCCAGGCTTCGACGCTCGCCGAGGTTGCCCGCACGCACGCCGAACTCGCCGGCATCGGGCTCGACCGCCAGCACCTCGTGATCAATGGCGTGCTGCCCGAGGCCGAAGCCGGCGACGATGCCCTCGCCGACGCGGTGCTGCGCCGCGAGCGTGCCGCGCTTGCGGCCCTGCCCCCATCGCTGGCCGCACTGCCCGTCGACCGGGTGCCCCTGCTGCCCTTCAATCTGGTCGGGCTGAACGCCCTGCGCGCGCTGCTCGACCCGGGTGCGGCAGCCGCGGCCGATACCGCAGCCGACGAAGCCGCCACCGCGCCCCCGCCGCTGCCCCCGCTCGCCGCTTTGGTCGACGCCATCGCACCCGACGGCCACGGCCTGGTCATGCTCATGGGCAAGGGCGGCGTGGGCAAGACCACGCTCGCCGCCGCGCTCGCGGTGGAACTCGCACGCCGCGGCCACGAAGTCCATCTCACTACCTCGGACCCGGCCGCGCACCTGTCCGGGACGCTCGACGGCACGCTCGAGCGGCTCACCGTCAGCCGTATCGACCCGCAGGTCGAAACCGCACGCTACCGCGAGCACGTACTCGAAACCAAAGGCAAGGATCTGGACGCACAGGGGCGCGCCCTGCTCGAGGAAGACCTGCGCTCGCCCTGCACCGAAGAGATCGCAGTCTTCCAGGCCTTCTCGCGCATCCTCCGCGAGGCCGGGCGCAAGTTCGTCGTCATGGATACCGCTCCGACCGGCCACACCCTGCTGCTGCTCGACGCGACCGGCGCCTACCACCGCGAGATCGCGCGCCACATGGACAAAAGCGGCGTCGCCCACTACACCACGCCGATGATGCAGTTGCAGGACCCGAAGCGTACCCGGGTCTTGATCGTGACGCTGCCCGAAGCGACGCCCGTGCTCGAGGCAGCGCGACTGCAGCAGGATCTGCGGCGTGCCGGCATCGAGCCCTGGGCCTGGATCATCAACAACAGCCTGGCGATGACGCGCACGCGTTCGCCCCTGCTCGCAGCCCGCGCCCGCCACGAATGGCCGCAGATCGAAACCGTGCGCGAACATCACGCGCGGCGCATCGCGATCGTGCCGATGCAGGCCGAAGAGCCGGTCGGCGTGGAACACCTGCAGGCACTGGCCGCCGGGGAGGCCTGAGCGCAACAAGCGCGGCTGCTCCGAGCGCCTGCCGGCGAGCTCATCCGCCCTCGTTGGCGGACTTGCGTCGACCGGCGTTTTTGTCCTCTTCCTGCATCAGCTTGCGCCCCGCACCTTGCAGAAACTCCTGCAAGGCCACCAGCGCGAGCGAGGGCTGGCGGTCCGCGTAGACGAGCACGTTCCATTCGCGCTCGACCGGCGTGCCCCGCACATCCAGTCTCACCAGTCGTCCGGCCTCCGCCTCCATCGCAAAGGTGTGGTGCGACAGGAAAGCCACGCCCATCCCCGCCATCACGCCCTGCTTGAGGGTCTCGTTGCTCCCGAGTTCGTCCGCGCGCAGGAGCTTGACGCCGTGAGCCCGCAGGAAGCGCTCCATGTTGCCGCGCGTTCCCGAGCCGGGTTCGCGTAGAAGCAGGCGTTCGCCGGCAAGCGCACCGGGGGCAATCCGCTTGCGCCCTGCAAGCGGATGTTCCGGGGCCGTAACGAAGGACATTCGGTCCAGCGCGAACGGGATACGCCGCAGGTTCACGCCGGAAGGCGGCTCGCCCATGATCGCCAGATCCACGCGCCTCTCGCGCAGCAACTCGACCATGCCGGCACGGTTATGCACCGTAAGGCGGAAGCTGATCTCCGGATAGGCATTGCCGAAGGCGGCCAGCAGGCGCGGCACGAAGTATTCGGCAGTGGTGATGGCCGCCACATCCACGGTGCCGGAGGCAACGCCCTTGTTGGCCTTCAGCTCGACCTCCGCAAGATCGAGGGCATAGAGTACTTCGCGTGCATGCCGCACCAGAATGTCGCCGGAGGGCGTGAGGCGGAAGCCGCGACGCCCATCGAGCAAAACCTCGCCCACCAGCGATTCGAGCTCGTGCACCTGCATCGAGATGGCGGGCTGCGTCACATGCAGCAATCGTGCCGCAAGTGTGAAGCTGCCCGTGTCGGCAACGGCGATCAGGGACCGCAACTGCTTGAGCGTCACGCGATTGCCGAGTTTCATAAGGTTTTCTGATGCTTGTTCAAAAGATAACGTTGGTTGTACTTATTTTAGTCTCTGATTATGTTACGACGAAACTAGACGACGCGGCCGGACGTTCCGCAGCTGCGCACTTCGAGCACTTCGAATACCTGGGAGGAAATTCATGTTCAGCATCGAACGCACCACCCTCACCGAGTACCTGATCGCCCATCGGCGCGAACACCCTGGCGCCACGGGCGAATTCAACGCGCTGATCCTGCAGCTCGCCCAGGCATGCAAGGCCATATCGCGCATCGTAGCCCATGGGGCGCTGGGCGGAACGCTCGGCTCGCTCGAGTCGCAGAACGTGCAGGGCGAAACGCAGAAGAAGCTCGACGTGATCGCGGACGAGATCTTCCTGCGCGCAACCCATTGGGGCGGCGATCTCGCCGGCATGGTGTCGGAGGAAAACGAAACTCCCATCCGCATGCCCAAGGGCCACGCCCGCGGCAAGTACCTGCTCGTATTCGACCCGCTCGACGGCTCGTCCAACACCGACGTCAACGTTGCGGTGGGTTCGATCTTTTCCATCCTGCGTGCCCCCGATCCGGGCAAGGACGCCCAGACTCAGGATTTTCTCCAGCTGGGGAGCGAACAGCTTGCCGCGGGTTATGCGATCTATGGCCCTTCGACGATGCTGATTCTGACGGTCGGCAACGGCGTTGCCGGGTTCACGCTGGATCCGATCCTGGGCGACTTCTTCCTCACGCACCCCGATCTGCGCGTCCCGGAATCCACCCGTGAGTTCGCGATCAATGCATCCAACGCGCGCTTCTGGGAGCCGCCGGTGCGCCGCTACGTCGACGAATGCCTGGCAGGACAGACCGGACCCCGCGAAACCGATTTCAACATGCGCTGGATCGCTTCGCTGGTGGCCGAGACGCATCGCATCCTGATGCGCGGTGGGGTATTCCTCTATCCGCGCGACACCAAGGATCCCGCGAAACCCGGACGGCTGCGCCTGCTCTACGAGTGCAATCCGATCGGCATGCTGATCGAGCAGGCCGGCGGACGGGCATCGACCGGATACGCCCCGGTCCTGGAAGTCGCCCCTTCGGAGCTGCACCAGCGCATCGGATTCGTTTTCGGCAGCAGCGAGGAGGTCGAAAGGATCGAGCGCTATCACGCCGAACCTTACCCGGACGGACGCGACAGCGACATGCCGCTTTTCAACTCGCGCAGCCTGTTCCGCAACAGCTGATTCCACGGGAGGGCACACACATGTCCATACGACATCCCATCGTCGCCATCACCGGTTCGTCGGGCGCCGGCACAAGCACCGTGCAACGCACGTTCGAGGAAATCTTCCGCCGCGAGAACGTCCAGGCAGCGGTGGTCGAGGGCGACAGCTTCCACGCCTACGACCGCCTGGAGATGCGCCGCAAGCTGGAGGAAGCGGAGGCCGACGGCAATCTCAGCCATTTCAGCCACTTCGGCAAGGCAGCGAACCTTTTCGGCGAACTCGAGCGCCTGTTCCGCAGCTATGCGGAGACCGGCACCGGCCAGCGGCGCAAGTACCTGCACAACCTCGAGGAGGCCCAGCCCTACGGGCAGGAACCGGGCACCTTCACGCCGTGGGAGACACTTCCCGACGGTAGCGATCTGCTGTTCTACGAAGGGCTGCACGGGGCGGTGGTGACCGAGGAGGCCGACGTGGCGCAATACCCTGACCTGCTGATCGGCGTCGTGCCGGTGGTCAACCTCGAGTGGATCCAGAAGCTGCACCGCGATCGCAGCATGCGCGGCTACTCGACCGAAGCGGTGACGGACACCATTTTGCGACGTATGCACGATTACGTGCATTACATCTGCCCCCAGTTCGCACGCACCCACGTGAACTTCCAGCGCGTCCCGATGGTGGACACCTCCAACCCCTTCATCGCCCGCTCGGTGCCGACCGCGGACGAGAGCATGGTGGTGATCCGTTTCGCCAATCCTGCAGGCATCGATTTTCCCTACCTGCTCAACATGATCGACAACAGCTTCATGAGCCGGGCCAATACCATCGCGGTGCCCGGCGGAAAGATGGAGCTGGCCATGCAACTGATCTTCACCCCCTTCATCTGGCGCCTGATGGAGCGCCGCAAAAAGGCACTCTCAGCATGAACGCACGAGTCGAACAATCGACACTGGACAGCATGTGCGCCAACGCACTGCGATTTCTGGCCATCGACGCGGTACAGAAGGCGAACTCGGGCCACCCCGGCATGCCGATGGGAATGGCCGACATCGCGGTCGCCTTGTGGTCCCGCCACCTCAAGCACGACCCGACGGATCCGCGCTGGCCGGACCGTGACCGCTTCGTGCTTTCCAACGGGCATGGCTCGATGCTGCTCTACGCATTGCTCCATCTCACCGGCTACGACCTGCCGCTGGACCAGCTCAAGCGCTTCCGCCAGATGCACAGCAAGACCCCGGGCCATCCCGAATACGGACTGACGCCGGGCATCGAGACCACCACTGGGCCACTCGGCCAGGGTCTGGGCAATGCGGTCGGCATGGCCTTGGCCGAACGGCAGCTCGCGCAGGAGTTCAATCGCGCCGGGCACCATATCGTCGATCACCACACCTGGGTGTTCCTCGGCGACGGCTGCATGATGGAAGGGGTGAGCCACGAAGTCGCCTCGTTCGCGGGTGTCCAGCGCCTGTCGAAGCTGATCGCACTGTGGGACGACAACCGGATCTCGATCGACGGCGACGTCGCAGGCTGGTTCAAGGACGACACCGCCTCGCGCTTCCGCGCCTATGGCTGGAACGTGATCGAGCACGTCGACGGCCACGACATCGAGGCGATCGACCGCGCGATTCGCGAGGCCCGTGCGAATGCGGACGCAGACGCCGGTCCGACGCTGATCTGCTGCCGCACCATCATCGGTTTCGGCAGCCCGCAGAGAGCCGGTACCGCGGACGTGCATGGCGCGCCCCTGGGCGCGGACGAGATCGCCGCCACTCGCGATGCGCTGGACTGGCCGCACGAACCCTTCGTCATTCCGGAGGAGGTTCGTACCGCTTTCGATGCAAAGTCCGCCGGCGCCCGACGGCACGCCGAGTGGCACGAACGTTTCGAGGCCTATCGCGCAGCGCACCCCGACACCGCCGCCGAGTTCGAACGACGCATGGCAGGCGAACTGCCGGCCGGCTTCGCACTGCTCGCCGACGACCTTCTGCGTGGCGTCCAGAGCGACGGTGCCAGCATCGCCACGCGCAAGGCCAGCCAGCAGGCCATCGGACGAATCGCGGGCGCCGTGCCCGAACTGCTCGGCGGCTCGGCCGACCTCACGCATTCCAATCTCACCGACTGGTCCGGTTGCGGCGCCGTGCGCCCCGACAGTCCGGGACGGCACATCAACTGGGGCGTGCGCGAGTTCGGCATGGCGGCCGCGATGAACGGCATCGCGCTTCATGGTGGCCTGCTGCCCTTCGGCGCGACCTTCCTGGTGTTCTCGGATTACGCACGCAACGCCATCCGCATGAGCGCGCTGATGCGCCTGCGCACCATCTATGTCATGACCCACGATTCGATCGCGCTGGGCGAGGACGGCCCGACCCACCAGCCGGTCGAGCACCTGCCGAGCCTGCGCCTGATTCCGGGACTGGACGTGTGGCGCCCCTGCGACGCGGTCGAGACGCAGGCCGCGTGGAACGCCGCCATCGCGCGCAACGACGGGCCCTCGCTGCTCGCACTGTCGCGCCAGAATCTCGCGCACCAGCCGCGCATGCCCGGGCAGCTCACCGCGATTCGCCGCGGCGGCTACGTGCTGGCGGGCCCCGCCGAGGGCAAGCCGACGGTGGTCCTGATCGCGACCGGCTCGGAGGTCCAGCTCGCCATGGCCGCGCGGGAGCTGCTGGCCGCCGACGGAATCGCGGCACGTGTGGTGTCGATGCCATGCACCAGCCTCTTCGAGCGCCAGGATGCCCAATGGCGTGATGACGTGTTGCCACCAGGAGTTCCGCGCGTGGCTGTGGAAGCTGGCCGTTCCGACGCCTGGTGGAAATTCGTCACCAGCCCCAACGGGCGCACCCGCGGGAACGTGATCGGCATCGAACGTTTCGGCGAATCCGCGCCTGCGGCCGACTTGGCCAACTTCTTCGCCCTGACGCCGGAGCGCGTCGCCGACGCTGCAAGGCGCCTGCTGTAAACCCGCGTCCGGACATGCCTACACCAATCATCGGAACGACTTCAGGAGAGAAAGCATGGCAATGATCGCGTTGCGCCAGTTGCTGGACCACGCGGCCGAGCACGACTACGGCGTGCCGGCATTCAACATCAACAACATGGAGCAGATCCAGGCCATCATGACCGCGGCGCAGACGAGCGACAGCCCGGTCATCCTGCAGGCGTCGGCCGGCGCCCGCGGCTACGCCGGAGAGGCGTTCCTGCGCAAGATGGTCGAGGCGGCGGTGGAACAGTGGCCGGACATCCCCATCTGCATGCATCAGGATCACGGCGCCAGCCCGGCGGTGTGCCAGCGCTCGATCCGCTCGGGCTTCACCAGCGTGATGATGGACGGCTCGCTGCGCGAGGACATGAAGACCCCGGCCAGCTACGCATATAACGTCGAGGTGACGCGCCGCGTCGTCGACATGGCGCACGCCGTGGGCGTGTCGGTCGAGGGCGAACTGGGCTGTCTGGGCTCGCTCGAGACCGGACAGGCCGGTGAAGAGGATGGCGTCGGCGCCGAAGGCACGCTCGATCACTCGCAACTGCTGACCGATCCTGCCGAAGCCGCGGACTTCGTCGCCGCGACCGGGGTCGATGCACTTGCCGTCGCGATCGGCACCAGTCACGGCGCCTACAAGTTCACGCGTCCGCCGACCGGCGACATCCTCGCCATCGAGCGCATCGCCGCGATTCATCGCCGCATCCCCAACACCCATCTGGTCATGCACGGATCGAGCAGCGTCCCGCAGGAATGGCTCGCAATCATCCGCGAGTTCGGCGGCGAGATCGACGAGACCTACGGGGTTCCGGTGGATGCGATCGTCGAAGGCATTCGCAATGGTGTGCGCAAGGTCAACATCGACACCGATCTGCGCCTCGCGATGAGCGGCGCGATGCGCCGCCTCGCAGCCAAATCGAAAAAGGAATTCGATCCGCGCAAATTCTTCAGCGCCGCACGCGATGCCGCCGCGGACATCTGCCGCGCGCGCTTCGAAGCCTTCGGCTCCGCCGGCCGAGCGAACCGCATCAAACCGATCCCGCTGGACGACATGGCGAACCGCTATGCGCGCGGAGAGCTCACCCAGCACATCGACTGATTACCCTCAGCCTCCACTCCCAGAGGCATTCGCCCGCACGCCGCAAGGCCTGCGGGCCTTTTTTTGGCTCACGCGAATGCCTGTCGACCGCGACGACTATAATGAAATCCCATGGACTACCGCATCGAACAGGATTCGATGGGAACCGTGCAGGTTCCCGCACACCGGTACTGGGGCGCGCAGACCCAGCGATCGCTGGACAACTTCGCGATCGGAACGGAGCGCTTCCGCATGCCGCTCGAGATCGTCCGGGCGATGGGCGTGCTCAAGAAGGCCGCGGCGCAGGCAAACGCCGAACTCGGGGAACTGGATCAGGACAAGGCCGCGCTGATCGTTCGCGCCGCGCAGGAAGTCATCGACGGCCGGCTGGATGACGAGTTCCCCCTGGTGGTTTTCCAGACCGGCAGCGGCACGCAGTCCAACATGAACGCCAACGAGGTCATCGCCAACCGGGCGAACGAGATGGCCGGACAGCCGCTGGGCACGAAGTCACCGATTCACCCCAACGACGACGTCAATCGCGGCCAATCGTCCAACGATACCTTCCCCACCGCCATGTACGTCGCGGTCGCCGAGGCCCTGCTCCGGAATCTCCTGCCGCCGGTGCAACACCTGCGCGATGTGCTCGAGGAAAAATCGCGACGCTTCGACCACATCGTGAAAACGGGGCGCACCCACCTGATGGATGCCACCCCGGTGACACTCGGTCAGGAAATCGGCAGCTGGGTCGCCCAGATCGATCATGCACTCGAAACCGTGAAGAGCATGACACGCGGCCTGCACCAACTCGCGATCGGGGGCACGGCCGTGGGCACGGGGCTGAACGCCCACCCGCGCTTTGGCGAGCGTTGCGCCGCGTTCATCGCCGAAGAGACCGGCCACCCCTTCCGCTCGGCCGCGAACCGGTTCGCCGCGCTGGCCGCCCACGATCCGCTGGTCGACGTCAGTGCCGCGCTGCGCACCCTCGCCGGCGCCCTGTTCAAGATGGCCAATGACGTGCGCTGGCTGGCCAGCGGACCGCGTACCGGATTGGGCGAGATCCTGATCCCGGAGAACGAACCCGGCAGCTCGATCATGCCGGGCAAGGTCAACCCCACCCAGGCCGAAGCACTGACCATGGTATGCACCCGCGTATTCGGCAACGACGCAACGGTGGCCTTTGCCGGAAGTCAGGGCAACTTCCAGCTCAACGTATACAAGCCCGTCATGGCGCATGCCGTGCTCGAAAGCATCCGCCTGCTGGGCGACGCCGCGCACTCGTTCAACGAGCACTGCGCCGTCGGGCTGGAGCCCAACCTGCCCCGCATCGAGGAAAATCTGGGGCGCAACCTGATGCTGGTCACCGCGCTGAACCGCCACATCGGCTACGACAAGGCCGCCGAGATCGCGAAGAAGGCGCACAAGGAAGGGACCACACTGCGCGCGGCTGCAGTCGAAACCGGCTACGTCAGCGCGGACGATTTCGACCGCTGGGTCGTGCCGCTCGACATGACCCGGCCGTAACCCGTTCGCGCCTTACGGCGCTCCCACAGCCGCCCATGCCGCCATCCCATCCACGTAGGAGATGTAATGGACGCCTCCCTCCCGCCGAGGGTGGTGGGACGGGGGCAC